>NZ_JBEYTP010000009.1:0-195922 GCF_040643125.1 Micromonospora sp. NPDC047465
GGAGACGGCCTACCCGGGCAGGTCCGTCTACGGGGTTGGGTACGCGATCGACATCATGCCGCCGAAGACCAGCGCCCGATCGAAGGTCGACGGGCCGCCGCTCGGGCTGGGTCCGGTCAGTCGCGATGGTGGCGGCCGGTGGACCGCAACGACCGCCGACCGCTCTCCTGCCCGGGCTCGTTGTCCGCGGTCGGACCGCTCAGGCCGGCGACCCAGTCCACGTACTCCTCGTCCTGTGCCGTCAGCGGCTCGGGCTCCCGGTCCGCCGGAGCGTCCTCGGCCCGGGACCGGTTGCGCCGGAACAGCCCCAGCCGACCACGGGTCCGGCCCCCGGCCTGCTCGGCCGGGCCGCCCGACGCCTCGCCGTCGGCCGGCGTCCCGGGTGCCTCGGCGGCAGCGGTCCCGTTCCCCGACGCGGCGCCTGCCGGCGCCGGCGTCGGCGCGGGGCCCCCGGGTCGCGCGGTGGCGAGGGCGTCCCAGTTCGCCGCCCGGGCCAGGTCGGGCAGCGGGGCCCGGTGCCGGGGCCGGGGCGCCGGCTCGGGCGTGGGCTCCGCGGCCGGGCGGGGCGCGTCGAGGGCGTCGTCGGGCCTGACCCGGGGCGCTGTCGGCCACGCCGGTCCGGACTGCCAGGGCGGCCGGAACGTCCGATCCGGCTCGCCGGCCCGACCGGTCGCCGGCTCGTCGGCCGGGAAGAGTGGCACCGCGCGCGGATCGCTGGCGTCCGGCTCGTGGGAGTTGGCCCCGGACGTCGTGCCGAACAGGTCGGCGGCCCCGGCGGTCGGGGCGGCTCCGTCGATCCGCTCCGCTTCGTCGATCCGCTCCGCTTCGTCGGCCGGACCGACTTCGGTGGTGGGACCGAGCTCGCTGGTCGGACCGGGTTCGGTGGCCGGGCCGACTTCGGTGGTGGGATCGAGTTCGCTGGTCGGACCGACTTCGTTGGCCGGACCGAGTTCGCTGGTCGGACCGACATCGGTGGCCGGACCCACCTCGGTGGTCGGGGCCGGTCCGGCGGCACTGCTCGCCGTCTGGGCGGTTGTGTCGGCCCCGGCGGACCCTGTCCCCGCCGCAGCGGTGGTCGGTGCCGCGGCCCCAGCAGCCTCGGCGCGCGGTGTCGCCGGTGCGGGAGCCGGATCGGCGGGGGAGTCGATGACCGCAGGCGTCGGGTCGGCGCTGTTCGTCGCCGCAGCCGCCGGCTGTTTCGCCGACCGGGGCTTGCGGGTGCGGCGGGGCTTGGGGGCGGCCGGGACGGCCGGCTGCGCGGGGGGCGCGGCGGCCTCGGCCGTAACCGGTGGGTGCTCGCCCGCAGCCGTACGGGCCTGGGCGCCCTCGTCGGCGCGGTCCTGCCTGGCGGCGGGCACGGCCTCCACCGGGGGCGGCGATCCGGCTGCTTCCGTCACGTCCGTAACCGCCGGTACCGGCGATCGCGCCGCATCCGTTGCCGCTGGCGACTCGGCCGATCGCGCCGCATCCGTCGCCGCTGGCGACTCGGCAGAGGCCGCCGCATCCGTTGTCGTCCGCGACCTGGCCGGATGTGCCGCGTCGGCGACCGTCGGGGCCGGCGATCGGGGCGCAGGCGCCGTATCCGTTGCCGGGTGCGCCGCGTCCGTGACCGGCGAAGGCGGTGATCCGGCAGTGTGCGCGGCGTCCGTTGCCGCTGGTGATCCGGCTGGGTGTATGGCGGCGGCGTCCGTCGGGGCCGGCGATCGCGGCGGGGGAGCCTTGGCCGTTGCCGGGTGCGCAGTGTCCGTGACCGGCGGGGGTGGTGATCCGGTGGAGGGTGCGGCGTTTGTTGTCTCCGGTGACTCGGCTGCCTGCGTCGCGTCCGTGACCAGCGGGGGTGGCGACCCGGCAACGGCCGCCGCGTCCGTGACCGCCGGGAGCGGCGATCCTGCGGCCCGGTCCGGGGCGACGGAAGTCGGGGCCGGAGCGGCGGCGGGTGTCGTCGGGACGGTGGCGCCGTCGGCCGGCCAGTCCCAGTGCGCCGGGACGGCCCGGGGCGGCGGGGCGTCGTCGCCGGCGGTCCCGCCGGAGTCCGTATCCCCGGGCCGGTCGGCGGCGACGCGCCCGGCGTCCGCCAGGTCGACCGTCGCCGGCTCGTCGGCCCCGGCGGCCGGCTCCGGGGCGTGCGGCAGCGCGGGACCGGCGGGCAGCGGGCGCAGGATGTCGGTCGGCTCGATGGCGCCGCCGGGGGCGGTGCGCGTGACGAGCGGCCAGCGCAGCAGCGCGGCGGCGGCCGAACCGAGCGCGCCGGCGGCCACCGCGAACAGCGCCCCGTAGTACGGCGTGAGCTGGTAGCGGTCGGTCGCGTCGCCCGGACCGGCGGTCAGGTAGGCGAACGCCACCAGCACCGGACCTGCCACCCCGATCGTGCCGCTGACCAGCGGCGGGTGGCCGCGCCACCGGGCCAGCCCGCCGGTCGCCGCGCCGGCGAGCAGCGCCACCAGGGGCAGGATCACCAGGGCCAGTCGCTGGGCCGCGCCGGCGTCGAGCCAGGCCGGCTCCAGCACCCCGAGCCGTACGCTGGGCAGCGGCCCGGTCGAGGCGACCGACGGTGCCGTCGACAGCAGCGCCAGCAGCCAGACCGCGCCTGCGACCGCCGCCATGTTCCATCCCACCGGCGGCCGGAGCAGGACGGCGAGTGCGGCGCCCGCGCCGGCCAGCGCGCCGAGGATGGCGCAGATGCCGACGGCCCAGACCGGGTCCATCGCGACGAGTTCGGCGGCCCGGGCGGGCTGCATGCAGAGCGGCGCGACGACGGTCGCGCCCAGCGCGGCACCACTGGCGACGGCGAGGTGGCGGCCGGTGCCGGCCGCCATGCCGTCCCGGCGGGCGAGGCGTTCGGTGAGCACCGCGCCGACCACGGCGGCGCTGGCGGCGAACCAGCCCGCCCAGACGAGCTGGGCCGGCCACTGGTTGACGGTGGCGCCGGTGAAGGTGCCGGCGAGCCGGACAATGCCGAAGCCGAACGCGACGCCGAGCTGACCGGCCCCGGCCAGCAGGCTCACCCCGAGCGCCGTGAGCAGCAGTCTGCCCCAGGTCCGATAGGCCATGTCCGGCACGTTACGCACCTGTTGGGCAGGTCGCCACCGGCGCGCCGCGAGCGGGGTCGGCCCGCCCAGCCAGCGGTTACTTCAGCTCGACCAGCCGCGCCAGGTACGTCGTGTCGCCGACGTTGGTCAACATGTGCACGGCGCCCGGTCCCGGTAGACCACCCCGCCGGTCGGCTCGTCGGCGTCGATCGTGGTCCCGTCGAGTTAGAGCTGCGCGTCGGTCACCGGGTTGCGTCCAGCCGAGGGAGCACCTCGGCGGCGATGAGCTCCAGGTGGTCGAGGTCCGCGAGGTCGATCAGCCGAAGGTGCACCCGCGTGGCACCGATCGCGGCGAACTCCCCGATCCGGTCGACGAGCTGCGCGGGCGAGCCGACCACCGGGTCCTCCGGCGGCAGCGCGCTCTTGACGTGCAGCGGGGCGGCCCGGCGCTGCGCCTCGGCGTCGGTACGGCCGATCGCGACCAGGATCCCGGCGGAGAGCGTCAGCGGGTCGCGCCCGGAATCGGCCCGGCCGGCCCGGTCGCAGGCCTCCCGCACCCGCTCGTACGCCTCGGCGGTCTCCTCGACGGTCTTGAACGGCATGTTGAACTCGTCGGCGTACCGGGCGGCGAGGTCGGGGGTGCGCTTCGGGCCGCGTCCGCCGACGATGACCGTCGGCCCGGGCACCTGCACGGGCTTCGGCAGCGCGGGGGCGTCGACCAGCCGGTAGTGGTCGCCGGTGAAGCTGTACGTCTCGCCCGGCGGGGTCCGCCACAGCCCGGTGATGACCTCCAGCTGCTCGGCCAGCCGGTCGAAGCGCTCGCCGATCCGGGGGAACGGGATGCCGTAGGAGGTGTGCTCCCGCTCGTACCAGCCGGCGCCGATGCCCAGCTCGACCCGGCCGCCGCTCATCTGGTCGACCTGGGCCACCATCACCGCCAGCGGGCCGGGCAGCCGGAAGGTCGCCGACGTGACCAGGGTGCCGAGCCGGATCCGGGTGGTCTCCCGGGCCAGCGCGGCCAGGGTCAGCCAGGCGTCGGTCGGGCCGGGCAGCCCCGGCTCGTCGCCCATCGCCTGGTAGTGGTCGGCGCGGAAGAAGCCGTCGAACCCGCCGGCCTCGGCCAGCCGGGCGAAGCGGAGCTGGTCGTCGTAGCTGGCGCCCCGGTGCGGCTCCGTGAAGACGGTGACCCGCATGCTCATCGTCCCTCAGCGCCGGCCGCCGCCGGCAGGTCCCGCTCCATGAGGAGCTCGTGCAGGTCGGCGCTGACCCGGGCGACGTCCGCCAGGTGCGCGTTGCGGCCGAGAGTGCGCGGCCGGGGGATGTCCACGTCGACCACCTTGCGGATCCGGCCGGGCCGGGGGCTGAGCACGACCACCCGGTCGGCCAGCAGCACCGCCTCGTCGATCGAGTGGGTGACGAAGACGACGGTGGCCTGGGACTCCATGTGCACCCGCTGGAGTTCGCCGGAGAGTTCCTCGCGGGTGAGCGCGTCGAGCGCGGAGAACGGCTCGTCCATCAGCATCACCCGGGGCTCGCCGATCAGCGACCGGCACAGCGAGACCCGCTGCTGCATGCCGCCGGAGAGCTCGTGCGGCAGCCGCTTCTCGAAGCCGCCCAGCCCGGCGAGGTCCAGCAGCTGCCGGGCCCGCTCGCGGTGCTTCGCCCGCTTCCAGCCGAAGATCTCCACCGGGAGCAGGACGTTGTCCAGCACCGTGCGCCAGGGGAGCAGGGCCGGCCGCTGGAACAGCATGGCGATGTCGCGGCGGGGTCTGGTGATCGGCGTACCGGCCACGGTGATCTCGCCGTCGGACACCGGCAGGAGGCCGGCGATCAGGCGCAGCAGCGTGGACTTGCCGCACCCGGAACGGCCGAGGACCGCCACGAACTCGCCCTCGGCGACGTGCAGGTCGATGCCGCGCAGCGCCTCCACCCGGCCACTGCGGCCGTCGAAGGTGCGGGACACCCCGGACAGGCGGATCATCTCCGGCGGCCTCCCTGAGTCTGTGATCAGCAGTCGCGGCACAGGGTAGCCGGCCTGCCTACACGTCGCATCGTCCGGGGTGGATCACCTGGCCAATCCGCAGTGGATGGCGACGAGCCGTCACGGGCGGACACGAGTTGTGTCCGTACCGCAACACGATACGGCTGGCACCGCAAAGGTTGTTTTCTCGTACGCTGTGCCCGCGATGGATCCCCTCACGACGGTGGAGCCGGCAACCCCTCCGCCGGCCCGCCGGACAACCCCCACCGGGCGGCGGCGAGCCGTACTGGTCGGAAAGGACATGGTGTACTGATGAGAAGGCTGACCCGTACGGTCGCCGCGGCCGCGCTGGCCACCGCCCTCGCCCTGGTCTCCGCGTGCAGCGGTTCGGACTCCGGCGACGACGCCAAGGGTGGCAGCGGCGGGGCGCTGGAGAAGGTGACCTACCTCACCTCGTTCGGCAACTTCGGCCGTGACTCCTACGCCTGGGTCGCGAAGGAGAAGGGCTTCTTCAAGGAGGCCGGGTTCGACGTCGAGATCAAGCCGGGCCAGGGCACCGGCGGCGTGATCCAGACGATCGTCGGCGGTCAGGCCCACTTCGGCCCGATCGACCTCACCGGCGGTCTGCTCCAGCTCGGCAACGGCCAGGCCAAGGACTTCGTCGCGGTCGCCGCGATCCAGCAGCGCACCATGGCCGCCATCGCGACCGTCGAGGGCAAGGGCATCGCGTCGCCGAAGGACCTGGAGGGCAAGAAGCTCGCCGACACCCCCGGCTCCGTCGTCCGCAACCTCTTCCCGACGTACGCCCGGATGGCCGGCGTGGACGCCAACAAGGTGACCTGGGTCAACGGCGAGGCGCAGACCCTGATGGGCACGCTCGCCTCCGGCGCGGTGGACGGCATCGGCCAGTTCGTCGTCGGCCAGCCGACCATCGAGACCGTGACCAAGAAGAAGGCGGTCCTGCTGCCCTACAGCAACGTGATGCAGGACCTCTACGGCAACGTGCTGATCACCTCCTCGAAGATCGCCAAGGAGAAGCCGGAGATGGTCAAGCGGTTCACGCAGGCCCTGATGAAGGGCCTCGAGTACGCGCTGACCAACCCGCAGGAGGCGGGCAACATCCTGAAGAAGAACGTCGACGCCGCCAACCCGGCTGCCGCCGCCGCCGAGCTGCAGCTGATGGCCGGCTACGTGCGGTCCAGCAACTCCGGCACCCAGCTCGGCACGCTGGACAGCGGCCGGGTGGCCAAGAGCATCGCGATCCTGCAGGGCGCGGGCCAGCTCAAGCAGAACATCACCCCCGACCAGATCATCGACTTCAGCCTCGCGCCGAAGGCCTGATCGACGCCGACAGTGCCGCGGGGGGGGGGCCCCCCCGGGGGGGGGGGGGGGGCGCCCCCCCCCCGGGGCGGGCCGGGCCGGGCCGGGTGGGGGGGCCCAGGCCGGGTGCCGCCGGGACCCCCCCCCCCCCCCCCCCCCCCCCCCCCCCCCCCCCCCCCCCCCCCCCCCCCCAACCCCCCCCCCCCCCCCCCCCCCCCCCCCCCCCCCCGGGGGGGGGGGGCCCCCCCCCCCCCCCCCCCCCCCCGCCCCCCCCCCCGCCGCGTGCCGGCCCTGGCCGGCAGGAGAGGAGGACCCGTGACGGAGACGACCGGTACCCGGTCCGGCCCCACCGAGGCGGGAGAAGAGACCGCCCCGGCCGGCGCGCCCGGGGTGGCGACGCCCACCACGCCGCCGGTTGCGGCGGCCGCCCGCCGACCCGGCGTACGCCCGGCGGCGGTCGGCCTGCCGCTGCTCGGCGCGCTGATCGCGCTGATCGTCTGGTGGCTGGTCACGTCGGTGCTGGAACTGGTGCACCCGGCGTCCCTGCCGCCGCCGCAGGCGGTGTGGGGATCGTTGACGGCGTCGGCCGACGTGCTGCTGCCGGCGCTGGGGGTGACCACCCTGCTGACGCTGGTCGGCTTCCTGCTCTCGGCGGTCGCCGGGGTGCTGATCGGGATGGCGCTGGCCGCGTCCCGCCGCGTCGAGCGGATGTTCGCGCCGCTGCTCGTGGCGGTCAACGCGGTGCCGAAGATCGCCCTCGGCCCGCTGCTGGTGGTCTCGGTCGGCTGGGGGGAGAAGCCCATCCTGACCATGGTGTTCCTGCTGTGCTTCTTCCCGATCGTGCTCTCCACCGCGACGGGTCTCACCACCACCCCGGCGGACCTGGCCGAGCTGGCCAGGTCGCTGAACGCGTCGTGGTGGCAGGCGTTCCGCAAGGTGCGCTTCCCGGCCGCGCTGCCGCAGGTCTTCGTCGGCCTCAAGGTGGCGATGCCGCTGGCGGCGATCGGCGCGGTGATCGGGGAGTTCTACTCGGACAAGCCGGGGCTGGGCTACCAGATCCTGCAGTACAACGGCATCGGCGACACCGCGACCGCCTGGGCGGCGATCGTGCTGATCGCGCTGATGAGCATCCTGCTCTACAGCGCACTCTCCCTGGTCGAGCGGCTCGCGCTGCCCTGGGTCCGGGCCACCACGTCGGCCCGGTGACCCACGTTCGACCGGTGACCGGACGTCGACCGATGGCCCGCTAGACCAGCCGAGGTGTGTGGCCCGCCGTACCCGGCGCAGGCATCAAGCCTGACCGCCCGGAGCCGGTACGGCGGGCCACACCGCCCCACCACCCTCACCCCGCGAGGCGCCACCGGCCGTTGCGGGCGACCAGGGTGGTCAGGGCCTGCGGCATCAGGCCGGAGTGGTTGTCCGGCGTCATCCGGATCGGGCCGGACAGGCCGTCCATCTGCGACGTCTCCAGCACGTCGCGGATGCCGTCGCGGTCCACCCGGCCGGGCTCGCCGCCGGCGCGCAGTTCGGCGTCCGCGATGAGCTGCACGGCGTCGGCCGCGAACGAGGACGAGCCGTTGTAGCCGCCGAAGCGGGCGGTGTAGTCCTGGAACCACTGCCGGCGGGCCGCCTTCGCCGGGGTGGTGGCGATGACGTCGTCGATCACCATGGTCTGGGTGAAGACCATGGTCGCCCGCTCGGTCGCCCGGGCGGCGGTGCCGAGGAAGAGGTCGCCGGCGGCCGCCGCGTCGAAGAAGAGCGATCCCTTGAACTTGGCCTGCTGGGCCGCGGCGGCGGCGAGCGCCGCCTGCTCCGGCGAGGTCCACACCACCAGCGCGTCCGGCTCGTCCTCGGTCAGCGCCTTGACCTGCTCGCCGACCTCGGTGTCGGTGGTCTTGACCGACTCCGCGCGCGGCGGCTTGATGCCGCTCTTCGCGAACTCGCTGCGCAGCGCGGCCAGCCCCTCGCGCCCGTAGTCGTCGTCGCTGTGCAGCACGCCGGCCGTCTTGACGCCCTTGCGGCTCATCTCGACGGCGAGGGCGGCGGCGCTGTCGGCCGCGTTGGGGGCGAGCTTGAACACGTACCGCCGGTCGGCGATCGGGCTGGACACCGCGCCGGACGAGGCGAGCGCAATGGTGGGAATTCGCTTCTCGTTGATGGTCCGGACGGCGCCGACCGCGCATTCGTTGCAGCCGCCCATGATGATCGCGCTGACTTGCGAATCGGCGCTGAAGTCACCGATGTTGCGCAACGACTCGGCCGGGTCCGACCGGTTGTCCTTCACCTTGAGTTCGATCCTCCGGCCGTTCAGCGCGCCCGAGGAGTTAAGTTGCTCGATCTTCAGTTCCAACGCCCGCTGGTACGCCTTGCCGGCGGTCGCCGCCGCGCCGGAGAGTTCGAGGTCCGCCGCGATGACGATGGGACTGGTGTCCTGCTCGTCCGCGCCGAACTGGCAGCCGGTGAGCGTGGTGGCCAGCACGGCCGATGCGAGCGCCGCGGCGGTCGCGGAGCGGATGGTGCTCAACTCAGTCCTCCAGATGCGGCCCGGGGCGCTGCCCGGTCACCGCCGGGTTGTTTCCGTCCTCAGTGGAGGAACGGTATCGGTCTGCCGTACGGTGTGCGCGAAGCCTGCAAAACCTTGCCAACGCCGGGCCCTGTGGTCAAGCGCGCACGTCGGAGCCGTTTCGGGACGCGCATCCCACATGGTGGGGCCGCGAGAAGTTTGCCGGCGCTCACTAATCCGACACGGATGACCACTCTGGAGTTACATGCCCTGTTCACGGGCATGAAGAATTGAAGGTATTAGTTGACCGGATCACGGGATGCGTGCCCTCCGACCGTTTCTTTCCCCACTGCGGCTTCCCAAACAGGATCGCTTCTGATGAAATCGCGGCCGTGCCGCGTGTGGCGCAGTCCGCTGCACCGGGCGCGAGTCGGCGGGGCAAGCGTGGAAGAAACGACGGAGGCGATGTCGTGAGCACCGGACCGACGACCCTGCCCGGCGGCGGCGGCGAGAGCGAGCAGTCGAAGCGCCGTAGGATGCCCCGGCTGCGCGACGCGCGGATCCGCTCCAAGCTCGCGCTGATCCTGGTGGTGCCGGTCGCCGCGGTGATCGCGCTGGCCACCGTCCGGCTCATCTCCGTCGGCGAGGGCGCCCTGGACGCGACCCAGGCCCGGGCCGTCACCGCGCTCTCCATCGACATCTCCGCGATGACCCAGGACCTGCACGCCGAGCGGATGGCGGCGTCCGCCTTCCTGGCCGCGCCGCAGCAGAAGGCCGACGCCTACAACCTGCGGGTGCGTAGCACCGACGCGCGGATCGACGCCTACCGGGCGGAGCGCGGGCGGATCGGCGAGGTGCCGGCCGCCGTCCGGAACCGGCTGGCCACCATCGACGAGCACCTGGAGACGCTGGCCGCCACCCGGCAGAAGGTGCTGGACCGCCAGCAGATGGCGGTCGCCGAGGCGGCGCTGCGCTACGGGGTCATCATCACCGACCTGGTCGCGTACGGCGACGGGCTCGCCCAGCTGCCCGGCGAGGAGCGGCTGGCCGACGCCCGGCGTGCGGTCGCCGCGTTCGCCCGCGCCAAGGCGGCCGTCGCCGAGGAACAGTCGGTCGCCTTCACCGCGCTGAGCGCCGGCTCGCTCGACGAGGAACAGTTCTCCTCCTTCGTCGCCACCCTGACCAGCCAGCAGGAGGCGCTGCTCGCCTTCTCCCTGGCCGCCGACCCGACCCAGCGCGCCCTCGTCGACGGCACCGTCTCCGGTGACGCGGTCACCCTCGCCGACCGGGTCGCGGCCGACATCACCCGCTCGGTCGGGCAGCGCCCGCTGGTGACCGCCCAGGAGGCCACCGCCGCCTTCGGCGCGGTCAACGACCTCATGCGGTGGGCCGAGATCCGGCTCCAGGACCGGCTGCTCGACCAGGCCGACCAGGCCCGCTCGGACGTCATCCGGCAGGCCGTCGTCGAGTCGGTGCTGGTGCTGCTCACGCTCGCCGTCGCGGTCAGCCTCGCCGTGGTGCTGGCCCGTTCGCTCAACCGCTCGCTGCGCCGGCTGCGGGAGGGCGCCCTCTCGGTGGCCAACCACGACCTGCCGGACGCGGTGAAGCGGCTCCAGAACGTCGGCAACGTCGGCGACGGCGGTGTCGACGAGATCGTCCGGGAGGTGCGCGACCCGATCCGGCTCGACAGCCGCGACGAGGTCGGGCAGGTGGCGCTCGCCTTCAACGTCGTGCACCGCGAGGCGGTCCGCGTGGCCGCCGAGCAGGCCGCGCTGCGCACCAGCGTCTCGGCGATGTTCCTCAACCTGGCCCGGCGCAGTCAGACCCTGGTCGACCGGATGATCGGCGAGCTGGACGCGATCGAGCGCGGCGAGGAGGACCCGAAGCGGCTGGCGCAGCTCTTCGAGCTGGACCACCTCGCCACCCGGATGCGCCGCAACGACGAGAACCTGCTCGTCCTGGCCGGCGCCGACTCGGCCGTGCCGCGCCGCGACGACGCCCTCCTGGTGGACGTGCTGCGCGCCGCGCAGTCCGAGGTCGAGCTCTACAACCGGATCGAGTTCGGCACCGTCGACACCGACATCTCGGTGGCCGCGCACGCGGTCAACGACGTGGTCCGGCTGGTCGCCGAGCTGCTCGACAACGCCACCCGCTTCTCGCCGCCGACGACGACCGTGGTCGCCGACGGCCGGCGTATCCGGGACTACGTGCTGATCCAGGTGGAGGACCGGGGCCTCGGCCTGACCGACGACCAGTTGGACTCGCTGAACCGCCGGCTGGCGGCCCCGCCGAGCGTCGACGTCGCGGCGTTCCGGCTGATGGGTCTGGCCGTGGTCAGTCGGCTCGCCTCCCGCTACGGCATCCGGGTGGAGCTGCGCCGCAACGTGGAGGGCGGCACCGTCGCCCAGGTGACGCTCCCCGCCGCGACGGTGGTGCTGCCGCAGCTCCCCAGCCGCGACCAGCAGATCACCCGGCCCCGGCAGCCGCTCGCCGTCGAGCAGACGCCGCTCACCCCTGTCGGTCTCGGCGAGCCGCTCGCCGGAACGGGGCGTACCGCCACCCTCACCGACCAGTGGCGGTCCGCGCCGGCGCCGTGGCAGGCGCCCGAGCAGGCGCGGGACGCCGCGTCCCCGGTGCAGGCCGGCGGCCTGACCGGGACGCCGTCGGCTCCTCCGGCGACGCCGGCCCAGCCGACCTTCACCGGCGGTGGGGTCTCGGTCGGCACGCCGACCGTCGCCTACCCCGCGGTCGAGCCGCTGCCCAAGCGTGTCCCCGCGGCGGAGGCCGCCGCGCCGGCCGCGCCGGTGCTGCCGGCCGGCCCGACCGCCGGCCAGCCGGCCACCACCCCGCTGCCGGCCGGGCCCGCCGCGGCGGGCGGATTCGGCGCAGGCGCGGGCCGTGGCCTCGGGGCCAACCTGGCTGCCACCGCCCCGGCCGCGCCGATCACCCCGGCCGCGCCGATCACCCCGCGCGCCGAGCTGCCGGCCGAGGCGCCCATCTTCCGCGAGATGGAGGCGGTGTGGTTCCGCTCGCACGGCAACGACGCCACCGCCATTTTCACCCGCCCGGACTTCAGCCAGCCGCCGCAGGCCCAGCCGTCCGCCGGCCAGCCGGCCGCGGCCCGGCCGACGACGGGCGAGTCGCGCCCGCCACGGCTGCCCACGCGTACGCCGGGCAGCACGGCCACCCCGCCGCCCGCGCAGCCGCCGCCGTCGTACACCCCGCCGGCCCCGGCCCCGGCGCGGCCCGTGACGCTGGACGCTTCCCCCGCGACACCGGCCGCGACACCGGCCGCGGCGCCGGTCGCGGATCCGCCGCCGGCGGCACCCGCGACGGACGCGGACGCCTGGCGGACGGCGGCCGACGAGGGCTGGTCCCGGGCCAGCCGGGCCGCGGAGCCGGCCGCCGCCGGCACCACCCGGTCCGGGCTGCCCAAGCGGGTGCCGCAGGCGCAGCTCGTGCCCGGCGGGATCGAGCCCCAGGGCGGCCGCGACCGCAGCCGGCGCACCCCCGACGAAGTACGGGGTCTGTTGTCGGCCTACCACCGCGGCGTGCAGCGCGGCCGGGCGGCCGGAACGGACCAGAACAGCACCTCGACCAAGGAGACGAGTCGATGAACAGGCCAGCGGCCATGCAGGACATGAGTTGGTTGCTCACCAACTTCGCCGACAGCGTGGCGGGTATCGCCCACGTGGTGGCGGTGTCCGCCGACGGGCTGCTGCTCGCCTCCTCGCGGGACCTGCCCGCGGACCGGGCGGACCAGCTCGCGGCGATCACCTCGGGCGTGGTCAGCCTGACCGAGGGCGCCGCCCGGATGTTCAGCGCCGGCGGTGTGCTGCAGACGGTCATCGAGATGGACAGCGGCTACCTCTTCCTGATGTCGATCAGCGACGGATCGTCGATGGCGGTGCTGGCGGCCCGTAGCTGCGACGTCGGGCAGGTGGGTTACGAGATGGCGCTCCTGGTCGAGCGGGTCGGCGCGGCGCTGGTGCCGCTGCCCCGGGACGCCGTGCGGTCGTAGCCGGGTTGCGACGCGGGCTCCGCGTCGGCGAGGGATGAGGAGACCGGTGCCACAAGGGCCCGGCCGGGAAAGGGAGGTGATCGCGGATGGACCAACGGCGCGCGGACCCGCGCGGCGCGCTGGTACGGCCGTACGCCGTCACCCGCGGTCGGACCGAGGCGCAGATGGACATCGCCCTGGAGGCGGTCCTGTCGGCCACCCCCACCCAGGTCGCGGAGTCCCGCTTCGCGGGGCACGACAAGCACCGCATCGCCACCGTCTGCGAGGGGCGGGCGCAGTCGCTGGCCGAGATCGCCGCGTACACCCGGATGCCGCTGGGCGTCACCCGGGTGCTGGTCGCCGACATGGTGGCCGAGAGCCTGCTGACGCTACACACTGCCGCTCCCGCCGAGGGGTTCGAGGAGCGGATGGAAATCCTTGGAAGGGTGCTAAGTGGACTTCGCAGGCTATGACCCCGCCGGGGCCCGCCAGAGCCGGGGAATCATCTCCGCGAAGATCGTGGTCGCGGGCGGCTTCGGCGTGGGCAAGACGACCCTGGTCGGCGCGATCTCGGAGATCACCCCGCTCAGGACCGAGGCGGTGATGACCGCGGCCGGGGTCGGCATCGACGACCCGTCCAAGGTGCCGGGGAAGCAGACCACCACGGTCGCCATGGACTTCGGCCGGATCACCATGGCCGAGGACCTGATCCTGTACCTCTTCGGCACGCCCGGCCAGACCCGGTTCTGGTTCATGTGGGACGAGATCATCAAGGGTGCGGTGGGCGCGGCCGTCCTCGTGGACACCCGCCGGATCACCGACGCCTTCGCGCCGCTGGACTACTTCGAGAACCGCAGGCTGCCGTACGTGGTGGCGTTGAACCGGTTCGACGGCGCGCCGCAGTACGAGCTGGAGGAGGTCCGGGAGGCGCTGGCCATCTCGCCGGACGTGCCGCTGGTGTTGACCGACGCCCGGCACCGCGAGTCGGTCAAGCAGGTGCTGGTGACCGTCGTGGAGCACGCCATGATCCGCCTCCAGTCCGAACACGGCCGCGGCTTCCCGGCTCCGGTCGGCTGAGAACGTCCACGGCTGGACGGTGCCCGTGGCCGCCCCGGTGCGGGCGGCAGGGGTCGCCCCGCCGCGTCAGTCGACCCGGAGCCGGTAGCCGCGCTTGACGACGGTCTGTACCACCCGGGGTGCCCGCAGCCCGGCGCGCAGCCGGGCGACCGCCATCTCCACCGCGTGCTCGTCGGCGCCGCGCGGCAGCGTCCGCAACAGCGAGGTCCGGGACAGCACCCGGCCGGGGGAGTGTGCCAGCGCCCGGAGCACGGCCATCGGCGCCGGGGCGAGCGGGCGCAGCTCGCCGTCGACCACGGCGGCGTGCCCGCGCAGGGTGAGCAGGTGGCCGGCCGCCGTCAGGGTGACCGTGCGGCGCGGCAGCTCGTCCACGATGGTCCGGACCAGGGCGCCCAGCCGCGCCCGGGACGGCATGCTGACCGGCACCCCGCGCCGCAGCAGCGGCTCCGCGGTGACCGCCCCCACGCAACTGGCCAGCACGTCGCGCCGGAACGCGTCCAGCACCGCGTCGCCGCGGTCCCCGGCGGCGCGCAGCAGCGCCTCCGCCGCCGGGGCCGAGGTGAACGTGACGGCGTCGACCAGCCGGCCGGCGACCAGGTCGATCAGGCGGTGCAGCGGGGCCGGGTCGGTCGGCGCCGCCCACCGGTAGACCGGCACCTCGATCACGGTGGCCCCGGCCGCCTCCAGCGCCATCGTGTGCTCAGGCTGCCGCCCGCCGTGCAGCGGCATGGCGATCACCTGCCCGGCGACGCCGCGCCGGCACAGGTGGTCGACCACCTCGTCGCAGCTCTCCGATTCCGGTGACCACTGGTCGTGCAGGCCGGCGGCGCGGATCGTCCCGCGCGCCTCGGGGCCCCGGGCCACCACGTACGCGTCGGCCAGGACGCCGCGCAGCGGCTCGGCCAGCCCCCAGCCCTCGGCGGCCTCCAGCCAGCCGCGCATCCCGATGCCGGTGCTGGCGATCAGGATGTCGGGTGGCCGGTCCAGGCAGGCCCGGGTGGCCTCGCGCAGGTCGGTGTCGTCGGCCAGCGGCACGATCCGCAGGGCCGGGGCGATCACCACCCGGGCGCCCCGCCGCTGGAGCAGCGCGGCGAGTTCGTCCCGCCGGCGGTCGGTGGCCACCCCGATGGTGAAGCCGGCCAGTTCGTCGCACGTCCGCCCCGGTCGAGTCGTCGCCCGTGCACCGTCCGTCATGTCGGCAGAGCGTGCCGGCGGGCGGTCTCCGGTCCGGGTCCCGTCTGTTTCGGTCCTGTCAAGAGCCCCGCACACCGCGCCGGAGCGGCGAGCCGAATCGCGGCGTTTACAATATGAGACGACTGTCCCGCGATTTGGGAAGGCGACATGGGGGTGAGTGCGGCCTTCGACGCGGTTGCCGGCAGCTACGACGAGGCCCGCCGGCGGCTGGTGCCCTGCTTCGACGCGTTCTACGGCACGGCCGTGGAGGTGGCCGCGCCGCCGCTGCGGACCGCGCTGGCGTCGGGGCGTACCCCCGAGGTGCTGGACCTGGGCGCGGGCACCGGGCTGCTGTCGCTGCTGCTCGCGGCGGCGGTGCCGGGGGTGCGGCTGACCCTGGTCGACGCCGCGCCGGCCATGCTCGCGGTCGCCGCCGAACACCTGCGGGCCCGGTCGGTGCCACACCGCACGGTGACGGCCGACCTGGCCGACCCGCTGCCCGCCGGTCGCTACGACGCGGTGGTCAGCGCGCTGGCCATCCACCACCTCGACGACGCCGGCAAGCGCGCGCTCTACCGGCGTGCGGCGGCGGCGCTGGCGCCCGGCGGCGTGTTCGTCAACGCCGAGCAGGTCGCCGGTCCGACGCCGGAACTCGACCGGCGCTACCACGGGGTGTGGCTGGCGCAGATCGCCGCGCTGGGCTCCGACGCCGAGGAGATCGCCGCCGCCGAGGGCCGGATGGCGTACGACCGACCGGCGCCGGTCGCCGCGCAGTGCCGCTGGCTGGCCGAGGCGGGACTGGCCGACGTCGACTGCTTCTTCAAGCAGTGGCGGTTCGCCGTGTTCGGCGGCCGACGTGGGCCCGACGCCGAGGCGGCCGGCTGACCGGGCGGCCTCGGAGGCCGGACGTGTGGATGTGCGGGACCGTCGAGCTTTGTCTGGTTTGCCGGCTGGCGGCGAGCGGGATGACTGCCTGTCATACCGCTGGGTAGTCTGCACGGCATGACTGCCAAGGTGACCCTGTCGTTCTCCGACGAGACGATCGAGGAGGCCCGGCGGTTCGCCAAGCGCGAAGGGCTCTCCCTGTCGGCGTGGATGGACCAGGCGGCCCGGGAGAAGGCGCTGCGCGAGGTCTTCACCGCGCACGCCGCCGCCGTCGGCCGGGCCGGGCTCGACCTCGAATCCGCCGCCCTCGCCGACGCCCGCGAGGTGGGCATGGTCGACGACGTGCTCTTCGGCGGGCGCCCGCGTGCTGCGTAGGGGCGAGGTCTGGCGCATCGACGGCGCCCGGGAACGGCTCGGGCTGGTGATCAGCTCCGACGTCTACAACTCCACCGACGTGCCGATCGTCATCGTGGCCGAGGTGGTCGAGGAGGCGCTGCTGCGCGACTCGCCCCTGGCCGTGCCGATGGGCGCGTACGTGGTGATGCCCGACCGGCTCTCCTCGCCGATGAAGAAGTGGTTCACCGAGTGCGTGGACGTCGCCGACACCGAGACCATGCTCCGGGTCGGCCGGGCGTTGCGCATCCTGCAACAGCTCTGACACCTCACCGGCCCGGCCGAGGTGCGCTCCTCGTTCCCGGCAGTCGTTCCGCACCCTGGGCAGCGCGGACGCGGCGTGTGTCGCCTTCGTCGTGGCGTACGCCGTGAGTTTCGGGGTGACCTGGTCGGTCTGCCCGCGGCCGGGCCCGCGCCGGTTGGCCGGGGTGTGACCCCGGCTATGCTCTGTGACGGGCCAGGCGGGGCGGTACCCCGTTTTGACCTGCCGACGGGGCGGCGGGTATCGTTGCCTGCTGTTGTACGACATCCAGAGGCGTGCCGCCTGAGGTACGCTTGGTCGTTCGTGCGCGCCCGGTAACCTCGGCGCGCGACCCCAGACCGACGACGAGACAAGGTATACCTGTGCGTACGTACAGCCCGAAGCCGGGTGAGATCGAGCGTCAGTGGCACGTCATCGACGCCTCTGATGTCGTGCTGGGCCGCCTGGCCACCCACGCCGCCACGCTGCTGCGCGGCAAGCACAAGCCGACTTTCGCGCCGCACGTCGACACGGGCGACTTCGTCGTCATCGTGAACGCGGGCAAGGTGGCGCTGACCGGCAACAAGCGGCAGCAGAAGATCGCCTACCGCCACTCCGGTTACCCGGGTGGTCTGAAGCAGGTCGGCTACGACGAGCTGCTGACCAAGCGCCCCGAGCGGGCCATCGAGCTCGCCGTCAAGGGGATGCTCCCGCACAACAAGCTCGGCCGTAAGCTCATCAAGAAGCTGAAGGTCTACGCCGGTGCCGAGCACCCGCACGGCGCGCAGCAGCCGGTGCCGTTCGAGATCAAGCAGATCGCGCAGTGAGCGCGGGCGAAGGAATCAGCATGACCGACATCACCGCCACCGAGGTTGCCCCCGAGGAGGCCACCGAGGCGCCGGCGCCCGTCGCCCGCGCGCCTCGTGGTGACCGGCCGATCCAGACCGTGGGTCGCCGCAAGGAGGCCATCGTCCGGGTCCGCATCGTGCCGGGCACCGGCAAGATCACCTGCAACGGTCGGGACCTCGAGGCCTACTTCCCGAGCAAGGTGCACCAGCAGCTGATCAAGGACCCGCTGGTCACCGCCGAGAAGCCGGAGGCGTTCGACGTCATCGCCAACCTGCGTGGCGGCGGCACCACCGGTCAGGCCGGCGCGCTCCGGCTGGCCATCGCCCGGGCCCTGATCGTCAGCGAGCCGGACGACCGTCCGGCGCTGAAGAAGGCCGGCTTCCTCACCCGGGACGCCCGGGTCAAGGAAAGCAAGAAGTACGGCCTCAAGAAGGCCCGTAAGGCTCCTCAGTACTCGAAGCGCTGACCTTCAGCGGCACGTTGTACTTCTGACGAACGGCCGGGTCGCCTCCCCTCGACGGGAGGCGGCCCGGCCGTTCGCCTTTCCCTGGACCGTTTCATCGGAGGTTGGCGGGTATGGGTCGGTTGTTCGGCACGGACGGCGTACGCGGGCGGGCGAATGCGGATCTCACGCCCGAGTTGGCGCTCGCGGTGGCGGTCGCCGCCGCGCACACGCTCGCCGAGTCGGACAAGAGTCATCCCCCGCTCGCCGTGGTCGGCCGGGACACCCGGGCCAGCGGCGAGATGCTGGAGGCCGCCGTCGTGGCCGGGCTCACCAGCGCCGGCGCCAACGTGGTGCGGGTGGGCGTGCTGCCGACGCCGGCCGTGGCGTTCCTCACCGCCGAGGCCAAGGCCGACCTGGGCGTCATGCTCTCCGCCTCGCACAACCCGATGCCCGACAACGGGATCAAGCTCTTCGCCGCCGGCGGGCACAAGCTGCCCGACGAGATCGAGATGCAGATCGAGTCGGCCGTCGCGGCGAACGCCACCAGCGCCTGGGAACGGCCGACCGGCGCCGGCGTCGGCCGGGTGCACGACCTGCTCGACGGCGCCGACCACTACGTGCAGCACCTGGTCGGCACCGTGCCGCACCGTCTCGACGGGATCAAGGTCGTGGTCGACTGCGCCAACGGCGCGGCCGCCGAGGTGGCGCCGGTGGCGTACCGGGAGGCCGGGGCCGAGGTCGTCGCGATCCACGCCGAGCCCGACGGCCTGAACATCAACGACGAGTGCGGCTCCAACCACATCGAGGCCCTGCGGGCCGCCGTGGTCGAGCACGGCGCGCACCTGGGCATCGCGCACGACGGCGACGCCGACCGGTGCGTCGCGGTGACCGCCGACGGCGACGAGGTCGACGGCGACCAGGTGATGGCGATCCTCGCCCTCGCCATGCGGGAGGCCGGCACGTTGACGCAGGACACGCTGGTCGCGACCGTGATGAGCAACCTGGGCCTGCGCCTGGCGATGTCCCGCGAGGGCATCCGGCTGGTCGAGACCAAGGTCGGCGACCGGTACGTGCTGGAGGAGCTGCGGGCGTCCGGGCTGGCGCTGGGCGGCGAGCAGAGCGGCCACATCGTGATGCCCGCGTACGCCACCACCGGCGACGGGGTGCTGACCGGGCTGCACCTGATGTCGCGGATGGCGGCGACCGGCAAGTCCCTGGCCGAGCTGGCCGGCGTGCTCACCCGGCTGCCGCAGGTGCTGGTCAACGTTCCCGTCGGCGACCGTACGGTCGGCGCGGCCGCGCCCGCCGTCCGGGCCGAGGTCGAGCGGGCCGAGGCGGAGCTGGGGGAGACCGGCCGGGTGCTGCTCCGCCCGTCCGGCACCGAGCCCCTGGTCCGCGTCATGGTCGAGGCCGCCACGGAGCACGTCGCCCGCGAGACGGCCGAGCGCATCGCCGGCGCGGTGCGCGTCGCCAGCCCGACCGCCTGACTTCTCCCTTCGGCCCGGGCCCGCCACCGGCGGGCCCGGGCCGTCGCCTTTCCCGGACGGTCGGGAGCCGGCCTGAGCGCTCCCCAGGGGCGGCTGCCGGCGGCCGGTCTACAGGCGCAGGCCCGCGGCGCGCCGGAAGGTGGCCGCCGGGTCCTCGCCGTCGGTGAGGTCCACGTCCTCGACGATCCGCCCGTCGCCGAGGCGGATCAGCCGGTCGCACCGGGCGGCCACCGCCCGCTCGTGGGTGGCGAGCAGGATCGTCATGCCGTGCCGGTCGCGCAGGTCCAACAGCAGGTCGAGGATCTGCCCACCGGTGGTCGAGTCGAGGTTGCCGGTCGGCTCGTCGGCGAGCAGCAGCCCGGGGGAGCCCATCAGCGCCCGGGCGATCGCGACCCGCTGCTGCTGACCGCCGGAGAGCTGGGCCGGCAGGGCCCGTTCCCGCCCGGCCAGGCCCACCGCGTCGAGCAGCTCCCGGGCCCGGGCGGCGTGGTCGGCCCGCCCCCGGCGGGGCAGCATCGGTGCGATCACGTTGTCCAGCACGGTCAGCGCGGGCAGCAGGTGGTAGCGCTGGAAGACGAAGCCGACCCGCTGCCGGTACCGGGCCAGGGCCGCCCGGCGCAGGGTGGTGATCTCCACGTCGTCCACCGTCACGGTGCCCCGGTCGGCCTGCTCGATCGCGCCGATCAGGTGCAGCAGGGTGGATTTTCCGGAGCCGCTCGGCCCGGTCAGCGCCACCAGCGACCCGGCCGCGATCTCCAGCGACACGTCGTCGACGGCGGTGAGCCGCTCGGTGCCGCTGCGGAACTGCCGGGCCAGTCCGGCGACGCGGACCGTACTCCCCGTCGTCGCTGCCATGGTCACTCCTCTGCCAGTAGTTGTGCGGTGGGAAGGCGGCGCAGCAGCGCGGCCGGGACGAGCGCCGCCAGGCAGGTGACCAGGACCCCGGCGAGCGCCACCGTGGCGGCCACCGTCACCAGCGCCGTCGGCAGTTCACCGACCAACCAGGCCGCTCCGCCGAGCCCGAGGCCGGCTCCGGTGAGCGCCCCGAGCGCACCGAGCAGGACACCCTCGTAGCCGACCAGTCGGCCGAGCTCGGCGTCGGTCCAGCCGGTCGCGCGCAGCGTGGCCAGCTCGGCGGCGCGGTCCCGGATGTTCAGGTAGAGCACGTCGGCGACCGCGGCGGCGCCGAGCAGCACCGTGGCCGCCGCGGCGAGAGCATCGGCGCCGCGCACGCTGAGCGACACGGTGTCGCCGAGCAGACTGCCCACGATCGCGCCCCGGAAGGCGTACGCGGCGGCGGCGACCAGGGTCAGCGCGGCCACCCCGATGGCCAGCGCGCCTGCGCCGAGCAGGGTGCGGCCGGGGGTGCGGACCAGGTTCACCAGGGCCAGACCGGCCAGGGTGCGCGGCCGGCGTACCCAGCGGGCGGTGGCGATTGGTGGGCGCAGCGCGGCGGCCGGGTGGGCACGCGCGGCCCGCAGGGCCGGCGTCAGGCCCGCGACCAGCGCCAGCAGCAGCGCCACCGGTACGGCGAGCAGCGCCCGCCGCCAGTCGACGTCGATGCCCAGTGCCGCGCCGAGCGGGAACGCGAGGCCGACGGCGAGCAGTCCGGCGGCGAGACCCAACGCGGCGACCTCGCCGAGGATCAGCGCGCCGATCCGGCGGGCCGGCCAGCCCAGGCAGGCGAGCACCGCCAGTTCGGGGCGGCGGTCCCGGACCGCCGCCGAGACCGCGTTGCCGAGGAAGAGCACGCAGACCACCAGCACCAGCAGGAAGAGCGCGGCGCTCTTGCGGTCGACGGCCCTCGTGATGGTGGAGGCCACGCCCAGCGCCGACCAGTTCTCGTCGAGCCGCAGCGCGGGGCGGCCAAACGCGCCGGCCGGCAGCTCCACGGTCTGCGGCGCGGGGGAGGAGCCGAGGGTGATGTCGACGTCCAGACCGGTGGCCTGGGCGATCCGCTCGGCGGTCAGCCGGACCCGCTCGGCGGAACGCTCGCTGTAGCCGCGTACGTCGGCGACCCGGACCCGGATGGCGCTGATCGGCGCGGCGCGCTGCGGGCTGCTGCCCCCGGCCAGCAACTCGGGCACGCTGCCCAGGTTGGTGAGCAGCAGCGGCGGGGCGGACAGGTAGCCGGCCGGGTTGCCACTCGGCTCCAGCGGCCGGCCGCCCAGCGCGGCCCGGCTGCGCTCGTCGGCGCCGCGGGCGACCGGCGGCTCGTACGTCTCCAGCGGCACCTTGCCCAGGTCGCTGAAGCCGGCGAGCTTCTCCGGGTCGAAGAGGCCGACCGACTTCCACATCCGCGCCTGCGAGGTGTCTCGGGAGGTGGCCAGCGCGGTCAGCGGGCGGAACGGGGTGTCCTCGGTCAACCAGGGCTGGGGCAGCACGTTGGTGGTCTTCTCCTGCCCGTACGCGCCGGGGTTCGGTGCCGCCTTCCGGGGGCTCAGCACCCCGTCGGGCATCTGGTCGTACGTCGTCTGGCCCGGTTGGACCACCCGCAGAAGCTGGCCCCAGCAGCACGTCCGCCCGTCTGCGCCGGCCGCGATCTGGGACCGGTAGGCGGTCAGCGAGTCCCGCTCGACGCCGCCGGCCGGCACGGCGGGCGCGCCGCGCAGTGCTCCGGCCAGGTCGCCCGGGATGACCCCGGCGATGCTCCGGGACGGGACGATCCGGGTGTAGCTGGCGCGGATGGCGCCGTCCAGGTAGGGCCGGCTGCTGGCCAGCACGGGCACGGTGTGGAGGACGGATCCGGGCTGCCGCTTGACGTCGACGTCGTCGCCGGGGAGCAGCGGGCGTCCCTGCACGACCGCGTCGGAGAGGCCCACCAGGCGCTGCTCGGCCGCCGGATCGACGGCGGCGAGCAGGAACGGGATCGTGAGTTCCAACTCCAGCACCAGACGTGGGGTGGACTGCGACGATTGGGCACCCGGTGCCGCCTGCTGCCCGCGCTGGAATTTGCCGTCCGGCAGCAGTCGGACGCCCTCGACCGACCAGACCTCCCGCTCGGTCAGGTTGGCGAGGCCGGGCGCCAGGCCCCAGAGGGGGTCACAGATCGGTTCGCTCCGACCGCCGGGCAGCACCTCGCGGGGCACGTCACCGCAGAGGTCTGATTCGTACCGGCGGCCGTCGTCGTAGGGGATGGCGTCGCTGTGGAACCCGCCGCTGGTTATCGGGAACAGCAGCGGATGCTTCGTGACGTAGACGTAGACCGGATGGGCCTGGGCTTTGGTGAGCCCGCGTTCGGCGAGGAACGTGCGGTCGACCCGGATGACCTGCCGGTCCAGCGACGGGTCGACCGCGTCGGTCAGGTCGACCGGCATCTTGATGGCCGTGGTGGAGTGGCCGAGCATCGCGATCGGAGCGGCCACATCCACCCCTTCGATGCCCTGCACCTGCTCGTACTGGGCGGGGGTGATGCCGCCGTACAGCCCGGAGAGGTAGTTGGGCCGGACCAGCCGCTGCTCCGCCTCCAGCGGCGTCCGCGCCCCCTTGGGACGAACCAGGATGTCGTACGCGGCGCGGGTGTCCCGCTCGACGGCGCCGGTGACGTCGAGTCGTGAGGTGGTGGTGGCGCCGGTCAGGACGACGAAGCCGGTGGTCGCCACCAGCACGCCGACCAGCAGCGCCACCGACCGTCCCGCACGGCCGCGAAGCTGCTTCCAGACGATGTTGAGCATGTCGCGCCTCCCCGTGTGCTGAACACACTGTGCGCGATACATTGTGACAATGCAAGGCCCATCGGGGTGGGCCAGTCCGGATCGGATCGGAGGAGACGGTGGCGATACAGCACGCGGTCCTGGCCCTGCTCGCCGGCGGCCCCAGCTACGGCTACGAGCTGAAGGGCGCCTTCGAGGAGGCGGTCGGCCCGCAGTGGGGCCCGCTCAACATCGGGCACCTCTACCAGATCCTCGACCGGCTCTCCCGGGACGGCCTGGTGGTGGCCGAACGGCACCCGCAGCCGGTCAAGCCCGACCGGGTGGTCTACGAGATCACCCCGGACGGCCACGCCGAGCTGGACCGCTGGCTCGCCGAGCCCAGCCCGCGCAGCGGCGGGTTCCGGGACGACTTCTTCCTCAAGGTGACCGCCGCGGCCCGGTCCGGCGACCCGGCCACCGTGCGGACGGTGCTCGGCAACCAACGCGGACACCTGATGCGGGAGCTGCGCAACCTCGACGGGCTGCGCCGCCGGGCCGACGACCCGGTGGTCGGCCTGCTGCTCTCGGCGGCGAGTCGGCACGTCGAGGCCGACCTGGCCTTCGTCGACGACGCCGAGGGGGTGCTGCTCGCCGACGGCGGGGCGGTGGTCGCCAAACTCCGCGCGGCCCGCTCGGAGGGGACGCCGGCGGAGCGGGGGAGCGGCCCGACCCGCGCCGCCGGCTGACGGTCAGGCGCAGGCGTCGGTCACCGCGTGCCGGTGAGCCGGCGCAGCCGGGTGACGGCCTCGGTCAGGACCTCCGGGCGCTTGCAGAAGGCGAAGCGGACCAGCCGGCGACCGGCCTCGGCGTCGTCGTAGAAGACCTGGGTCGGGACGGCGACCACCCCACACCGCTCGGGCAGCGACCGGCAGAACTCCACGCCGTCGCGCCCGCCCAGCGCAGTGACGTCGGCGGTGACGAAGTACGTCCCCTCCGGCGCCAGCACCTCGAACCCGGCGTCGGTCAGCCCGCCGACGAGCTGGTCCCGGCGGGCCTGCATGCCGTCCCGGAAGCCGGTGAAGTAGTCGTCGGGCAGGGCCAGCGCCACCGCGACCGCCGGCTGCAACGGCGCGGCGTTGACGAAGGTGAGGAACTGCTTCACCCGCAGCACCGCCGAGACCAGCGCCGCCGGCCCGCTCACCCAGCCGACCTTCCAGCCCGTGCAGGAGAACGTCTTGCCGGCCGAGGAGATGCGCAGCGTCCGCTCGCGCATGCCGGGCAGGGTCGCCAGCGGCACGTGGCCGGCGGCGGCGTCGGTGAAGACGAGGTGCTCGTACACCTCGTCGGTCACCGCGTACGCGCCGTGCTCCCGGCACAGCTCGGCGACCAGGGCCAGCTCGTCAGGGGTGAACACCTTGCCGGTCGGGTTGTGCGGCGAGTTCAGCAGCACCAGCCGGGTGCGCGGGCCGAACGCGGCGCGCAGGGCCGCCGGGTCGAAGGCGTACCGGCCGTCGGCGGCGGGACGCAGCGTGACCGGACGCCGGACCGCGCCGGCCAGCGCGATCGAGGCGGCGTACGAGTCGTAGTACGGCTCGAAGCAGACCACCTCGTCGCCCGGCTCGCAGAGCCCGAGGATCGCGGCCGCGATCGCCTCGGTGGCGCCCGCCGTCACCACGATCTCGCCGTCCGGGTCGTACTCCAGCCCCCAGAACCGGCGCTGGTGCGCGGCCACCGCCGCGCGCAACGCCGGGACGCCCGGCCCCGGCGGGTACTGGTTCTGCCCGGTGCGCAGCGCCTCGGCCGCGGCGGCGAGCATCTCCGCCGGCCCGTCGGTGTCCGGGAAGCCCTGGCCGAGGTTGACCGCGCCGGTGCGCACGGCCAGGGCGGACATCTCGGCGAAGACGGTCGTCCCGAACGCGCGCATCCGCGCCACCAGCGGGTCGACATCGGCGGTGGTCGTCACGCCCGCCAGCCTACGGACTCCCGGCCCGGGTTCAACCCGTCGTCCCCCTGTTGCAGGTGACCTGCCACCGGCCGCCGTCCGCGGCTACGGCCCGGCCGTCGACGGTGATGCGGCAGCCGATCGCGCGGTTCCGGTCGGGGCCGGTGGCCAGCACCATCACCCGCTCGGCGTCGTGTGCGCGCAACCGCATCCGCCAGGGCAGGGTGACTCCTTCGGTCTGGACGAAGTCACCGTTGGCGTCGTAGTACTCCACGTCGGCTGGCCCGCGGCCGGTCACCTCGTAGACGACGGTGACCGTGCCCGGTCCGTCGGAGGGCGTCCGTGCCGGTGCGGCAGTCCGTACCGGCACGGCCGGCGGAGTCGTCGGGGCCGGCTCCGCCGTCGGCCACCCGCCGCCTGTCGGTTGCTGGTACGGGAGAGGCAGGTGGGCGAGCGGGCGGTCCGGGTCGCCCCCGTCGACGGTGCTGACAAGGCGGTCGGCGAGGCCGAGGCAGGCGCAGATGCCGAAGACGACGACCGCGCCGGCGGCGACGCCGAAGTCCACCGCGGGAGGGCGCTTGCCCGACGCACGCGGGCCGGAGGGGGCCGTTTCGGGTGCGGACGGGCCTGCCGGCGGGGTCGGCTCGGGCGGCGGCGTGGCGTGGGACATGGCTGTGCTCCGGGGAAGGCGGGCGGGGCGCGGCCGTCAGGGTGCCGTACGCGGCCGACGCGGGCAAGCCACCATCCCGTGCCGGTTTCGCCCCCGGGCGTACGGGTGTGGCTGTTTGTCCTCCCGGATCCCGCCCGTTACCCGATCGCTCAAATTCAGTGATTGTTTACCCGGCTTTCGCGCACGCACGATGAGCGAAGCTGGGTTAGGCTGCGGGACATGTGTGGAATCGTGGGTTACGCCGGCGCGCGCCCGGCGCTCGGAATCGTGCTCGACGGACTGCGGCGGCTGGAGTACCGCGGCTACGACTCGGCCGGCGTCGCCATCGTCTGCGACGGCGAGCTGCTGACCGAGAAGAAGGCCGGCAAGCTCGCCAACCTGGAGAAGGTGCTCTCCGAGCGGGCCGCCGAGGACCCGACGTCCTGCGCGGCCAGCCCCATCGGCATCGGGGACGGCACCACCGGCATCGGGCACACCCGGTGGGCCACCCACGGCGGCCCGACCGACCGCAACGCCCACCCGCACCTCGCCCCCGACGGCCGCGTCGCCGTGATCCACAACGGCATCATCGAGAACTTCGCGAAGCTCCGCGCCGAGCTGGAGGCCGACGGCGTCCAGTTCACCAGCGACACCGACACCGAGTGCGCGGCGCACCTGCTCTCCGCCGCACTGGCCGACCTGCGCGCCGCCGGCCACCCCGAGGGCCCACAGCTGCTCGCCGCCGGCATGCGAGTGGTCTGCCAGCGTCTGGAGGGCGCGTTCACCCTGCTCGCCGTCGACGCCGCGGTGCCCGGCGCCGTCGTCGGCGCCCGCCGCAACTCACCGCTGGTCGTCGGCCGGGGCGACGGGGAGAACTACCTCGCCAGCGACGTGGCCGCGTTCATCGAGCACACCCGGGACGCGGTGGAGCTGGGCCAGGACCAGATCGTCCTCATCACCGGTGACACCATCGAGATCACCGACTTCTCGGGCCAGCCCGCCAGCGGCAAGGACTTCCACATCGACTGGGACTCCTCGGCCGCCGAGAAGGGCGGCTACGACTGGTTCATGCTCAAGGAGATCGAGGAGCAGCCCCAGGCCATCGCCGACACCCTGCTCGGCCGGCTCACCGACACCGGCGAGATCATGCTCGACGAGGTCCGCCTCAGCGACCAGGACCTGCGCGACGTCGACAAGATCTTCATCGTCGCCTGCGGCACCGCCTACCACTCCGGCCTGGTCGCCAAGTACGCCATCGAGCACTGGACCCGGATCCCCTGCGAGGTGGAGCTGGCCAGCGAGTTCCGCTACCGCGACCCGGTTCTCGACCGGTCCACGCTGATCGTCGTGATCTCGCAGTCCGGCGAGACGATGGACACGCTGATGGCGCTGCGGCACGCCAAGGAGCAGAAGGCCCGCGTCCTGGCCATCTGCAACACCAACGGCTCCACCATTCCCCGCGAGTCCGACGCCGTCCTCTACACCCACGGCGGCCCCGAGATCGCCGTCGCCTCGACCAAGGCGTTCCTGACCCAGCTCGTCGCGTGCTACCTGATCGGCCTGCACCTGGCCCAGGTGCGGGGGATCAAGTTCGCCGACGAGGTGGCCGCCGTCGTCGAGCAGCTCCACCGGATGCCGGGCAAGCTGCGCGAGCTGCTGGACCGCATCGAGCCGGTCCGTGAGCTGGCCCGCGACCTCAAGACCGAGCCGACCGTGCTGTTCATCGGCCGGCACGTCGGCTACCCGGTGGCCCTGGAAGGCGCGCTCAAGCTCAAGGAGCTGGCGTACATGCACGCCGAGGGCTTCGCCGCCGGCGAGCTGAAGCACGGCCCGATCGCCCTGATCGACAAGGGCACCCCGGTGATCTGCATCGTGCCGTCGCCCGTCGGCCGGGGCATGCTGCACGACAAGGTGGTCTCCAACATCCAGGAGGTGCGGGCGCGCGGCGCCCGGACCATCGTGATCGCGGAAGAGGGCGACGAGGCGGTCGTCCGCTACGCCGACCACCTGATCTACGTGCCGCGTACGCCGACGCTGCTCGCGCCGCTGGTCACCACCGTGCCGTTGCAGGTCCTCGCCGCCGAGATCGCCGCCGCCAGGGGGCACGACGTGGACCAGCCCCGCAACCTGGCCAAGTCGGTGACGGTCGAGTGACGCCGGCCGGCGGCGGGGCGCCCGCCGCGCCGCCGGCCGATCCCGGGACCCTGGGGACCCGCTGCCCGTCCGGGGGTCGTTCGTCGCCGAGGTCTCGCGTGGCGTCGCCACGTCAGCGGCCGAGCACCACGCGGGCCATGCCGTCCAGCGCCGGGTTGTCGGCCGCCCAGTAGCCGCTGTGCCCGTGCCGGCCGCTGGGGAAGGTGCGCCCGCCGAAGCCCGGGTGGGCCGGGTCCTGGCCGAACCACAGCTCGCGTTCCGGCCCGCCGGCCAGCCGGGCGGCCCCACCGAGCGGCGACGCGGCGAGCAGAGCCTGCCGGGCCAGCTCGTCCGGCGGCCGGGCGAGCCGGATCACGTCGTCCGGCGCGGTGCTCGCCCAGACCTGCTCGGGTGGCAGGCCCAGCTCGGCGGCGTGCGCGACCCCCACCCCGGGCGAGCCGACGAAGACCAGCGCGTCGGCGGCCAGCCCGTGGTCGCGGGCGGCCGTGCCGACCACCAGCGAGCCGTAGCTGTGGCCCAGCACGGTCTGCCGGCCCGGCGGCCCGTCGTGGGTCGCCCGCAGCCCCTCCTGGAACCGGTGCAGCGCCGGGCCCGCGTCCCGGGCCTGCCCCCACCAGGCCGCCTCGTGCAGGAAGTCGGGGGCGTCGTAGTCCAGCCAGAGCACCGCGGCGGTCTCCTCCTCCGGCGCGATGTCGGCGCAGCGGGACAGCACCCGCGCCGCCCGGCCCAGCTCGCCGGGTGCGTCGTCCAGGCCGGCGGTCGTCCCCGGCACGTGCGTCAGCGTCCGCGCCGCCCGGTCCGGGTTGCCCAGCGCCACGACCGCGCGGCCCTCGCCGGCGGTGTCCAGCCCCAGCAGGTACGCCCGGGGCGCCTCGCCGGCGGCCAGGCGCCCGGTCAGCGCGTCCAGCCCCGCCAGCGCCCGCTCGACCCGCAGCAGCCCGGCCAGCTCGACCGGCCCGCGCGGCACCCGCTCCAGCAGCCGGCGCCGCGCGGCGAGCAACTCCTCCCGCCGCGCCCCGAGCAGCAGGCGGTTGGCCTGGTCGCGGGCGGCCACCGGCACCCCGTCGAGGCGCCCGACGAGCGCCGCCTCGTGCGCCACCAGCCACCGCCGCTGCGCGGGGGTGAGCCCGGCCCACCACGCCCG
Organism: Micromonospora sp. NPDC047465; assembly: GCF_040643125.1. Lineage (NCBI taxonomy): Bacteria > Bacillati > Actinomycetota > Actinomycetes > Micromonosporales > Micromonosporaceae > Micromonospora > Micromonospora sp. NPDC047465. Next base: position 28,905 of record NZ_JBEYTP010000009.1, read on the forward strand.
TACCGCGGCCGGGGTGGTGCCGGGCGGGGGCCGGCCGGGTGGCGGCGGGGTGGCCCATGTCGACCGGGCGGCGGCGGACAGGGCGTCCAGCCGGCCGGCCACCTCCCGGTCGGCCGCCCCGGCCAGCGCCAGCGCCTCCCGGATCGCCGCGCCCACCCCGGCCGCGACCTGCCCCGACCGTGGGGAGGCCGGCGCGCGGGCGGGATCGGCGGCGACCCGCCCCTGTCGGTCGACCAGCAGCCCGGCGCCGTCCGCGCGCGTCACCGCGGCGGCGAGCCGGGCCTTCGCCGCCCCCAGCCGACCGGCGAACTCGGCCAGCACCTGGTCGGCCTCGATCAGGGCGGGGGAGACCGTGGTCAGCTCGGTGCGCAGCGCCGCGAGCCGGGCGTCGGCCGCCCCGCCAGCGCCGCCCGACCAGTCGGCGCGCAGCGCCGCCGCCCCGGCGGACAACTCGTCGGCCCGGCGCCCGACCCGGTCGGTCAACCCCCGCCAGGCCGCCCCGGCGGCCCGCCAGGCACCCGGGTCGACCGCCCAGAGCTGCCGGTATCCCACGGCCGTTGCCCGCTCGGCGGGGTGCGCCGGCCGCCCGGACGGCCCGGCTCGGCCCGGTGCCCGCTCGGCGGGGTGCGCCGGCCGCCCGGACGGGCCCGCTCGGCTCACCGCGGGTGGTGCCGGCGCAGCTCCGGTCACCAGTGGTGCCGACCCGGCTCCGCCCGCCGTCGGTCGTGCCGGCGCGGTCACCGGTGGAGGGCGGCGAACCGGCCGGCCGCCCGGTCGTCCACCGACTCGTACGCCTCGGCCGCCGCCCGCACCGCCCCGGCCGTCGCGGCCACCTGGGCGCCGAGCGCGCCGAACCAGGAGTGCACCGCCGACTCCAGCCCGGTCAGCGCCGCCCCGGCCGCCCACTCCGTGGCCGGCACCACCAGCCCGGTCACCCCGGCCAGCCCGTGCCCCAGCCGGTACGCGTCGTCGCCGAGCGCGCTCGCCGCCCGGCGCAGCGCGTCGGGCCGTACGGTGATCGGCTCCTCGGTCATCCTCGGCCCCCGTGCCTCGCGGAACATCGACGACCGGAACGCTAGGCGGCGTCCACACCCCCGCAGGCACCCTGTGGACGACGGCCCCGGCGGACGGACACCCGCCGTCCACAGGCGTTGCCCGGCCCCGAGCCGGCGGCTAATGTGCGGCCGCCCGCGCCGGTAGGGTGAGCCCCGTGATCGTCGCTGTCGGCATCGACGTCGTCCTGGTCGAGCGGTTCGCCCGGGCCCTGGCGCGGACGCCGCTGCTCGCCGACCGGCTCTTCACGGAGGCCGAGCGCTACACCAGCTCCGGCAACCCGCGTTCGCCGGAGTCGCTGGCCGCCCGGTTCGCGGCCAAGGAGGCGGTCGCCAAGGCGCTCGGCGCGCCGGCCGGGCTGAGCTGGCACGACTGCGAGATCGTGCCGGACCCGGACGGCCGCCCCTGGCTGACCGTCTCCGGCACGGTCGCGGCGGCGGCCACCGAGCGCGGGGTCAACCGCTGGCATCTCTCGTTGTCCCACGACGGCGGGATCGCCTCGGCCATGGTGGTCGCGGAACGGTGATCGGAGCGCGCCGACCTGGCGCGCCGGGAAGGTCGGACGGGGGCGGTGGCGTGAGACCGGTGTGGCGGGTCGCGGACGTACGCGCGGCGGAGGCGGGGCTGGCCGCCGCCCTTCCGCCCGGGACGCTGATGAAGCGGGCCGCCGCCGGGCTGGCCCGCCGCTGCGCGCTGCTGCTCGCCGACCGGGGCGGGGTCTACGCCGCCCGGGTGCTGCTGCTGGTCGGCTCCGGCGACAACGGCGGCGACACGCTCCTGGCCGGCGCGCACCTGGCCCGTCGCGGCGCGGCCGTGTCGGCGCTGTTGCTCAGCCCCGGCCGGGCGCACGCCGAGGGGCTGGCCGCGCTGCGGGCCGCCGGGGGGCGGATCGTGGACCGGCCGCCGGCGACGGTCGACATGGTGCTGGACGGCATCGTCGGGATCGGCGGGCGGGGCGGGCTCCGGGACACCGCCGACCAGCTCGCCGCCAGCCTGGTGCGGCACTGCGGGCGCGACGGCGCCCCCGCCACCGTGGTCGCGGTGGACGTGCCCAGCGGTGTCGCGGTCGACACCGGGGACGTGCCGCTGACCGCCGCCGGGCGGCCGAGCGCCGTCCGCGCCGACGTGACGGTCGCGTTCGGCGCGCTGAAGCCCGCGCTGGTGGTGGGCCCGGCCGCCGCGCTCGCCGGTCAGGTGGAACTGGTCGACATCGGGCTGGAGCCGTGGCTGCGCGGCAGCCCCGCGCTGCGCGTGACCGAGTGGTCGGACGTCGTGGACTGGTGGCCCCGGCTCGGCCCGGCGTCGGAGAAGTACGCCCGGGGCGTGGTGGGTGTCGCCACCGGCTCGGCCACCTACCCCGGCGCGGCGGTGCTCTCGGTCGCCGGGGCGCTGGCCGGCCCGACCGGCATGGTCCGCTACGCCGGCTCCGCCCGGGCCGACGTGCTGCACCGGCACCCCTCGGTGATCGCGACCGACCGGGTCGCCGACGCGGGGCGGGTGCAGGCCTGGGTCTGCGGCTCCGGGCTGGGCACCGGCGAGGAGGCGGCCCGGGAACTGCGCGCGGTGCTCTCCGCCCCGGTGCCCGTGGTGCTCGACGCCGACGCGCTGACCCTGCTGGTCGACGGCTCGCTCGCCGACCGGCTGCGCAGGCGGGACGCCCCGATCGTGGTCACCCCGCACGACCGCGAGTTCACCCGGCTCTGCGGCGAGACGCCGGGCGCCGACCGGGTGGCGGCCACGCTGCGCCTGGCCGCCTGGATGAACGCCGTGGTGCTGCTCAAGGGCGACCGCACGGTGATCGGCACGCCGGACGGCCGGGCGTACGTCAACCCGACCGGCACGGCGGCGCTGGCCACCGGGGGCACCGGCGACGTGCTGGCCGGGCTGCTCGGCTCGCTGCTCGCGGCCGGGCTGGCGCCGGAGCGCGCGGCGGCCTCGGCCGCGTACCTGCACGGGCTGGCCGGTCGGGAGGCGGCCCGGGGCGGGCCGGTGACCGCGCCCGACGTGGCCGACGCCCTCCGCCCGGTCCTCGCCCGTCTCGGCTGACTGCAGCGGCTCCGCCGGCCTGGGCCGGGGAGAGCTGACCGCAGCGGCTCCGGCGGCCTGGGCCGGGGAGATCAGCGCGGAAAGTAGGCTGGGGGCATGTGGCAGGCCGAGGTGCGGGTGGATCTGGACGCGATCCGCGAGAACGTGAGCCGGCTGCGGGCCGGCACCGCCGCCGAGTTGATGGCGGTGGTCAAGGGCGACGGCTACGGCCACGGCATGGTCCCGGCGGCCCGCGCCGCGCTGGACGCCGGGGCGGACTGGCTGGGCGTCTGCACGCTGGACGAGGCGCTGACGCTGCGCCGGGCCGGGATCACCGTGCCGGTGCTGGCCTGGCTCCTCGCGCCCGGGCTGCCGCTGCACGAGGGGGTCGCCGCCGGGGTCGACCTCGGCGCCGCCAGCCTGCCCCAGCTCGACGAGATGGTCGAGGCGGGCCGCGCGGCCGGGCGACCGGCCCGGCTGCACCTCAAGATCGACACCGGGCTGTCCCGGGGCGGCGCGACCGTCGCCGACTGGCCGGCCCTGCTCGACGCCGCCGCCAAGGCGCAGGCCGACGGCCTGGTCGAGGTGGTCGGGGTGTGGAGCCACTTCGTCTACGCGGACTCGCCCGGCCACCCGACCATCGACCGCCAACTCGCCGTCTTCCACGAGGGCATCGGCATGGCCGAGCAGGCCGGCCTGCGGCCCCGCTACCGGCACCTGGCCAACTCCGCCGCCACGCTGACCCGACCGGACGCGCACTTCGACCTGGTCCGGCCCGGGCTCGCCGTCTACGGGCTCTCCCCGGTGACCGGCGAGAGCTACGGGCTGCGCCCGGCGATGACCGCCCGGGCCCGGGTGATGCTCGCCAAGCGCGTCCCCGCCGGCTCCGGCGTCTCGTACGGGCACACCTACACCACCGAGCGGGAGGCGAACCTGGCCGTGGTGCCGCTCGGCTACGCCGACGGGGTGCCCCGGCACACCTCCAACAGCGGGCCGGTGCAGCTCGGCGGCCGGCGGCGGCAAATCTCGGGCCGGGTCTGCATGGACCAGTTCGTGCTCGACTGCGGCGACGACCCGGTGGCCGCCGGCGACGTGGTCACGCTCTTCGGCAGCGGTGCCGGCGGCGAGCCCACGGCCGACGACTGGGCCGAGGCGGCCGGCACCATCAACTACGAGATCGTCACCCGGTTCGGCAGCAGCCGGGTGCCCCGCGTCTACGACGGCGAGCGCCCGTGACGTCCCGTTCCCGGATTCCGTTGCCCCGCTCCGGGCACGCCCGGGCCGCCGTGGGCGCGCTGGCCGCCGTCGGGGTCGCCGCCGCCGGGCTCGCGGCCGGCGTCGCCACCGAACGCGCCCTGGTCCGCAAGCTCAAGTCCGACCCCACCGACCGGTACGCCGACGAGGTCTTCGGCGAGCAGCGGTACGACGAGGCGTTCCGGCTGGAGATGCCCGACGGCACCGACATCCACGTCGAGGCGGTCGAGCCGACCCGGCCGACGCCCGGCAACCCGACCGTGGTGCTGGTGCACGGCTTCTGCCTGGACATGGGTACCTTCCACTTCCAGCGCAAGGTGCTCGCCGAGCGGGGCGAGCACCGGATCGTCGCGTACGACCAGCCGGGGCACGGCCGGTCCGGGCGGCTGGAGACGGGCGAGTACGACCTCACCGCGCTCGGCCGGACGCTGCGCGAGGTGATCGACCGCGTCGCCCCGGAGGGGCCGCTGGTGCTCGTCGGCCACTCGATGGGCGGCATGACGATCATGGCCTTCGCCGAGCTGTTCCCGGAGCTGTTCGGCGACCGGGTCGTCGGCACCGTGCTGATGGCCACCTCCGGCGGCCTGCTCGCCGAGACCAAACTGGTGGCGCCGGCCCTGCTCGGCCGGGTCGGCGCGCCCGTGCTCTACATGGTCGGCAACGTCACCCGCTACGGCGGCACGGTGATCGACCGCGCCCGCAAGTCCACCACCAACGTGGCCTGGCTGCTCACCCGCAGGTACGGCTTCGGCACCCGCCACCCCAGCCCGGCCCTGGTGTCGTACGTCGAGACGATGAACTCGCGCACGTCCGCCGACACGGTGACGCGCTACCTGCGGACGCTGGCGACGCACTCCCGCTTCCCGGCGCTCGCCGCGCTGGCGGACACCCCCGTGCTGGTGGTCGTCGGCGACAAGGACATGATCACCCCGGTGACCCACTCGGAGGAGATCGTCCGGCGGCTGCCGCACGCCGAGTTCGTCAAGATCTCCGACAGCGGGCACGTGGTGATGCTGGAGCACGCCGACGAGGTCAACGCGGCACTGACGCGCTTCCTGGAGGAGCTGTGACGCATGTCGTCGAGCTGCCGACGGTCGACGACACCCACGGGTTCGGGCGGCGGCTGGCCGGGCTGCTGCGCGCCGGCGACCTGCTGTTGCTGACCGGCCCGCTGGGCGCCGGCAAGACCGCGTTGACCCAGGGCATCGGGGCCGGGCTCGGGGTGCTCGGCGACATCACCTCGCCCACCTTCGTGATCGCCCGGGTGCACCGACCGGATCCGGCCCGGGGCGGCACGGTGGCGCTGGTGCACGCCGACGCGTACCGGCTGGGCGACGCCGCCGATCCGCGCGCCGAGATCGACGACCTCGACCTGGACGCCTCGGTGGACGAGTCGGTGACCGTGGTCGAGTGGGGCGAGGGCCTGGTCGAGCAGCTGGTGGAGGCGCACCTGCGGGTACGCGTCGACCGGCGCGACGACGACACCCGGGTGGTCGAGCTGGAGCCGGTCGGCGGCGACTGGGCGCAGCGCCTGGCCGCCCTCGGGTGAGCGCTGTCGTACCGTCTGCCTAGAGTGCGCGGGACGGATTCGACAGGCGAAAGGTTGCCGATGCCCGACGACGCCCCCACCCTGGACCTGCTGGCGCTGCTGCCGGAGGACTGGCGTGCCGTGCTCACCCCGCACCTCGACCCGGCCCGCACCGCCGAGCTGGCCGCGTTCGTCGCCGGGGAATACGCGACCCGCACCGTCTTCCCGCCGGTCGACGACCTCTTCTCGGCCTACCGGCTCTGCGCGCCGGCCGACTGCCGGGTGCTGATCCTCGGGCAGGACCCCTACCACAAGGCGGGGCAGGCGCACGGGCTCAGCTTCAGCGTGCGGGAGGGCGTGAGCGTGCCGCCGTCGCTGCGCAACGTCTTCAAGGAACTCGGCGAGGACGTCGGCGTGCCGAAGCCGCGCAGCGGCAACCTGAGCGGTTGGGCGGCGCAGGGCGTCCTGCTGCTCAACTCGGTGCTCACCGTCCGCGAGGCCACGCCCGGTTCGCACGCGAACCGCGGCTGGGAGGAGTTCACCGACGCCACCATCCGGGCGCTCGACGCGCTGGACTCCCGGGTGGTCTTCCTGCTCTGGGGCGGCTACGCGCGCAAGAAGGCCGCGCTGGTCACCAACCCCCAGCACGTGGTGCTGGAGGCCGGGCACCCCAGCCCGATGAACCCGCGCGGCTTCCTGGGCAGCCGGCCGTTCAGCGCGGCCAACAAGGCCCTCGCCGACGCGGGCCTGCCCACGGTCGACTGGGAGCGCTCGGCCGGCTGACGAAGTCCGCAAGCTGCGGGTCACCGGGCGGCGACTGTCCGCTGTAGCCTGTGCCTCCAGCGGTCGGCGAGCCGGGAGGCGGGCGGATGACGGCGACGGTCAGCGACGAACGGTGGCGGGTGGCGCGGACGGCGCTGGCGGAGCAGACAGACCGCTTCGTCGATCTGGTCCGCGCCGCCCCGCCGCAGGCCATGGCCACGGCCGACTGGTCGGTGGCGGACACGCTCGCCCACGTCGGCTCCATCGCGTGGTTGTACGTCTGCCTGGTGGATCCGGAACGCCCGCTCCCACCGGTGCCGGGCGTCGACACGCTGCTGTCCGGGACCACCGTCGACACGGTGGCGGACTTCAACGACGTGATGCTCGGCCACCTCACCGAGCGCGACCCGCAGCCCCTGCTCGACCGGTTGCAGGCCGACGTGAAGCAGTTCCTGGTCGCCTGCGAGGGGCGGCGCCCCGACGAGACGGTGCCGTGGCTCGCCGGGGCGCAGGTTCCCCTCGCCGGGCTCTGCGCCCACCTGGTCAACGAGGTGCTCATCCACGGCCACGACGTCGCCCGCGCCACCGGGCAGCCCTGGGAGATCCCCAGCCCGCACGCCGTGCTCTTCCTGGAGCTGTTCCTGGCCGGCGTCGTCCGACACGGCTATGGGCGGCTGATCGACGGCGGCTCGCCGCCGAGCGAGCGCCGCATCGTGGTCGAGTTCCGCTCGGCGTACGCGGCCCCGGTCCGGCTGCTGCTGCACCGGGGGGTGGTGTCGTTCGCCGAGCCGGACGCCCGGCCCGACGTGCGGATCGACCACGATCCCGCCACGCTCAGCCTGATGATGTTCGGCCGGATCAGCCGGGCCCGGGCGGTGCTCAGCGGCAAGGTGCGCATCAGCGGGCGGCGTCCCTGGCTGCTGCCGGCCTTCCAGCGCAAGTTCCGCACCCCGAGCTGACCCGCGTCGCCGGGGCCGCCGACCGGGGCGGCTAGGCTGGCTTACCGTGCTCGTACTGGTGGTGGACAGCTCGACGCCCGCGGTGACGGCGGCGCTGGTGGAGGTCACGGCGGACGGCGTCGCGACCCGGGCGTACCGCTGCACGGTCGACGCCCGCGCCCACGGCGAACTGCTCGCCCCGCAGGTCGACGCGGTGCTCGCCGACGTCGACGCCCGCCCGGCCGACCTGGGCGCGATCGTCGCCGGGCTCGGCCCCGGCCCGTTCACCGGGCTCCGGGTGGGTCTGGTCACCGCCGCCACCATGGGCCAGGTGCTGGGCGTGCCGACGTACGGCGTCTGCTCGCTGGACGCCGTCGGCCACCCGGCGGCCGCCGGCGAGCCGGTGCTGGCGGCGAGCGACGCGCGGCGCCGGGAGATCTACTGGGCGGTCTACGACGGCGCGGGCCAGCGGATCGTCGGGCCGGAGGTGTCGGCCCCGGCGGTCGCCGCCGAGCGCGCCCGCGGCCTGGCCGTCACGGTCGCGGTCGGCGACGGCGCGCACCGGTACGCGGACACCCTCGGCCTGCCCGTGCGGGCCGAGCCGCGCTACCCGGACGCCGGCGTGCTGGCGACCCTGGCCGCCGAGCGGATCCGGGCCGGCGCCCCCGGCGAGGCGCTCACCCCGCTCTACCTGCGCCGGCCGGACGCCGTGGCGGCGACGGCCCGCAAGCCGGTCCTGCCATGACCGGGGTGCGCCTCCAACGGTTCCGGTGGTGGCACATCGACGAGGTGCTGCCGATCGAGGCGGACCTGTTCGGCGCCGAGCAGTGGTCGGCGGCGATGTTCTGGAACGAGCTGGCCAACGGGCACTTCTACCTCGTCGCCACCGACGACGACGGCACCGTGCTGGGCTACGCCGGGCTCACCGCGGCCCCGCCCGACGAGGCGTGGGTGCAGAACATCGCGGTACGCCGGGACGCCCAGCGGCGCGGCGTCGGCCGGCTGCTGCTGGAGGCGCTGCTCGCCGAGGCGGCCCGGCTCGGGTCCCGCAGCACCCTGCTGGAGGTCGCGGCGGACAACGCCCCGGCCCAACTGCTCTACGCGGCGTACGGCTTCGAGCCGATCGGCGTGCGGCGCGGCTACTACCAACCGAGCAACACCGACGCGCTGGTCATGCAGCGCACCCGGGAGGCGGGCGATGACTGACGAACCCCTGGTCCTCGGCATCGAGACGTCCTGCGACGAGACCGGCGTCGGCATCGTACGGGGGCACACGCTGCTGGCCGACGCGCTCGCCTCCAGCGTCGAGCAGCACGCCCGGTTCGGCGGGGTGGTGCCCGAGGTGGCCAGCCGGGCGCACCTGGAGGCCATCGTGCCGACCATGGACCGGGCGCTGAAGGAGGCGGGGGTGACCCTCGCCGACATCGACGCGATCGCGGTCACCTCCGGCCCGGGGCTGGCCGGCGCGCTGCTGGTCGGGGTGGCCGCCGCCAAGGGCTACGCGCTCGCCGCCGAGAAGCCGGTCTACGGCGTCAACCACCTGGCCGCGCACGTCGCCGTGGACACCCTGGAGCACGGCCCGCTGCCCGAGCCGGCGATCGCCCTGCTGGTCTCCGGCGGGCACTCCTCCCTGCTCCTCGTCGACGACCTGGCCCGGGGCGTCACCCCGCTCGGCGCCACGATCGACGACGCGGCCGGCGAGGCGTTCGACAAGGTGGCCCGGCTGCTGGGCCTGCCGTTCCCCGGTGGGCCGTACATCGACCGGGAGGCCCGGGCCGGCGACCCGGCCGCCATCGGCTTCCCGCGCGGCCTGACCGCCGCCAAGGACCTCGCCGCCCACCGCTACGACTTCTCCTTCTCCGGACTGAAGACGGCGGTGGCCCGCTGGGTCGAGGCGCGGCAGCGGGCGGGCGAGCCGGTGCCGGTCGCCGACGTGGCCGCGTCCTTCCAGGAGGCGGTCTGCGACGTGCTGGTGCGCAAGGCGCTGGACGCCTGCCGGGCCAACGGTGTCGGGACGCTGGTGATCGGCGGCGGCGTGGCGGCCAACTCGCGGCTGCGGGCGATGGCCGAGCACCGCGCCGCCAAGGACGGCATCCGGGTCCGGGTGCCCCGACCGAAGCTCTGCACGGACAACGGCGCGATGGTCGCCGCCCTCGGCTCGCACCTGGTCGCCTCGGGTGTCGCGCCGAGCCGGCTGGACCTGCCCGCCGACTCGGCCATGCCGTTGACCACTGTCAGCGTGTGAACTTCAGGGACGGATGACGTGATCGTGCGGATGTGGGAGGCGCGGGCCGAGCCGTACGGCGTCGCCGACCTGATCACCTGGGTCTGCGACACGGCGCTGCCGGAGTTCGAGCACGACCCGATGCACCTGTCCAGCGAGGTGTTCTCCTCAACGGACCACCGGGTGGTGGTCATCTCCAAGTGGCGCAGCAATCCCCGCCCGCTGCCGGAGCCGCCGGCGATGCTGCTCGCCCGCCCGCCGCACTCGTGGGACTTCACCCAGGTCGACCGCTGACCGGCGTGCGTCGCCGTTCGACGTGGGTCGGGGCGTGCCGCCGTTCGACGTGGATCGGGGCGTGCCGCCGCCGTTCGGCGTGAGCCGGGGCACGTGGCAGCGGTAATTGGTTGGCGGTGCCGCCCATGGCCCGCCTAGCGTCGGTGGGCCATGCGTTTCTCACCGGCCGGCGACCCCGGCGCACCCGACACCCGCTCGGCGACCCGCTACCTGGTGTGGCTGGCCGGGCGGCACAAGGTGCTGTTCACCGTCGGCATCCTGCTCGGCGTCGTCTGGATGGTCGCCCAGGCGCTGGTGCCGGCGGCCGTCGGCCGGGCCGTCGACGGGCTCACCCGCGGGGACGAGGACGCGCTGCTCACCTGGGGGCTGGTGCTGCTGGGCCTGGGCGTGCTCCAGGCGGTCGCCGGGATCCTGCGGCACCGCTGCGCGGTGCACAACTTCCTCGCCGCGGCGTACCGGACGGTGCAGCTGACCGTGGGCGCGGCGAACCGGCTCGGCGCCGCGCTGCCGCGCCGGGTGGCCGCCGGCGAGGTGGTGAGCATCGGCACGGCCGACATCAACCAGATCGGCTCGGCGATCGACATCACCGCCCGGGGCACCGGCGCCGTCGTCGCGATCGTGACCGTCGGGGTGATCCTGCTCGGCGCCTCCCTGCCGCTCGGGCTGGTCGTGGTGCTCGGCGTACCGCTGCTGATGGCGGTGGTCGGGCTGCTCATCCGGCCCCTGCACCGGCAGCAGCAGGCATACCGGGACTCCGAGGGTGCGCTGACCACCCGGGCCGGCGACATCGTCTCCGGGCTGCGGGTGCTGCGTGGCGTCGGCGGCGAGCCGATGCTCTCCGCCCGCTACCGCGCGCGGTCCCAGGCGCTGCGCGCCGACGGTTTGCGGGTGGCCCGGGTCGAGTCGCTGCTGGAGGCGGCGCAGGTGCTGCTCCCCGGCGCGTTCCTGGTGCTGGTCACCTGGCTCGGCGCCCGGTTCGCGCTGCGTGGCGAGATCAGCGCCGGCCAGCTCGTGGCGTTCTACGGCTACACCGCGTTCCTGGTCAGCCCGCTGCGGCAGCTCACCGAGGCGGTGGACAAGCTGACCCGGGGGCACGTCGCCGCCCGGCGTGTGGTGCGGCTGCTGCGGCTCGACCCGGAGTTGGTGGACCCGCCCCGCCCGGCGGCGCTGCCGGACGGCCCCGGTGAGTTGGTCGACGTGGAGTCGGGCGTGACCCTGCGGCCCGGCCGGTTCACCGCGCTCGCCGCGACCGCGCCCGAGGACGCGGCGGCGATCGTTGACCGCCTCGGCCGGTACGTCGACTCGGACGCGACGCTGCACGGCGTACCGCTGCGGGCGCTGCCGCTGGCGACGGTGCGGGAGCGGATCCTGGTGGCCGACAACAACGCGCACCTGTTCACCGGCCCGCTGCGCGCGGAGCTGGACCCGCACGACCGGGCCGACGAGGCGGCGATCGCGGCGGCGCTGGCGGCGGCGAGCGCGACGGACATCGTGGAGGCCCTGCCCGACGGGCTGGCCAGCGCCGTGGCCGAGCGGGGGCGGGAGTTCTCCGGCGGCCAGCAGCAGCGGCTGCGGCTGGCCCGGGCGCTCGTCGCCGACCCGGAGACCCTGCTGCTGGTCGAGCCGACCAGCGCCGTGGACGCGCACACCGAGGCCCGCATCGCCGAGCGGCTCGGCGCGGCCCGGGCCGGCCGGACCACCCTGGTCTGCACCACCAGCCCGCTCGTGCTGAGCCGCGCCGACCATGTGATCTTCGTGGAGGACGGCAAGGTGGTGGCCGAGGGGACGCACACCGCACTGCTCGACGGCGAACCGCGCTACCGGGCGACGGTCAGCCGGGGGGAGGACTGATGGCCGCCGCACTGCCGGTCGCCGACGCGCGCCAGGTGCGCCGCTACGCCCGTACGCTGGTGCGCCGGCACCCGCGCGCGCTCGGCGTGGCGCTCGGCCTGCACGCCCTGGCCGCGGCGGCCGGCCTGGTCGCGCCGTGGCTGCTCGGCGACCTGGTCGAGGGGATCTCCCGGGGCACGACGGGCGTCACCGTCGACCGGATCGCGCTGCTGATCGCCGGCTTCGTGCTGGCGCAGTCGGTGCTGGTGCGGTTCGCCCACCTGGCGTCGGCGCGGCTGGGCGAGCGGGTGCTGGCCGAGCTGCGCGAGGAGTTCGTCGACCGGATCCTGGCGCTGCCGCTGGCCACCGTGGAGCGGGCCGGGACGGGCGACCTGCTCACCCGGACGTCCCGGGACGTCTCCGCGCTGTCCCGGACGGTCCGGTTCGCGGTGCCCGAGACGCTGATCGCGGTCGTCACCGGCTGCTTCATCGTCGGCGCGCTGCTCCTGGTCAACCCGCTGCTCGCGGTGCCCTGCCTGGTCGCGGTGCCGCTGCTGTGGGCCGGCACCCGGTGGTACCTGCGCCGCGCCCCGGACGGCTACCTGCGGGAGAACGCCGCCTACTCCGACATCACCGACGGGATCAGCGAGACCGTCGAGGGCTCGCGCACCACCGAGGCGTTGCGGCAGGAGGCGCGCCGCCGGGCCCGCACCGACGCCGACATCCGCCGGTCGTACGCGGCCGAGCGCTACACCCTGCGGCTGCGCACGGTGTTCTTCCCGGTCACCGAGATCGGCTACGTGGTGCCGGTGGTCGCCACGCTGATCATCGGCGGCTGGTTCCACCTGAAGGGTTGGGTGAGCCTCGGCGAGGTCACCGCCGCCACGCTCTACGTTCAGCAACTGATCGACCCGGTCGACCGGCTGCTCTCCTGGCTGGACGAGTTGCAGGTCGGCGGCGCCTCGCTGGCGCGCCTGCTCGGGGTGGCCGACGCCGACGCCCCGACCACGTCCCCGGCCCCGTCCGGGTCGCCGGCGCGGGCGGGCACCGACGTGCCGACGGGCGACCGGCGGCTCGCCGCCCGGGACGTCCGGTACGCGTACCGGACGGGGCGGGACGTGCTGCACGGGGTGACCCTGGTGCCGGAGCCGGGGGAGAAGCTGGCGATGGTCGGCCCCTCGGGCGCCGGAAAGTCCACCCTCGGCCGGCTGCTCGCCGGGGTGCACGCGCCCCGTTCCGGCTCGGTCACCGTGGCGGGGCGGCGGCTCGACGAGCTGCCCCTGGCCGAACTGCGGACGCACGTCGCGCTGGTCACCCAGGAGCACCACGTCTTCATCGGCACGCTGCGGGACAACGTGGCGATGGTCCGGCCGGGCGCCGACGAGCCGGCCGTCCGGTCGGCGCTGGCCGCCGTCGACGCGCTCGACTGGGCCGACGCGCTGCCGGACGGGCTCGACACGGTGGTCGGCGCCGGTGGGCACCCGCTGTCGCCCGCGCAGGCGCAGCAGTTGGCGCTGGCCCGGCTGGTGCTGGCCGACCCGCACACGCTGGTGCTGGACGAGGCCACCTCGCTGATCGACCCCCGGGCAGCCCGGCATCTGGAGCGCTCCCTCGCGGCCGTGCTCCAGGGCCGGACGGTGATCGCCATCGCGCACCGCCTCTTCTCGGCGCACGACGCCGACCGGGTCGCGGTGGTCGAGGACGGCCGGATCATCGAGATCGGCCCGCACGACGAGCTGGTCGCCGCGGGCGGTTCGTACGCGGCCCTCTGGCGCTCCTGGCACGGCACCCGCTCCTGACGCCGACCGCCCGCCGCCACCGGCCCTGACGTCGCGCCGTCCATTCCTGCTCCTGGCGTCGCGCCGCCCGTCACCTGCTCCTGGCGTCGCGCCGCCCGTCACCCGCTCCTGACGTCGCGCCGCCCGTCACCCGTTCGACGGTTCGGCGGTGCCGCTTCCGCGTGCCGTACCACGATGTTGCCAGTGGCAGGCGATCGCGCACCCGCCACTGCGGCGCGGCCGGCGGGTGACGGGGGAGCGACGTGGGCGGTCTCGAACTCATCGTGGTGCTGGGCGTCACGGTGCTGGTCGGCACCACCCTCGGCGGGCGGTACAGCGTGGCGCCCCCGGTCCTGCTCATCACGATGGGCGCGCTGTTGGCGCTCCTGCCGCCGCTGTCGCACGTGGTGCTGGAGCCCGAGGTGGTGCTGCTGCTGTTCCTGCCGGCGATCCTCTACCGGGAGAGCATCACCACCAGCCTGCGCGAGATCCGCACCAACCTGCTGGCGATCACGCTGCTGGCGGTGGGGCTGGTGGTGGCGACGATGGTCGCCGTGTCGCTCGTCGCGCAGCGGCTCGGCATCGACCCGGCCGCGGCCTGGGTGCTCGGCGCGGTGCTCGCGCCGACCGACGCTGCGGCGGTCTCCGGCCTGGCCAAACGGATGCCGCGCCGGATCCTCACCACCCTGCACGCGGAGAGCCTGATCAACGACGGCACCGCGCTGGTGCTCTTCACCGTCGCGGTGGGCCTGATCGTCGGGGGCACCGAACCGAGCGCGCTCGGGCTGGCCGAGCGGTTCGTCGGCGCGTCGGCCGGGGGCATCGTCGCCGGCCTGCTGGTCGGCTGGGCGGTGATCGTGGTCCGGCGACGCCTCGACGATCCGCTGCGCGAGGGCGCGCTGAGCGTCCTCACGCCGTTCGTCGCGTTCCTCCTCGCCGAACTCGTCCACGCCAGCGGGGTGCTGGCCGTGGTGGTCGCGGGCCTCGTGCTCTCCTACGCGGCTCCCCGGGTCGTCCGGGCCCGGTCCCGGGTGCTGGCGTACGCCTTCTGGGACCTCGCCACGTTCCTGATCAACGGGGGGCTCTTCGTGCTCCTCGGGATGCAGATCCCGCGCGCGCTGCGCGGCCTCACCAGCCTGTCGACGGCGCGGGCGCTGGCCATCGCGGTCGCGGTGACCTGCGTCGTCGTGGCGACGCGGATGCTCTGGATCCACCTGGCGGCGTTCGGCTTCCGGGCCGCCAACCGCCGCCCGTCGCTGCAGGGCGAGCAGGTCGACTGGCGGGTGCGTACGGCGGCCGGGTGGGCGGGGTTCCGGGGCGCGGTGTCCCTCGCGGCGGCCCTCGCGGTGCCGGTGACGACCCCCACCGGCACGCCCGTCCACGGGCGTGACCTGATCATCTTCACGACCGCCGTCGTCATCCTGATGACGATGCTGATCCAGGGCACCACGCTGCCGGCCGTCGTCGGGTGGGCGGGCCTGGTCGGCGACACCCGGCGCGTCGACGAACTGCGCCTGGCCCGGACGCGGGCCACCGAGGCCGCCCTGGCGGCGCTGCCCGAGGTCGCCGACCGGCTCGGCGCCGGGCCGGACGCGGTCGACCGGATCAGGGCCGACTACGAGCAGCACCTCGACGACGTCCGCTCCGCCGACCGGGGCCGGTCGGCGGAGCAGGCCCGGGACCTCGACCGGCGGCTGCGGCTCGCCGTACTGGAACACAAGCGCCGCGAGATCACCAGGTTGCGGGACACGAACCAGATCGACGACATCGTGCTCCGGGACGTGCAGGCCGTCCTCGACATCGAGGAGATCCGGCTGCTGGGACCGGAGCCGAACGAGTAGCCCGCGACGTCGCCCGCCCCGCCGCGGAACCCGCCTGCCCGGTACGGCCCGGCGCCGACCGTGCGGCCCGGCGGGCGGGTCAGGCGCGGCGGAGCACGCCTGCGCGGGAACGAGGTCGCGGCCGGTCACGTCGTCCTCGGCGGCTTTCTTCGCCCGCACGTCGGCCGCCGCACGGCCGCCCGTCGTCCTCAGCCGACGTCGAGCGGGTCGGCGAGCAGCCGCTCGAAGGCCAGCTCGGCGGCGCCGATCAGCGCCGCGTCGTCGCCCAGCTTCGGGGTGCGTAGCCGGACGTGCTCCAGGCAGGCCGGCAGGGCGATCGAGTTGAGCCGGCTGCGTACCTGGGCGGCGGCGGCGAGGTAGAGGTCCCGCATCGTGCCGCCGAAGATGACCATCTCCGGGTTGAAGATGTTCACCAGGTTGGCCACCCCGAAGCCGAGCCAGTCGCCGGCCTGGCGGACGGCGGTCTGCGCCCGGGCGTCGCCGCGGTCGGCGGCCTCGAAGACGGCCAGCAGCGCGTCTCGGCCCCGCGCGTCGCTGCGGCCGGCGGCGCGCAGCAGCGCGTGCTCGCCGATCTGGGTCTCCCAGCAGCCGCGGGAGCCGCATTCGCAGGGCGCGCCGTCGGGGACGACCACCATGTGCCCGACCTCGCCGCCGTAGCCGCCGTGCCCGGTGAGCCGGCGGCCGCCGGCGATGATGCCGGCGCCCACGCCCACGTCCCCGTACAGGTAGATGACGTTGTCGCAGCCGGCCGCCGTGCCGCGCGCGTGCTCGGCGAACGCCGCCACGTCGGCCACGTTGCCGACCGTGACCGGGACCTCGCAGCCCAGTTCGGCGGCGAGCGCCGCGCCGAGCGGCTCGTCCACCCAGCCGGTGGTCGGTCCCAGCCGGACCAGCCCGTCGTCGCGGCGGACCATGCCGCAGACCGCGACGCCCGCGCCGACGCAGACCGCGTCGGCCGGCACGGTCTGCTGCATCTCCTTGACCGCCCCGGCCAGCAGCGGCGCGGCCTCCGCGGCGGTCAGCCCCCGGGGGCGTTCCTGCTCCCGGCGGTCGAGCACCGCGCCGCCGAGGCCGACGCGCGCCGCCCGCAGCCGGTCCACCTCGATGCTGTACGCGTACGCGTGCACCCGCTCCGACTCGGGCCGGACGACCAGCGACGGCCGTCCGGCCCGGCCGGTCTCCTTCGGCGTCCCCTCGCTGACCAGCCCGGCGCCGGCCAGGTCGGCGGTCAGCGCGCCGATGGTGCTGCGGTTGAGCCCCAGCGCGCTGGTCAGTTCCGCACGGGTGGTCGCCCCGTGGATGTGCACGTACCGCAGCAACGCGCCCAGGTTCTGCCGGCGGATCTCGTCCTGGCTCGGTCCTGCGCGCATTGCTGTCGTCACTTCCGTGGTGCGGTGGTCAGCGGGTGCCGGTGGCCGTGGAGCGGCGACGCGACAGTGCGTCGACGCCCGCGGCGAGCAGCAGCACCAGCCCGGTGAACACGTACTTCAGGCCCGAGCTGAGGTTGAGCAGGCCCATGCCGTTGATGATGACCGCCACCACCGCGCCCCCGAGCACGGCGTTGATCATCCGCCCCTTGCCGCCGAAGAGGCTGGTGCCGCCGATGACCGCCGCCCCGACCGCGTACAGCAGCACATTACTGCCACCGGTGTTCGGGTCCACCGACCTGTCACGGCTGGCGGCGATGATGCCGCCCACGGCCGCCATGGTCGAGCAGATCACGAACGCGGAGATCCGGATCCGGTCCACGTTGATGCCGGCCCGACGGGCGGCCTCCCGGTTGCCGCCGACGGCGTACAGGTGCCGGCCGTACGCGGTGCGGGTCAGCACGAACGTCCAGCCGACCAGGAGCACGGCGAGGATCGGCACCACGATCGGCATGCCCCGGTTGGAGCTGATCAGCGGGTTGATGCTGCGCTCCTGGTTGAGCACGTACACCGCGAGGCCGAGGACGACCGCGAGCGCCGCGATCCGGGCGGACACCACGGCGAGCGGTTCGGCGACCAGGCCACGGGCGACGCGGTTGCGGTGCCGCAGCAGTTGCGCGGCGGCGTAGCCGGCGACCGCGACGGCGAAGAGCACCCACCCGATCAGCGGCGGCACCCAGCGGTTCTCGATCGCGATGATCGTCTCGTCGCGGATGGTGATGTTGCTGCCCTCCTCCATGAGGAGGAGCACCACGCCCTGGAACGCCAGGAAGCCGGCGAGCGTGACCACGAAGGACGGGATCCCCACCTTGGCGACCAGGATGCCGAGGGTGAGGCCGATGACCATGCCGGTCGCGAGCGCGGCGGCCACCGCGACGTACCAGGGATGGCCCAGCACCGTCGCCACGTTGGCGAGGATCGTCGCGCAGACGCCGCTGGCGAAGCCGGCGGAGAGGTCGATCTCGCCGAGCAACAGGACGAAGATCAGGCCCATCGCGATCGCGGTGACCGCCGCGCCCTGCGTGAACAGGTTGGCGAAGTTCGCCGCGGAGAAGAAGACCGGGCGGACGATCGCGAACACCGTGCAGAGGACGACCAGGCCGATGACGGCCGGCAGCGAGCCGAGGTCGCCCCCGCGTACGCGGGCCAGGTAGTTGCGGACGTGGCCGCCGACGGTGGGCGCCGGGGCGACGGCCGCCGGCCCTTCCTTGCGTACTGCGGTGGTGGTCATCGGAGGGCCTCCGGGTTGCTGGCGACGGGCTGCCCGCCGTTGTCGGTCTGCCCGTTGCCCCCGCCGAGGCCGACCGCGCCGGACCGGCCGGCGGTGATCAGCTCGACCACCTGGGCGTGGGTGATGTCGGTGGTCCTCACCTGGGCGACCATCTGGCCGAGGTAGAGCGCGGCGATCCGGTCGGAGACGGCGAAGACGTCGTTCATGTTGTGCGAGATGAGCACCACGGCCAGTCCGTTGTCGGCGAGCCGGCGCACCAGTTCGAGCACCTGCGCGGTCTGCGCGACGCCGAGCGCGGCGGTCGGCTCGTCCAGGATGACCAGCCTGCTGTTCCACAGCACCGCCTTGGCGATCGCCACGGTCTGGCGCTGGCCGCCGGAGAGGCTGGAGACGTGCTGCCGGAGCGACTTGACGGTCCGCACGCTCAGCCCGGCCAGGGTCTCGGCGGCCATCTGCTCCATGGTCGGCTCGTCGAGCACGATGCCACTGCGCTTCTCCCGGCCGAGGAACATGTTCTGCACGATGTCGAGGTTGTCGCAGAGCGCGAGGTCCTGGTAGACGACCTCGATGCCGAGCGAGGCCGAGTCGCGCGGGCTGTTGATGGTCACCGGGCGGCCGTCGAAGAGGAACTCGCCGGCGTCGGTGGGATGGATGCCGCTGATGCACTTGACCAGGGTCGACTTGCCGGCACCGTTGTCGCCGACCAGCGCGGTCACCTCGCCCGCGTGGGCGGAGAAGGCGACGTGGCGCAGGACCTGGACGGGACCGAAGCTCTTGTCGATCCCGCGTAGCTCCAGCAGGGGGATTGCGGACACGGGGGTCTCCTTCGGGCGGCGGGGGAGGTCGGATCCCGTCCGGCGTGCGCGCCGCCCGGCACGGGGAGGTCCGTGCCGGGCGGCGCCGCCTGGAGCGGGTACGGGGGTCAGCTGATGCCGGCGTCGGCGCAGAGCTTGGCGTACGCCCTGGCGCAGACCTCGTCCTTGGTCACGAAGCCGTCGGCGATGACGTCCTTGACGTTCTCCTTGTAGATCGCCTTCGGGGTGAGCAGCACGGCGGCGACGTCCTTGCCGCTCTCCGGGTCCTTGACGGTCTGACCGGTCTCCTTCCGCTCGCCCATGGCCAGCGCGATGGCCAGGTCGGAGGCGGCCTTGGCCTCTTCGCGGATCGCCTTGTAGACGGTCATGCACTGGTCGCCGGCGAGGATGTTCTGCAGGCCCTGCGGGGTCGCGTCCTGGCCGGTCACCGGCACCTTGCCGTTGAGCTTGTTCTTCTTGAGCACCGAGATGGCCGCGTTGCCGAGGCCGTCGTTGGCGGCGAGGACGCCGTCGATCCTGCCCTGGGTCGAGGTGAGCATCTGCTCGAAGATCACGCCGGCCTGCGCGTTGTCCCAGTCCGGAACCGCCTGGTCCGGGCCCTTGGTGTACTCCTTCGAGTCGAACTTCGGCTTGAGCACCGAGTCGTACCCGTTCTTGAACAGGGTGGCGTTGTTGTCGGTCGGGGAGCCGTTGAGGTACGCCACGACCGGGTTCTTCGCGCCCTTGTCGGTCAGGCACTTGCTCAGGCCCTCACCCTGGAGCTTGCCGACGGCCTCGTTGTCGAAGCTGACGTAGTACTCGGCGCCGCCGCCGAGGGTGAGCCGGTCGTAGTCGATGGTCGCCACGCCCTGGGACTTGGCCCGCTCCAGCACCGCCTTTCCGGTGCCCGAGTCCAGGTTGACGATCATCAGCGCGGTCGCCCCGTTGGTGATCATCTGGTCGGCGATCGTGGAGAACTGGGACTTGTCGCCCTGGGCGTTCTGGATGTCGTACTGGACACCGGCCGCCTTGAACGCCTCCTCCAGGAACTTGCGGTCCGCGCCCTCCCAGCGGGCGGAGGACTTGCTGTCCGGGAGGATCACGCCGATCTTCGGGGCCCGGGTGCCGCCGGCCTGGTCGCCGCCGCCGGTCTCGTCGCCGCAGGCGGTCACGCCGCCGGTGGCGAGCAGGCCCACGGCGGCGAGGGTGAGGAAGCCCTTGCGCATGTGCAGGGTCCTTTCGGGGGTGGGGGATGATGCTGGTTTGTTGTGCCCGGCAACGTATTCCGCGTCACACTGCGGGCACAAGAGTGCCGAGGTGGCAAGTTTGTTGTCGGCAGTAACAATTCAGCAACGTCTCTATCGCCCGGCCGTCGCCCCGCGCGGGAGCGCTCTCCCGCCGGCTCGGGGAGCGGCGCAGCTCAGCGGGCGGACAGCGGGGCCGTGGCCGCCCCGGTGAGGGCGACCAGGTCCTGCGGGGCGAGCTGGAGCTGCAGGCCGCGCCGGCCCGCCGAGACGTAGACGGTGGGATGGTCGAGCGCCGACGAGTCGAGCACCGTGGGCAGCCGCCGGCGCTGACCGAGCGGGCTGATCCCGCCGCGCACGTAGCCGGTGGCCCGTTCGGCCACCGCCCGATCGGCCATGGCGGCCCGCTTGCCGCCGACCGCCGCGGCGAGCGCCTTGAGGTCCAGCTCGCCGGTGACCGGCACGACCGCCACGGTCAGCGCGCCGTCGACCTCGGCGACCAGCGACTTGAACACCCGCTCCGGCGGCACCCCCAGCGCCGCCGCGACCAGCGCGCCGTAGTTCGGCGCGTCGGGGGAGACGTCGTACGGATGCGTGCTGTGGGCGATCTTCCGCTTCGTCAGCAGCGCGGTCGCCGGAGTGCCCTGTCCCGCCATGACCGTCAAGCTAACCCGGCTCCGGGTGACCCGCGAGCCGATAAGGCCGGCTACCCGACCGGCCGGCAGACCAGCGCCGTCGGCGCCCCGGCGACCCGGGTCAGCACCAGGCTGGCCGCCTCGTCGCCGGCCAGCCGCAGGTCCCGCCGCAACTTCTCCGGCTCCAGCGCGGAGCCGCGCTTGAGGATCTCCACCCGCCCGACCCGGCGGTCCCGCAGCAGCGCCCGCAGCCGCTTGAGCGAGAACGGCAGCACGTCGGTGACCTCCAGGCAGCGGCCGAACGGGGTCGCCGCCGGGGCGTCCGCGTAGAGGTAGGCGATGCTCGGGTCGGCCAGCGTCGCGTCGAGGGCGCCGGCCAGCTCCGCGACCAGGTGCGCGCGGACCACCGCCGGGTCCGGGTCGTACAGGAAGCGGCGGACCGGCCCGACCGGCGCCTCGGCGTCGCCGGAGCCGGTCAGCGCGTGCGCGGCGGCACCGCGCAGCAGGGTGGCCCGGCGGGGGACCTCGGCGAGCCGGCCGCACCACAGCGCCGCCTCGACCAGGTCGCCGTCCGCGCTCACCCACTCCGCCTCGGCGCCCGCGGGGATCAGCGCGTGGTCGATCCCGGGCGCCACCTTCACCACCGTGTACGGCACCCGCGCGGCCAGGCCGACGACGAAGTCCCAGGGCGGGGAGTAGGCGTTCGGGTCGAAGACCCGTCGCCCGGTGCCCGCCTTCCGCCGCGCCGGGTCGCAGAACACCCCGTCGACCCGGCTGACGTCGAACGCCGTGGCGTCGCCGCACTCCACCGTGAACAGCTCGGCCAGCCCGGCCGCCTCCGCGTTGGCGGCGGCCATCGCGGCGGTCACCGGGTCGGCCTCCACCCCGTACACGCGGATGCCGGCCCGCGCGGCGGCGAGCGCGTCCGCGCCGAGGCCGCACCCGAGGTCGGCCAGGGTGCGTACGCCGGCGGCGCGCAGCCGGCGCGCGCGCCGCGCCGCGACGGCGCCGCGGGTGGCCTGCTCCAGCCCGGCCCGGGTCAGGAACATCCCCGCCGCCGCCGGCCCGAACTTGCCGACCGCCCGGCGGCGCAGCTCGGCCTGGGTGAGCGCGGCCGCCGCCAGCGCGGGCGGCATCCCGGCGGAACGGAGCGCGGCCGCCGCGGCCAGCGGGTCGCCGCCGGCCACCCGCGCGGCCGCGTCGAGCGCGGCCGACCCCTCGGGCGTACGCAGGGCGGCGAGCTGGTCGAGGTCCACGCGGTCATTCTGGCCGCCCGGCCCGACGCGCCGGCCGGCGGGTTGGCACTCTCCTTGACGGAGTGCTAGCCGAGGAATAACCTGCGATTAGCACTCTCACCCCGAGGGTGCCAGCTTCCGGGCCGTCAGGCCTGGGCGCTGAACGCCAGGCGGACCGGCACCCGCGACGACGGCCCCGCCCGGTGGCATGTGGCAGATTGACGCTGGTCGGCTCGCCGGCCGGTAACGAAACCAGTACCCCAGGAGGGTATGCCCGTGACTACCGCGACCAAGGTTGCGATCAAGCCGCTCGAGGACCGGATCCTGGTCCAGGCGAACGAGGCTGAGACCACCACGGCGTCGGGCATCGTGATCCCCGACACCGCCAAGGAGAAGCCGCAGGAGGGCACCGTCCTCGCTGTCGGCCCGGGCCGCGTCGACGACAAGGGCAACCGGATCCCGGTTGACGTCAAGGTCGGCGACACCGTCATCTACTCGAAGTACGGCGGCACCGAGGTCAAGTACGCCGGCGAGGAGTACCTGGTGCTCTCCGCCCGCGACGTCCTCGCGGTCATCGAGAAGTAAGCAACCGATCAGTGTCGTTGCCCCGGTCCGGCTCGCCGGGCCGGGGCAACGTCGCTTCGAAGGGACATTCATGGCGAAGATCCTGAGCTTCTCGGACGACGCCCGGCACCTGCTCGAGCACGGTGTCAACGCCCTCGCGGACGCGGTCAAGGTGACCCTCGGCCCGCGCGGGCGCAACGTCGTCCTGGACAAGAAATTCGGTGCGCCCACGATCACCAACGACGGCGTGACCATCGCCAAGGAGATCGAGCTCACCAACCCGTACGAGAACCTCGGCGCGCAGCTGGTCAAGGAGGTGGCGACCAAGACCAACGACGTCGCCGGCGACGGGACCACCACCGCCACCGTGCTGGCCCAGGCGATGGTCCGCGAGGGCCTGCGCAACGTGGCGGCCGGAGCCAACCCGACCGGCCTCAAGCGGGGCATCGACGCGGCGGCCGCCAAGGTCTCCGAGGCGCTGCTCGGCCGCGCGGTCGAGGTCGCCGACAAGAAGTCGATCGCGCACGTCGCGACCATCTCCGCGCAGGACGCCACCATCGGCGAGCTGATCGCCGAGGCGATGGAGAGGGTCGGCCGCGACGGTGTCATCACCGTCGAGGAGGGCTCCGCGCTCACCACCGAGCTGGACGTCACCGAGGGCCTCCAGTTCGACAAGGGCTTCATCTCGCCGAACTTCGTCACCGACGTGGAGGGGCAGGAGTCGGTCCTGGAGGACCCGTACATCCTGATCACCACCCAGAAGATCTCGGCGATCGAGGAGCTGCTGCCGCTGCTGGAGAAGGTCCTCCAGAACAGCAAGCCGCTGCTGATCATCGCCGAGGACGTCGAGGGCCAGGCGCTGTCCACCCTGGTGGTCAACTCGATCCGCAAGACCCTCAAGGTCTGCGCGGTCAAGGCCCCGGGCTTCGGCGACCGCCGCAAGGCGATGCTTCAGGACATGGCGATCCTCACCGGCGCCGAGCTGGTCGCCCCGGAACTGGGCTACAAGCTCGACCAGGTGGGCCTGGAGGTGCTCGGCAGCGCCCGGCGCGTGGTGGTCGACAAGGAGAACACCACGATCGTCGACGGCGGCGGCCAGGCGAGCGAGGTCGCGGACCGGGTGGCCCAGATCCGCAAGGAGATCGAGGCCTCCGACTCCGACTGGGACCGGGAGAAGCTCGCCGAGCGGCTGGCCAAGCTGTCCGGCGGCATCGCGGTCATCAAGGTCGGTGCCGCGACCGAGGTCGAGATGAAGGAGCGCAAGCACCGCATCGAGGACGCGATCGCCGCGACCAAGGCCGCGGTCGAGGAGGGTACCGTCCCGGGCGGCGGCGCCGCCCTGGCGCAGATCCTGCCGGCGCTGGACGACGACCTCGGCTTCACCGGTGACGAGAAGGTCGGCGTCTCGATCGTGCGCAAGGCGCTGGTCGAGCCGCTGCGCTGGATCGCCCAGAACGCCGGCCACGACGGCTACGTCGTGGTGCAGAAGGTCGTCGGCAAGGAGTGGGGCCACGGCCTCGACGCCGCCAGCGGCGAGTACGTCGACCTGGCGAAGTCCGGCATCCTCGACCCGGTGAAGGTGACCCGCAACGCGGTCAGCAACGCCGCGTCGATCGCCGGGCTGCTGCTCACCACGGAGAGCCTCGTGGTGGAGAAGCCGGAGAAGGCCGAGCCGGCCGCCGCCGGTGGGCACGGCCACGGCCACGGTCACGGCCACCAGCACGGCCCGGGCTTCTGACCCTCGCCGTACGCCTCGTCGGGGCGCACCGTCCGCGTGACGGTGCGCCCCGACGCCTTTTCGCCGGCGGCACGCCGCGGTGGACCTGGGACGGCGCGACGCCGCGCCCCGGGCGGGGGCGCGGCGTCGGTGTGGTCCTCGGGTGGCCGGGCTCAGGCGATCTTGCGCTGGGCCGGGACGGTCGACTTGTGCGGCCGGCCCAGGCGGGCCTCCAGGCGGGCGATGTCGACCCGGGTCTGGCGGCGGTCGGCCAGGTCCTCCCAGCCGACGGCGAGCAGTCGCAGCCGCTCGGACTCGCTGAAGCCGCCCCACACGCCGTACGGCTCCCGCACGGAGAGGGCGTGCGCGGCGCACTCGGCCCGGACGGGGCAGGTGCGGCAGACGGCCTTGGCGCCGGACTCGCGGCGCAGGCGCGACGAGCCGCGCTCGCCGTCGGGGTGGAAGAACTGTGCGCTGTCCCGGCCCCGGCAGGCGCCGAGCCGCTGCCAGTCCCAGAGATC
The DNA here is from genome assembly GCF_040643125.1 of Micromonospora sp. NPDC047465. Taxonomy (NCBI): domain Bacteria; kingdom Bacillati; phylum Actinomycetota; class Actinomycetes; order Micromonosporales; family Micromonosporaceae; genus Micromonospora; species Micromonospora sp. NPDC047465. Next base: position 53,800 of record NZ_JBEYTP010000009.1, read on the forward strand.
GACGATGGGTCCGGGCAGTCTACGTACGTTCGACATCAGCACCCCTCCTCCCGCGCGGCACCGCGGAGATCCATGTGAACCGGCGTCCGGGCGGCGGTCCGCGCAGGCGCGCCGTTTCCGGCCTGGATGCTCCCTACCCGAACCTTCCCCGGCTCACACTTCTGTGATCGAAAACCTTGGACAACTAGCGGCATATGCCCTACTTGTCGGAAAAGTTCGGAGGATTGCCGGGAACCTCCTCGCGACCGGACTCGGTCATGGTCTGCTCGTGGGCGGAGAGGAGACCACTGTGCGTACGGTTCTCGTGTGCGTTCGGACACCGCTTGCGGCGCAGCATCTGACGTCCGCGGCGGCCCGGCTCGGGCTGTCCGCCGTCGTGCGGACCGCCGTCTCCGATCCCGAGGTGATGTTGCGTCTGGCCGAGCGTCCGGCCGACGTGGTGCTGGCGGACACGGCCCTCACCCGGCCGGACAGCGCGGGCTTCGTGCGCCGGGTGCTCGCCCGCGCGCCGCAGGCCTCCGTGCTGCTGCTCGGCACCGAGGAGTCGGAGGCGGCCGCCGCCACCATCAGCGCCGGCGCCCGGGGCCTGATCCAGGGCGCGGACCACGACCTGACCAGCGCGGTCGCCAAGGCCCTGCTGCTGCTCGTCGCCCCCGGCCGGGCGACCCGGAGCCGGATCGCCGACCCGGCGCGGGACACCGCGGCGGTCGGCGGGCCCCGCGCCACCCCGGCCGGCCGACCGCCGGTCGACCCGGGCCCCGCCTGGTCGACCCCGTCCGCCGACGGCGCGGGCGGCGCGCCGACCGTGGTGCCGGCGCAACGCGGCGACGACCCCGCCGAGCCGGCCGACCCGGCCGGTGAGCCGACGGAGGCGGTGCCCGCCGGGCAGCGGGGCGCGTCCGGCGCGCGCGGCGGCCGGTCCCAGATCGGGCTGACCGAGCGCGAACTCCAGGTGCTGCTCGGCATGGCGGAGGGCAAGAGCAACGCCGAGATCGGCCGGGAACTGTTCGTCTCGGAGGACACGGTGAAGACCCACGCCCGCCGGCTGTTCCGCAAGCTCGGCGCCCGGGACCGCGCGCACGCCGTGGCCGCCGGTTTCCGCGCCGGGCTGGTGGCCTGAGCCCGGAATCGGCGGGCTGGTGGCCTGAGCCCGGAATGCCGGGCCGGTGAGCTGAGCCCGGAACGCCGGGCCGGTGAGCTGTCGGGGTGTGGCCGACGGCCTGTGCCCCCGCGGCGGCGGCCGTGCCTCAGCTCTCCGTGCCGGGCTCCTCGTCCGAACCCTCGGTCAGGGTGTCGTGCACGCCGTCCGCGTAGCCCCGGGCGTAGTCCCAGGTGACGTAGTGGTCCGGGTCGGGGTCGTAGGCCGGCTCGTGCACCCGGGGCCGCCCGGAGCTGAGCAGGTGACGCAGGTTGCCCCGGAGCAGGTCCCAGTCGAAGTAGTGCGGCTCCCGGCAGTCCTCGCACTCGATGACCAGCCCGCGCACCCCGATCGGCGCCAGCAGCGCCTGGTAGATCTCCAGGTCGGCGAGGTCTTCCAGCACGTCCTGCCGTTCGACGTCGGTCAGCGGGTCGAGCGGGGCGTCGTCGCCCGGATCGTGCAGACCGGCGGCCGGATCGGCCGGGTCGCCGTTGAAGGGGTCGATGGGCTCGTCGTGCACCCCCTCACCGTAGACCCAACGCGGGGGCCGCGTCCGCCCCCGGGCCCTCGGTGACCTGCGCCGCCACCGCCGAGGGCGGCCCAGGTCAGTGGGTACGATGGGACGACGCGCAGTCACCCGGCGTGCGCCGGCGCCCGCCCGCGCCACCTCGCTGAAGCCCGTCCGAGCAGCTCAGGGGAGCAATAGTGGAAATTTCGCCCAGCACCGATCTGCCGACCGCCGCCGACAGCGGCGAGCTGGGTGGCCACCTGCCGGAGTTGCCCGCCGGCTCGGCCCGGGTGGTCCCGCTTGGCCTGACCTTCGACGACGTGCTGCTCCAGCCGGGCGAGTCGGACGTGGTGCCCAGCCGGGTCAACACGGTGACGAAGCTGACCCGCAACATCAACCTGAGCGTCCCGCTGCTCTCCAGCGCGATGGACACGGTGACCGAGGCGCGGATGGCGATCGCGATGGCCCGCCAGGGCGGCATCGGCGTGCTGCACCGCAACCTCTCCCTGGAGGACCAGGCCCTCCAGGTCGACCTGGTCAAGCGCTCCGAGTCCGGCATGATCACCAACCCGGTGACCGCCAGCCCCAACGACACCCTGCGGGACGTCGACGCGCTCTGCGGGCGCTACCGCATCTCGGGCGTACCGGTGGTGGACGGCGAGGGCCAGCTGGTCGGCATCGTCACCAACCGCGACATGCGCTTCGTCTCCGACCCGGCCACCCCCGTCCGCGAGATCATGACCCGCACCCCGCTGGTCACCGCCCCGGTCGGGGTGAGCAAGGACGACGCCCTGGGCCTGCTGCGCCAGCACAAGGTCGAGAAGCTGCCGATCGTCGACGAGTCGGGCCGGCTGCGCGGGCTGATCACGGTCAAGGACTTCACCAAGAGCGAGCAGTACCCGAACGCCACCAAGGACGACGCCGGCCGGCTTCGGGTCGCCGCCGCCATCGGGGTGGGCGACGACGCGTACAAGCGGGCCCGGGCGCTGGTCGACGCGGGCGTCGACGTGCTGATCGTGGACACCGCGCACGGCCACCAGCGGGCGGTGCTGGACATGGTCCGCCAGCTCAAGAAGGACGTCACGATCGACATCGTCGGCGGCAACGTGGCCACGTACGCCGGCGCGAAGGCGCTGGTCGACGCGGGCGCCGACGGCGTGAAGGTCGGGGTCGGCCCGGGTGCCATCTGCACCACCCGGATCGTCGCCGGGGTCGGCGTACCGCAGATCACCGCGATCATGGAGGCGGCCCGCGCCGCGCGGCCGGCCGGCGTCCCCGTGATCGGCGACGGCGGCATCCAGTACTCGGGCGACATCGCCAAGGCGCTGGTCGCGGGCGCCGACACGGTGATGCTCGGCAGCCTGCTGGCCGGCTGCGAGGAGAGCCCCGGCGAGCTGATCTTCATCAACGGCAAGCAGTACAAGGCGTACCGGGGCATGGGCTCGCTCGGCGCGATGCAGTCCCGCGGCCAGGCCAAGTCCTACTCGAAGGACCGCTACTTCCAGCAGGACGTGCTCGCCGAGGACAAGCTGGTCCCCGAGGGCGTCGAGGGCCAGGTGCCCTACCGCGGCCCGCTGTCCGCCGTCGCCCACCAGCTCATCGGCGGGCTGCGCGCCGCGATGGGGTACGTCGGCGCGGAGAGCATCCCCGAGCTGCACCGCCGCGGTCAGCTCATCCGGATCACGGCGGCCGGGCTCAAGGAGAGCCACCCGCACGACATCCAGATGACGGTCGAGGCGCCCAACTACCACTCCCGCTGACCATCCCCCCCCCTGTGACAACTGGAGTCCCCCATGCGTGACGTGGTCGAGATCGGGCTGGGCAAGACCGCGCAGCGCGGCTACCACCTGGACGACATCGCCATCGTGCCGAGCCGCCGGACGCGGGACGTCGACGACGTCTCCACCGCCTGGCAGCTCGACGCGTACCAGTTCGGCATCCCCTGCGTCGGGCACCCCTCCGACGCGACGATGAGCCCGGCGTCCGCCGTCCGGCTCGGCCAGCTCGGCGGCCTCGGCGTGCTCAACGTCGAGGGCCTGTGGACCCGCTACGAGAACCCGACGAAGGTCCTGGAGGAGCTGTCCGCGCTCGGCGAGGACGCCCGCGCCACCAAGCGGCTCCAGGAGGTGTACGCGGAGCCGATCCGCCCCGACCTGATCGCCGAGCGGGTCCGTGAGCTGCGCGCCGGCGGCGGGACGGTGGCCGTGCGGGTCAGCCCGCAGCACACCCTGGCGCTGGCCCCGGTGATCCTCGACGCCGGCGTCGACATCCTGGTCATCCAGGGCACCATCGTCTCGGCCGAGCACGTCTCCACCACCGAGGAGCCGCTGAACCTCAAGGAGTTCATCGCCGACCTGGACCTCCCGGTCATCGTCGGCGGCTGCACCGACTACAAGACGGCGCTGCACCTGATGCGCACCGGCGCGGCCGGTGTGATCGTCGGCATCGGCGGCGACGACTGGTCGACCACGGACTCCGTGCTCGGCATCCGGGTGCCGATGGCGACCGCGATCGCCGACGCCGCCGCGGCCCGCCGCGACTACCTCGACGAGACCGGCGGCCGGTACGTGCACCTGATCGCCGACGGCGACATCCAGACCTCGGGCGACATCGCGAAGGCCCTCGGCTGCGGCGCGGACGCGGTGATGCTCGGCGAGCCGCTGTCGCTCTGCGCGGAGGCGCCGGCCGGTGGCGCCTGGTGGCACTCCGCCGCCAGCCACCCGTCCCTGCCCCGGGGCGCGTTCGAGGTGGCCGGCGAGCCGCTGGGGTCGATGGAGCAGCTGCTCTTCGGCCCGGCCGACGAGCCGGACGGCCAGCTCAACCTCTTCGGCGGGCTGCGCCGGGCGATGGCCAAGTGCGGCTACCGCGACCTCAAGGAGTTCCAGAAGGTCGGCCTGGTCCTCGACCGCTGACCGCACCAAGAAGCACCGCACGCACCGGTCGCGCCGATAGGCTCGGCCGGTGCGTCGTACTCGTGACCGGATCCGCCCGACGCTCGTCGCCGTGGCGGCGGCGCTCGCGCTGCTGGTCGCCTGCACCACCGACGCCCCCGACCGGCGGGGCGGGCGCGACGGTCTGCGCCCGGGCAACGTCGACCTCGCCGACCCGTACGTGCCGGGCGCCGGCAACGGCGGGTACGACGTCTCGCACTACCGCCTGACGGTCCGCTACGACCCGGCGACCGACCGGTTGACCGGGCGGGCGAAGGTCGTGGCGACTGCGGTGCACGGGCTGTCCCGGTTCACCCTCGACCTCGCCGGCCTCGACGTCACCGCGGTCACGACGGACGGCGCCCGCGCCGAGCACCGGCGGGACGGCGACGAGCTGGTGGTCACCCCGCGCCACGGGCTGCCGCGGGGACGGCAGTTCGCGGTCGAGGTGGACTACTCGGGCGTGCCGACCGCGAAGGCCGACGGGCAGCTCGGCAGCGGCGGGTTCCTGCACACCGCCGACGGCGCGATCGCGCTCGGGCAGCCCTGGTCGGCGGCCACCTGGTTCCCGGTCAACGACCACCCGTCGGACAAGGCCACGTACGACATCGAGGTGACCGTTCCGGATGGGCTGGCCGCGCTGAGCAACGGGGTGCCGGGGGAGAGGACGAGCGCCGACGGCTGGACCACCTGGCGGTGGGCCGAGCGGGCACCGATGGCCAGCTACCTCACCACCCTCGTGATCGGCGCCTACCGGGTGGAGACCGGCACGCACGCCGGCAAGCCGATGGTCACCGCCGTGCCGGCGCGCCTGCCGGCCACCGGCCCGGAGGCCGCCTCGCTCGCCCGCACCGGCGAGATCGCCGACTTCCTGGCCAGCCGGTTCGGGCCGTACCCGTTCGACGCCTACGGCGGGGTCGTGGTCACCGACGACCGGGTCGGCTACGCGCTCGAGACCCAGTCCCGGCCGGTCTACGGGCCCGGCTTCTTCCGCAACGGCCGCCCCAACCCCGGGGTGGTCGCACACGAGCTGGCCCACCAGTGGTTCGGCAACAGCGTGACGCTGACCCGGTGGGGCGACATCTGGCTCAACGAGGGCTTCGCCAGCTACGCGGAGTGGCTGTGGGAGGAGCACGACGGCGGTCGCACCGCGCAGCGCACCTTCGAAAGGGAGTACGCCGCCACCGACTGGTCCCGCCCGGTCGTCGACCCCGGACGGTCGGGGCTGTTCGGCACGGCCGTCTACAAGCGCGGGGCGCTCACCGTGCACGCGCTGCGCCGCACGGTCGGCGACGACGCGTTCTTCCGCATCCTGCACACCTGGACGGCCGAGCGGCGGGGCGGCAACGCCACCACCGAGGACCTGGTCGCCCTGGCCGAACGGGTCTCCGGGAAGTCCCTGCGCCAGCTCTTCGACGCCTGGCTCGTCGGCGCCTCCGCCCCCGCCCTGCCCTGACGCGGCTTTCAGGGCCGCTCGGTAGGCTGCCGCCGGACCGGCCGGGCGCGGGTCCGGCACCGGGTCGCCGGCGGGGCAGCCGGCGGCACAGGGGAAGGGACGAGGCGATGACGCTGTCGCGGCGGGTTCTGCGCGCGGGCACCGGCCTGCTGCTGACCGGGGCGCTCGGGTTGACCGGGTGCGGGTCGGCCGACGATCCGGCCCCGGCCCCGGCCCTGGCCACGGACAACGCGTCGCCGAGCGCGGCCCGCCAGTTCAAGCCCGGTGCGGCCGGCGTCGGCGACGAGTACTTTCCGACCTACGGCAACGGCGGGTACGACGTCAGCCGCTACACGGTCAAGGTCCGCTACCACCCGGAGCAGGACCGGCTCACCGGCACCACCACGCTCCAGGCGGCGGCGACGAAGGACCTGTCGGCGTTCAACCTGGACCTGGCCGGGCTGACCGTGCGGTCGGTGACGGTGGACGGCGCCCCGGCGAAGCACAGCCGCAAGGACGACGAGCTGGTGGTCACGCCGGCCAGCGGCCTGATCGCGGGCAACGGCTTCGTCGCCGAGATCACGTACGAGGGCGAGCCGGAGCCGCTGCGCAACGAGATCCTCGGCGTCGCGGGCTTCCTGCACACCGGCGACGGCGCCATCGCGCTCGGCCAGCCCGAGTCGGCGAGCACCTGGTTCCCGGTCAACGACCACCCCTCGGACAAGGCCACGTACGACTTCGAGATCACCGTTCCGAAGGGACTGACGGCGGTCAGCAACGGCGTGCCGGCGGGGAAGAGCACGGCCGGCGACTGGATTACCTGGAAGTGGGCCGAGCGCAGCCCGATGGCGAGCTACCTCAGCACCGTCGTGATCGGAAAGTTCCGGATCACGGAGGGCGAGCACAAGGGACGGCCGGTGTTCCACGCGGTCACCACCGACCTGCCGGAGGGTGCGGCGGACCGGTCGATCGCCGACACGGTTGAGGTGGCCGACTACCTGGAGAGCGTCTTCGGGCCGTACCCGTTCGGGGCGTACGGCGGCGTGGTGATCTCCGACGCCCGGATCCGGTACGCCCTGGAGACGCAGAGCCGCCCGGTCTACTCGGCGGGCTTCTTCCGCAGCGGCGAGAACACCGGGGTGGTCGCGCACGAGCTGGCCCACCAGTGGTTCGGCAACAGCGTGTCGCTGGCGAGGTGGCAGGACATCTGGCTCAACGAGGGGCTCGCCACGTACGCCGAGTGGCTCTGGGCCGAGCACGACGGCGGGCGCACCGCCCAGCAGGCGTTCGACGACCGGTACGCCGGCTCGTCCGGCCAGGTATGGCGGACGCCGCCCGGCGATCCGGGGGTGGCGAACCTGTTCAGCGAGTCGGTCTACCAGCGCGGCGGGATGACCGTGCACGCGCTGCGGGTGGCTGTCGGCGACAAGGCGTTCTTCGAGATCCTGCGGACGTGGGCGGCGCAGAAGCGGGACGCCAACGCCACCACGGCCGAGTTCGTCGCGCTGGCCGAGCGGGTCTCGGGCAAGAAGCTCGACGACCTCTTCGACGACTGGCTGCGCGGCACCGAGCGCCCCGCCCGGCCCGAGCCGCTGTGACGGCGGTCAGCCCTTGACGCGCAGCTCCGGGTGGGCGGCGAGGTACGCGTCCGCCCGGCCGGCGCGCAGCTCGGTGAGGAACGTCCGGCCGGTCGGCTCGAGCTGCTCGCCCCGGTAGGCGCTGCCCTGGCCCACCCCCTCGCCGGGCAGGCCGACCAGCACGAACCGGTCCGGCGACAGCCCGCCGAGGGCGTACGCGACGTCCACGATCCGCGGCCCGCCCACGTAGACCAGCATGTCGCCGAGCGCGTCCACCACCTGCTGGACGCGCTCCGGCTGCCGCGCCAGGTCCTCGTCGAGGATCTTGGTCACCAGCGCCTTGACCAGCTGCTGCTGGTGGCGCTGCCGGGCGTAGTCGCCGCCGGTGATGTAGCGCTGCCGGGCGTAGTCCAGCGCCTGCCAGCCGGTGAGGTGCCGCTCGCCCTTCTCGTAGACCATCTGCGGCCCGACGTAGCCGCCGCCGCCCGGGGCGGGCTCCCGGTGCCGGCCGTCGGGGCGGCGGTGCAGCGAGACCACCCGCTGGTCGACGTAGAGGTCCACCCCGCCCAGCTCGTCCACCAGCTTGTCGAAGCCGTTGAAGGTGAGCACCGCGCCGGCGTCGAAGCGCAGCCCGGTGTAGCCGCTGACCGTGCTGCGCAGCAGCTCGTAGCCCTGCTCGGTGCTCGGCTCCTTGGGCTTGCCCGGCACCCGGCTGCCGTAACTCATCGCGTGGGTGAGCTTGGTCTTCCCGCCGCCGTAGTCGGCCTTCGGAAAGGCCGGGATGTCGACCAGCAGGTCGCGGGGGAGGGAGAAGAGGTACGCCCGGTCGAGCCCCTTCGGCACGTGGACCACCAGCACGGCGTCGCCGTGCGGCTCCCAGCCGGGCACGCTGACCCGGGTGTCCACCCCGACCAGTAGAAGGTTGAGCGGGCCGGTGATGCCGGCGCCCGGCGGAGCCGTGGGGCTCGGGGTGGGATCCGCGGTCGGCGTGGCGGCGGTCGGGCCGATCCGCCGCGACCCGTCGTCGCCGACGAGGCGGGTGACCACCAGCACGCCGGCGGCCACCAGCACCGCCGCCGCGAGGGCGGCGAGCCCCAGCACCCACCTCGGGCGCTGTGCCCCTGTCCCCTGAGCCATGCGACACCCCCGTGTGAGACAACGTTCGGACTTCGGGCCCGGGTTCGGGTGGGCGTCCCCGGATCGACGGACCGGAGCATGATCGCGCGGAAACCCGTGCTGGCGCGATGGCTACCCAGCGGTAATGATGCGTTCATGCGGTACGACGTGGTCGTCATCGGGTCCGGCTTCGGCGGCAGCGTCACCGCGCTCCGGCTGGCCGAGAAAGGCTATGCGGTCGGTGTGCTGGAGGCCGGGCGCCGCTTCGCCGACGACGAGTTCCCGCAGACCTCCTGGCGGCTGCGCCGCTTCCTCTGGGCGCCCCGCCTCGGCTGCTACGGCCTCCAGCGGATCACCCTGCTGCGGGCGGCCGACCGGAAGGCCGGCGGCGGGGTGCTGGTGCTCTCCGGGGCCGGGGTGGGCGGCGGCTCGCTGGTCTACGCGAACACCCTCTACGAGCCGCTGGACGCCTTCTACGCCGACCCGCAGTGGCGGGGCATCACCGACTGGCGCGACGAGCTGGCCCGCCACTACGACCAGGCGAAGCGGATGCTCGGCGTCACCGCGTACCCCGTCGTCACTCCCGCGGACCGGGCGATGCGGGCGGTGGCCGAGCGGATGGGGGTCGGGCACACCTTCCACGCCACCCCGGTCGGCGTGCACATCGGTCGGCCCGGTCAGCGGGTCGCCGACCCCTACTTCGGCGGCGCCGGCCCGGAGCGCACCGGCTGCACGCACTGCGGCGCGTGCATGACGGGCTGCCGGTACGGCGCGAAGAACACCCTGGTCAAGAACTACCTGTGGCTGGCCGAGCGGCTCGGCGCCCGGGTGCACCCGCTGACCACGGTGACCGCCGTGCGCCCGGCCGACGGCGGCGGGTACGCGGTGCACACCGTGCGCACCGGGGCCTGGCCGCGCGCCCGGCGGCAGGTGGTCCACGCCGACCAGGTCGTCTTCGCGGCCGGCGCCCTCGGCACGCAGCGGCTGCTGCACGCGATGCGGGCCGAGGGGGCGCTGCCCGCGCTCTCGCCCCGCCTCGGCGAGCTGACCCGGACCAACTCGGAGGCGATCCTCGGCGCCTCGGTGCCCCGCCGGCGGGCCCGCGCCGACGGGCTCGACTTCACCGAGGGGGTGGCGATCACCAGCTCGTTCCACCCCGACCCGCAGACCCACATCGAGCCGGTCCGCTACGGGCGGGGCTCCAACGCGATGGGGCTGCTCCAGTCGCTGCTGGTCGACGGAGGCCCGCACCGGGTGCGCCGCTGGCTGGGCGCGCTGCTGCGCCGGCCCGGCCCGGCGGCCCGGCTGCTGTCGGTGCGCGGCTGGTCGGAGCGGACGGTGATCGCCCTGGTCATGCAGTCGGCGGACAACTCGCTGACCACCCGGTTGCGGCGCGGCCCGTGGGGGCGGCGCCTGGTCTCCGGGCCGGGGCACGGCGTGCCCAACCCGACGTGGATCCCCGCGGGCAACCGGGCGGCCCGGCTGCTCGCCGAGGAGATCGGCGGTACGCCCGGCGGGGCGCTGACCGAGCCGTTCGACATCCCGATGACCGCGCACATCCTCGGCGGGGCGGTGATCGGCGCCACCCCGGCCGACGGCGTGGTCGACCCGTGGCACCGGGTCTTCGGCCACCCGGGGCTGCACGTGGTCGACGGCGCGGCGGTCTCGGCGAACCTCGGGGTGAACCCGTCGCTGACCATCACCGCCCAGGCGGAACGCGCCATGTCCTTCTGGCCCAACAAGGGCGAGGAGGACCCCCGCCCGCCCCTGGGCTCTCCGTACGCCCGGATGGACCCGGTCCCCCCACGCCACCCGGCGGTGCCCCCGCACGCCCCCGGCGCCCTCCGCCCCTGATCTCCCGCGATCTTGCACGTTCGGCCCCCGTTGTGCGGCTTTCGGGCCGCATGTCCGGGCGAAAAGTGCAAGATCGCGCGCGGCGGGGTGACGTGTGCCGGGGTGTCGTGGGCGCGGGCGTGACGGTGGGTAGGCTTTCTGCACATGAGCACGCCTCGCCCCGTCCTCGTGGTGGACTTCGGAGCCCAGTACGCCCAGCTCATCGCGCGCCGGGTGCGCGAGGCCAACGTCTACTCCGAGATCGTGCCCCACTCGATGCCCGTCGCCGAGATGCTGGCGAAGGACCCGGCCGCGATCATCCTCTCCGGTGGTCCGTCCAGCGTCTACGCGCCGGACGCCCCGCAGATCGACGCCGGCATGTTCGACTCCGGGGTGCCGGTTTTCGGCATCTGCTACGGCTTCCAGGCGATGGCCCAGGCCCTCGGCGGCACGGTGGCCCGCACCGGCAACCGCGAGTACGGCGGCACCCCGCTGCGCGCCCGCCCGGAGGCCGGCGTGCTGCTCCGCGAGCTGCCGGACGACCTGCCGGTGTGGATGAGCCACGGCGACTGCGTCACCGAGGCCCCGGCGGGCTTCGCGGTGACCGCCGAGTCGGCAGGCGCGCCGGTCGCCGCGTTCGAGGACGTGGCCGGCCGTCGGGCCGGCGTGCAGTTCCACCCGGAGGTCGGGCACACCGCGCACGGCCAGGAGATGCTGCGCCGCTTCCTCTACGACATCGCCGGCATCGCGCCGACCTGGACGCCCGAGAACATCATCGACGAGCAGGTCGCCCGGATCCGCGAGCAGGTCGGCGACAAGGAGGTCATCTGCGGCCTGAGTGGCGGGGTCGACTCGGCCGTCGCCGCCGCGCTGGTGCACCGGGCCGTCGGTGACCAGCTCACCTGCGTCTTCGTCGACCACGGCCTGCTGCGCGCCGGCGAGGCCGAGCAGGTGGAGAAGGACTACGTCGCCGCCACCGGGATCAAGCTGAAGGTGGTCGACGCCGCCGACCGGTTCCTGGGCGCGCTGGCCGGGGTGACCGACCCGGAGCAGAAGCGCAAGATCATCGGCCGGGAGTTCATCCGGGTCTTCGAGGCCGCCGCGCGGGAGATCGCTGCCCACGGCGATGTCGAGTTCCTCGTCCAGGGCACCCTCTACCCGGACGTGGTCGAGTCCGGCGGCGGCACCGGCACCGCCAACATCAAGAGCCACCACAACGTCGGCGGCCTGCCGGAGGACCTGAAGTTCAGCCTGGTCGAGCCGCTGCGCACGCTGTTCAAGGACGAGGTCCGGGCGCTCGGTCTCCAGCTCGGCCTGCCGGAGGCGATGGTCTGGCGGCACCCGTTCCCGGGTCCCGGCCTGGCGATCCGGATCATCGGCGCGGTCGACCGGGAGCGTCTCGACCTGCTCCGCCAGGCCGACCTGATCGCCCGCGAGGAGCTGACCGCCGCCGGGCTGGACCGGGGCGTCTGGCAGTTCCCGGTGGTGCTCCTGGCCGACGTGCGCAGCGTCGGGGTGCAGGGCGACGGCCGCAGCTACGGGCATCCCGTGGTGCTGCGGCCGGTCTCCAGCGAGGACGCGATGACCGCCGACTGGTCCCGGCTGCCGTACGAGGTGATCGCCCGGATCTCCACCCGGATCACCAACGAGGTCGCCGAGGTCAACCGGGTGGTGCTCGACGTCACCAGCAAGCCGCCGGGCACCATCGAGTGGGAGTGACCCGGCCTCACGCCGCCGGCGGGTAGGTCGGCGGCGTGGGCTGCGCTACGGTCGGCTGCGCCACCGTGGGCGGCGCGGCCTGCGCCGGGTGCGGCCAGGCGGGGGCGTCGGCCGGCTCCTCGGGCATCAGGAACCACATGATCGGGTACGCGAGCAGCGCGAGCCCGCCGGTGAGCAGGCCGGTGACCGCGAAGACCACCCGGACGAGCGTGGGGTCGACGGCGAAGTAGCGGCCGAGGCCGCTGGCCACCCCGGCGACCATCCGGTCCGTGACGGGGCGGCGTAGCTGCTTGTACGGGGGCTGGGATGAGGCGGTGGAAGTCATGCCTCCACCATCCGCACCGCCGACCCGGCCGACCTCGGTGACCGCCCGGAGCCTTACCCTGACCTGCCCCTGAGGCGCGAGCCTTGAGTCAGGAATCTGACTCTTTTCGATGCAGGTAACCCGGGCGGGGGAGAATTTGGCCCCGTGACCACCATGCTGGAGCCGCTCCGCAAAATCGCGGCATACGCAGTTTGTGCTGATTCGGTCGGCCGAGTGTTGCTGGTCCGCGCATCGGAGCGCTCCGGCACTCCCGGCACGTGGTCGCTGCCCGGCGGGGCGGTCGATCACGGTGAGGACCCGAACCACACCGTCGTCCGCGAGACCGCCGCCGAGACCGGCCTCTCCGTCACCGTCGACGGCCTGCACGACGTGCTGGCCGACATGCGGGCGCTGCCGGACCGGGGCATCACCATCCACACCGACCGCCTGATCTACCACGTCTCCGTCCGGGGCGGGACCCTCACCGACCGGGTCGACCGGCCGACCGACCTGGCCCGCTGGTTCACCCCGGAGGAGGCCCGCGAGCTGCCGCTGCGGTCGTTCACGGCGCGTGCCCTCGGGGCGCCCGCCTCGTCCGCCGACATCGTCCCGGACGAGCCGCCCGAGTTCCCCTCGTTCTACGCCGTACCCGGTCCGGACGGGCTGCACCGGGCCCAGCGCTTCGCCGCGTACGCCGTGGTGACCGACCCGGCCGGGCGGGTGCTGCTCACCCGGGTCTCCGACGGCTACCCGGGCGCGGGCTGCTGGCACCTGCCCGGCGGCGGCACGGACTACGGCGAGCAGCCCGGCGCGGCCCTGATCCGGGAACTGGTCGAGGAGACCGGGCAGACCGGCCGCCTCGTCGAGCTGCTCGGCGTGGCCAGCCACCGGGACGCCGCGTCCCTGGGCCCGGAGGGTTACCCGATCGACTGGCACGGCGTCCGCGCGTTCTACCGGGTCGTGGTCGACAAGCCGGCCCCGCCCACCGTCGCCGACGTGGGCGGCTCCACCTGCGAGGCCCGCTGGTTCGCCCGCGAGGAGCTGGGCGCCCTCCCCACCGACCGACTGACCGAGGTCACCGCCGAGGCCGTCCAGGCCGCCCGCCTGGCCTGACCGGCCCCCGCGCCCCTTCTCCCACCCGTCCGTCGATCATGAGGTTGACCGGGCGGCACGCCGACTCCGGTGCCGCTAACCTCATGATCGACGGAGCGGGTCGGCGCGGGCGGGGGAGTGCGGGCGGGTGGAGGAACGGCGGCGGGTCGGGGCGTACGGGGTGTGTCGGGGCGCCGATGGTCGGGTGCTGCTGGCCCGGGGCTCGGCCTCGTGCCCGTTCCCCGGGGTGTGGCAGCTCCCCGGCGGCGGGCTGGAGCACGCGGAGGATCCCGCGCACGCCGTGGTCCGTGAGTTCGCCGAGGAGACCGGCCTCGCCGTGGAGGTGACCGGGCTCCGGGCCGTGCTCGCCGACGTGGCCACGTTCCGTGACCCCGGGGTCGCGGTGCACACCGACCGCCTCGTCTTCGACGTCGTCGTGCGTGGCGGCGAACCGCGGCCGGAGCCGGCCGGCGGCAGCGACGAGCTGGCCTGGTTCGCCCCCGACGAGGCGGCGGCGGTGCCGCTGATGCCGTTCACCGCCGACGTGCTCGGCCTCCCCGTCACGCCCCTGCCGGCGGGCCTGCCCCGGGCGCTGCCCCGCGAGGGCGCGCCGTCGGCCGACCGGCGGCAGCGCTTCGGGGCGTACGGGCTGGTGACCGACCCGGCCGGGCGGGTGCTGCTCGCCATGATCGCCGACGGCTACCCGGGGGCCGGCCGGTGGCACCTGCCCGGCGGTGGCACCGACCACGGGGAGCAGCCCGTCGCCGCCCTGCTGCGCGAGCTGGTCGAGGAGTCCGGTCAGCTCGGCCGGGTGGTCGAGCTGGTCGGCGTCGACAACCTGCACAACCCGGCCGCGCTGGGCCCGGAGGGGCGCCCGCTGGACTGGCACGGCATCCGGGTGGTCTACCGGGTGGCGGTCGACGCGCCGACCGAGCCGCAGGTGACGGAGCTGGCCGGGGGCTCGACCGCCCGGGCCGCCTGGTTCACCCCGGACCAGCTCGCCGGGCTGCGGCTCACCGAGATCGCCGCCCTGGCGCTGGGCCACCCGTCCCGCTGAGGACGGTCGCCGGCCCGCGCCCGGTGCGCCCGGCCGGCTGTGACATTGATGACGGTCCGTAATCGGACATCGGGGTAGGCGGCGGTCGCTCGCCGAGCCGGTGGCGAGGGCGTCCGGTACATTCGATGTGGGGTTGGTGGAGGAAACGGGCGATGGAGCCCGGGTTGGGAATAAGAGGCGGTTCGCGCGGTTTAAGGGAGATATAAGTACCGCCGCCAGCTATCGCCAATCCCCGTTCCCCTATGCGATGGTGTACTCCGCAAAATGGCTGCCGGGCCGGAAAGGTCCGGCACGAGACAGCCGGACACCCGCCCCCGTGGCGGTCAGTCGATCCGGTGATGGAGGAAACGTGCCGAGAGCCCCATGGCGCCGGCGTCGTACCACTGACAGTCCGCGTCCCGCTGGGCGTCGCTGGGCGGGCTCATTGCGCCGCAGCAGCACGTTCGCCCGGCAGGTGCTGCTGGTCCGGGTGGGCCGCCGCGACGGCGACCTGCGCGGCGCCACCGACCTGTCGCTGCCCGAGCACCGGTACGCCGACCGGCCGCGCCGCCGCTACGGTCTGAACCGGTTCGAGCGCGGCGAGGTCGCGTCGATCGCCCCGGTCAGCCCCGCTCTCCCGCCGGCGACCCCGGTCGACGAGCCGGCGATGGCGATCCCCCTGCTCCCCGGCGAGCGGACAATCGCCCGCCGGATGAAGTTCGCGGTGGTCAACGCCTGCACGCTCAGCAGCCTGATGCTCGGCATGCTGGCGATCTTCCTCGCCATGCAGGGCGAGGTACGGGTCGCCGCGCTGTGCCTGATCGCCTGCGTGGTGTTCGACGGCCTCGACGGCGCGCTCGCCCGCAAGTTCGGCGTGGCCAGCCCGTTCGGCGCGCAGATGGACTCGCTGGCCGACATGTGCTCGTTCGGCCTGGCCGCCCCCGTGGTGGTCTACGCCTCGCTGGCCGGGTCGGTGTCCACCGCGGCGGCGGCGGTGGCGTGCGCCCTCGTCGCGGCGTGCGCGGCCATCCGGCTCGCCCGGTTCAACGTCTCGCCGAAGGACGGCCGGTTCTTCTGCGGCGTGCCCACCACGATGGCGGCCGCCGTCCTCGCCCTCACCGTCGCCATCGGGCTGCCGGTGCCGGGCACGGTCCAGGTCGCCGGCGTGGCGCTGCTCGCCTTCGCCATGGTCTCCAGCTTCCCGTACGCGAAGCTGGCCCGCCTGGTCAAGCTGCCGCCGTGGGTGTGGCTGGCCCCGGTGATCGGCGCGCTGGTCGACATCCGGCTCACCTTCGCCCTGATCGTGGTCGGTTACCTGGTCAGCGGCCCGGTGCTCTGGCTTCGCCAGCGTCGCACCGCCTGACCCCACGTACGCCGAAAGGGGCGCCGCGATCCCGCGGCGCCCCTTTCGTGTCTGCCCGTGCCCGCCGCGTCAGCGCCAGCGGGCGATGACGGTGGAGCCGCCGACCACCTTGTCGCCGGGCCCGACGAGCGGCTCGGCGGCGTCGGCCGGCAGGTAGACGTCGGTGCGCGAGCCGAACCGGATCAGCCCGAACCGCTCGCCCCTGGCCAGCAGCGCGCCGATCGGCGCCCGCTGCACGATCCGCCGGGCGATCAGGCCGGTGCGCTGCGCCACGACCACCGTGCCGTGCGCGGTGTCCAGCACCGTGTACGCGGCGACGTTGTGCTCCGCCGCCGGCTTCATCGCGTTGGCGAAGCCGCCGTCGGCGACGAAGTAGTCGACCACCTTGCCGGCGACCGGGGCGCGGTTGACGTGCACGTCCAGCACCGAGAGGAAGACCGCGACCCGCAGCCACTCGCCCTCGCCGAAGCGCTCGTCGTGCAGCCGCTGGACCGACAGCACCTGGCCGTCGGCCGCGGCGACCACCGCCGACGGGTCCTCCGGCACGTCGCGCTCCGGGTCCCGGAAGAAGGCGGCCACCGGCGCGGCGGCCAGGGCGGGGAGCAGCCAGAGCTTCGACTTCGGCCGGGCGAGCCGGGCCAGCGCGGCCAGGCCGAGCGTGATGCCGGCGGCAGCCACCCCGTTGGAGTCGATGTGCATGCCCCGGGTCAGCGGCACGCTCGACGGGCGGTGCGCCGGGGCGAGCGACGCCGCCGAGGCGGCGTCGGCCGGGGTGAAGCGGAGCCGGTACACCCGCAGCGGCGGGTTGTTGCGCAGCACCAGGTCGGTGCCGACGCCGTACAGCGCGCCCTGCCGGTCCAGCTCCGCCGCCGCGCCCGCCGTGCGTCCCGGCGTGGCGGTCGTCGCCACGCTCAGCACCGCGCCGTCGGTGAGGTACTTCGTCAGGCCCTCGACGGCGCCGCGGGTCTCGTCGGCCGTGCCGGTGAACGGCTCCCCGGCGATGACCACCGCGGCGGGCTCGGCCTCGGTGAGCGTGTCGACCACGCGGACCCGGTCGGCGACCCAGCGACCCTGGGCGGTGACGTGCTCCCGCAGCGCACCGGGGCTGGTCGACCCGGCGGGCACCAGCGTGAGGGTGTCGCCGGGCAGCAGCGCGTCGATCGCCGCGGCCAGCACCGCGGACTCCGGCGTCGCGCCGACCAGCAGGGCGGCCTTCGGGTCGTTCATCCGGGCCAGCTCGGCGACGAGGGTACGGGCGGCTCGCTCGCCGATGCGGACCGGACCGGAGCGGCCGGCGGGGCGCACGGCGGGGGACTGCGTCATGTCGGACGGGCTCCTGACGGGGTAGAGACGGGAATCGCGGCGGGACCGCCACGGCGGCGCGGTCCGGCCGCCTCGGCGGCCACGTCGGCGCGGTCCGGCCGGCGGAGGCGAGATCTCCACCGGCCAGCATAGGCGGCTGCGGAGGCGGGCCGCACCGCTGTGGTCAGCCGCGCGGGCGCTCCTCGCCGGACGGCGCGCCGCCGACCGGGCCGGGCCGGCTGTCCTCGTCGGCGGGCCGGTCCTCGACCGCGTCGGGGCGGACGTCGGTGACCGCCTCGGTGGGCGACTCGTCGGCGTCGTCCCCGGTCCGTGGGCCGGCCGTCGGCGTGCCCGACATCGGCGCGGACACCTCCCACTCGGACGGCCCGCCCCAGTCGGACCGCTGGCCCCAGTCGGACCGCCCGGTGCCCCATGCCGCCGGCTCGTCGGCCGGGGCCGGCCGGTCGAGGTCCCACCGGGTCGGGTCGACGTCGGCGGTGTGCCGGTCCGGCTCGTCACCGGCGGTTTCGGCGGCCGGCTGGGCGGAGGTGGGCCCGACGCCGTTCGGGGTGGGGGCCGCGTCCTTGCCGGTCGCGGCGGAGCGCCCGGAGCGCAGCGCGCCCACCAGGCCCAGGAGGCCGATCACGATCAGCGCGCCGGCCAGGAACCAGCCGACGGGTGGCAGGGCGAGCCCGAGCAACTTGGCGAGCAGCCACCACGCGGCGAGCCCGACGAAGATCAGCCCGAAGGCGAACGACACGATGTCGGTGCGGTGGGCCTTCACCGGATCACCTCCAGGTTGCCGGCGTTCACGTGGACGTAGAGGCGCAGCGTGCCGCCACCGGCGCCGTCGGCGCCCAGGTCGGTGGTCTCCCGGAGCGGGCCGTCCAGCCCGCCGGAGCGCTTGCCAAAGACGACCGCGTCACCGGCGTTGACGTCGGTCACCGTGGTGACGTCGACATTCGGCGGCACCACCACGGTGCACTCGCCGAAGTTGACGGAGACCGTGATCTCGGTGTTCTTCTTGTCGAAGTCGACCGCCCGCAGGTCGAGGGTCGCGTCGCCGAAGCTGTTCTCGTACCGGACGGCGAGGTCGCGGTAGTCGGTGGGGGCCCAGGTGACGTTGCCGTCGACGCCCCGGACCCGGTCGTAGGACTCGGCCACGGTGGCCATCCCGAGGGCGGCGGCGGCAACCACGCCGAGCGCGATCAGCCACCGGGCCCGCCCGAACCAGGTGCCGACCAGCAGGCCGAGCCCGATGGTGGCCAGGGTGGCGGCGAAGTACGCCGACGCCCCGACGTCGAAGACGTCCAGCAGGTCGACGACGGCGACCACGCCGAGGGCGAGGAAGATCAGCGAGAAGGTCACCGCGCCGAGCGGGGAGCGCTCACGTGGGCGCTTCGGCGGCTTCGGCGGTCGCGGCGGCAGTGGCGGCAGCGGCGGGATGCCCGCCTGGCCGGCGTACGGGCCGTGCGGGGCGAACGGGGGCCGGTAGCCCGGCGGCAGGGGCGCGGGGCGGGCCGGTGCGCCCCCCGAGGTCGCGGCGGGCCAGCCGGACGTGGGCGCGGCCGGCGGCCAGCCGGCGCTCGGCGTACCCCCGGGGACGGGGGCCGGCGCGGGCGGGGCGGCCGGCGGCCAGGCGGGCAGCTCGGCGGTCGGCTCGGCCGGCTGGCCGGTGACCGGGACGCCATCCGCGGGCGCGGCCGGCGCCGGGGCTCCGCCGGGGGCCACGGCGACGCTCGGCGGGGCCTGGTACGCGACCGGCGCGGGATAGCTGACCGGCGGCACCGGGCCGGGCGGGGCGGCCGGTGCGGGCGGGACCGGGCCGGCCGGCGTGGCCCCGGTGCCCCGGTTGTCCCGGTTGTCCCGGTTGAGCATCAGCGCCCCGCCGATCAGGATCGTGGCGCCGAGCAGCACCGCCCGGAACGCGTCGGTGACGATGTAGCCGAAGCTGATCGCGACCAGGATGCTGAGCACGATCACGGTGACCGGGGACATGCTGGACCGGCCCCGACCGAGCATCGACTCGACGGGGGAGGCGCTGTCCCCTTCGCCCGGGATGATCAGCCAGGCGGTGACATAGACCAGGATGCCGATGCCGCCGAAGAAGCCGAGCACGGCGAGGAGCACCCGCCAGAGCACCGGGTCGGTGTTGGTCGCCCGGCCGATCGCCGCGCAGACGCCGGCCAGGTAGCGGCCGTCGCGGGGGCGGACCAGCCCGTACCGGGAGGTGAAGCCGACGCCGCCGGACGGCGGCTGCGGCCCGGCGCCCGGATCAACGCCCGGCCCGGCGCCGGGCGGCGGCGTCCACCCGGCGGCGCCCGGCGCGGCCACCGGCGGCGGCGCCCCGGAGGCGGTGGACGCGGTCCCGTCGGCGGGCGTCGCGGCGGGCGGCGGTCCACCCGGCTGTGCCGCCCCGGGACGGGGGGACTGGGCAGCTTCCTCGGTCATGCCCTCGATCCTGCTGCCCCGACCGCCCGGACGACCTCAGGACCCGACCCTGACCCCACCCTGAGATCCCGGCGGTCGGAATGTCGGGGGCGTCCCCGTGGCCGGGTGGCGGCGCAGCGTGTGACGATCGAACCGGCGCCGGCAGCGGACGGTCGCCCGCCCCGTGCCCGTCGTGACCAGGGAGCCTCCGATCGACGCCGTGACCCAGCCACCTCGCCTCTACCGCGCCCCCGAGCACCGGATGGCCGCCGGGGTGGCCGCCGGCATCGCCGACCACCTCGGCATCTCCGTGCTGCGGGTGCGGGTCGCCTTCATGGTGCTGCTCGGGCTGAGCGGTCTCGGCCTGCTGCTCTACGCGGCCTTCTGGGCGGTCGTGCCGCTGCGGCCCGGCGACACCGCCGTACCGCCCCGCCGGGACGTCGCCCAGCTGCTGCCGTTCGTGGCGATCGGCCTCGGCGTGCTGCTGGTGCAGATGATGGTCTTCGACTCGGTCGGCGCGGCCGGCACCGCCGGGTGGCTGGTCGCGATCATCGCGGTCGGCGCCGGGGTGATCTGGCACCAGTCGGCCCCGGAGCGGCGGCGGCAGTGGGGCGACTCCATGCCGGTGCCGTGGCTGGGCGCGGTGGTGGAGGAGAGCGACCGGCGGGCCTTCGTGCTCCGGTTCATCGGCGGCGGGGTGCTCGTCGCGGTCGGCATCATCGGCGTCGCCGCGGTCTACTCCCCGGCGCAGAACTTCGACGCGGTGCTCAACGGCGTGATCTTCGCCATGGTCGGGCTCGCCGGGGTCGGGGTGGTGGCCGCGCCGGTGCTGTGGCGGACGTTCAACCAGCTCCGCTCGGAGCGCGAGGGGCGCATCCGCGAGCAGGAGCGGGCCGAGCTGGCCGCGATGGTGCACGACCAGGTGCTGCACACCCTGGCCCTGATCCAGCGCAACGCGGCCGACGTGAAGACGGTCCAGCGCCTCGCCCGGGGGCAGGAACGCTCCCTGCGCAACTGGCTCTACAAGCCCACCGGGTCGCCGACCGAGCGCTTCGCCGCCGCGCTGGAGCAGGCCGCCGCCGAGGTCGAGGACACCTTCGCGATCACCGTCGAGGCGGTGGTGGTCGGCGACCGGGAGACCGACGAGCGGGTCGGCGCGCTGGTCGCGGCCGGGCGCGAGGCGCTGGTGAACGCCGCCCGGCACGCCGGGGTGCAGACGGTCTCGCTGTACGCCGAGGTCGAGCCGGACCAGGTCAGTGTCTTCGTCCGGGACCGGGGGAAGGGCTTCGACCCGGATACGGTGGAGGATCACCGGCACGGCGTCCGGGGCTCGATCATCGGGCGGATGAAGCGGCACGGCGGCCGGGCGGAGATCCGGTCCGAGCCGGGGGAGGGGACCGAGGTCCGGTTGATCCTTCCGATCTCCCGGGACTCGTCCACGGCGGAAAGGGACAAGTGATGACCGAGCAGTCGATGGAACCGGTCGAGGGAGCGGGTGCCGGCGCGGAGCGGCTGCGGGTCTTCCTCGTTGACGACCACGCCATGTTCCGCGCGGGGGTCCGCGCCGAGCTGGGTGCGCACGTCGAGGTGGTGGGGGAGGCGAGCACGGTCGGCGAGGCGGTCACCCGGATCGCCGCCACGCTGCCCGACGTGGTGCTGCTCGACGTGCACATGCCGGACGGCGGCGGTCGCGCGGTGCTGGAGGCGATGCGGCGTACCCATCCGCAGGTCAAGTTCCTGGCGTTGAGCGTCTCGGACGCGGCGGAGGACGTGATCGGGCTGATCCGGGCCGGCGCGCGGGGCTACGTCACCAAGACGATCTCCCCGGAGGAGTTGGCCGCCGCGATCCGCCGGGTGGCCGACGGCGACGCCGTGTTCAGCCCCCGGCTGGCGGGGTTCGTGCTGGACGCGTTCGCGGCCCGTCCGGACGCGCCGGTGGCCGATCCGGAGCTGGACCAGCTCACCAACCGCGAGCGCGAGGTACTGCGGCTGCTCGCCCGGGGGTACGCCTACAAGGAGATCGCCAAGGAGCTCTACATCTCGATCAAGACGGTCGAGACGCACGTGTCGAACGTGCTGCGCAAGCTCCAGATGTCCAACAGGTACGAGTTGTCCCGCTGGGCGGCCGACCGTCGGCTCGTGTGATCCACCTCTTTTCCCCACCATTTCGGGCGGAAGCGACGAACCTGGCCCTCAGGGGCTGACAAACGATCAATTCCCGCCCCATAATGCCCCGTCGCGTTCTCGCGTGCGGGTGGTGCGAACCCGCGGGAACGCGGCTTCGCTCACCCGCCGTTCGGCAAGTCACCCCTGGGGAGAGGCACGCGAATCTGATGTTCGGACAACGAGGACGGCGCTGGGCGCGGATCGCCCTGGCGACCGTCGCCGGTGGTGCGCTGGCGCTCGGCTTCGCCGCGCCGGCCGCCGCCGCCGAGACGACCGGCGTGGCCAAGTCGGCGGGCGGCAGCGTCAAGCTGCTGCTCGACGGAAAGCCGAAGAGCGCCGGCGCGCTGGCGCTGAAGATCGACGGGAAGCTCGTCCCGGCCTTCTGCATCGACTACCACACCAACGTGGCGATCGACGGCAAGTACAAGGAGGGCACCTGGGACGAGTCCCAGGTGAAGAACCTCGGCAAGGTGCAGTGGGTGCTCACCCACGGCTACCCGAACGCCGACTCGGCGACGCTGCTGGCCGCCGCCGGCGCTGCCGTCCCCGAGAAGGCCGACGCCAAGAAGCTGCTCTACTTCGGCACCCAGACCGCCATCTGGCACTTCAGTGACGGGATCACCCTCGGTGACTGGGTCAAGGACAAGGGCCTGCTCGGCAAGCAGCAGTACGACGTGGTCAAGCGGGTCCACGACTACCTCGTCGCCAACGCCACCGACCAGCCCGAGCCGAAGGCCGAGCTGAGCGTCGACCCGGCCAGCGCCAAGGCCACGGTCGGCGAGAAGGCCGGCCCGTTCACGGTCAAGGGCCCGGCCGGCGACATCGCCGTCGCGGTCAGCGGCGGCTCGGCGGTCGACGCC
Source organism: Micromonospora sp. NPDC047465 (assembly GCF_040643125.1). NCBI lineage: Bacteria > Bacillati > Actinomycetota > Actinomycetes > Micromonosporales > Micromonosporaceae > Micromonospora > Micromonospora sp. NPDC047465. Next base: position 76,609 of record NZ_JBEYTP010000009.1, read on the forward strand.
GAGGGCAAGCCGGTCACCACGACCACCAACGGTGGGCAGTTCTGGCTGACCGCGGACGGCGCCGGCGAGGTCGAGGCGACCGTCTCCGCCAAGGGCTCGGTCTCCTTCGGCCGGGTCTTCCTCTTCACCGGCGAGAAGGCCGCGCAGAAGCTGATCCTCGGTGGCAGCACCGGTGAGACCGTGAGCGCCAAGGCCGAGGCCACCTTCGCCGCGGCCCCGACCGAGTCGCCGTCGCCGAGCGCGCCGGCCGAGTCGCCCTCGCCGAGCGCCCCGGCGGAGTCGCCGTCGCCGAGCGCCCCGGCCGAGAGCCCCGCACCGTCGACCTCCCCCGCCAGTAACGGCGGGGACCTGCCGCTGACCGGCTCCCCGACCGCCGCCGCGATCGCGGCCGGTGTGGCGCTGCTGGCCGCGGGCGCGGTCACCGTGCTGGTGGTCCGCCGTCGCAAGCTGCGCTTCACGGCCTGACCGACGTCCGTTCCGCGGCTCCGGCCCCGGCACCCGCTCCGCGCGGTGCCGGGGCCGGAGCCGTCCGGCGGTCAGGTCATCCGGTACGCAGCACGGTGAACGCCTCGGCCAGCCGGCCGGCCGGCAGCCCGGCCGCGTCGGCCGCCGTGGTGAGCTGGTCCCGAACCCAGGTCTCCACGTCCATCCGCGCGGTCTGCGAGCGGTGCGCGCGCATCGCGGCGACCTTGCGCGCGTACTGCCCGGTGACGTCGACGCTGTGGTCCGGCGCCGGGCCGCCGGCGTACCAGATCTCCCGGACCACCCACGGCTGGAGCCCCTCGGCCAGCAGCTCGGGGTGGGCGCACGGGTTGCGCGCGTCCGGGTAGACCGCGCAGGTCGTGGCCTCGCCCACGGCGAGGTGGTCGGGGTGGCCCGGCCCGGCGAGGTGTTCCCATCGGCGCAGCGGCGAGCTGGTCAGCACCCGGTCGGGCCGGTGCCGGCGGATCGCCGCGGTGACGTCCCGGCGCAGGTCGAGCGTCGGGGCGAGGGCGCCGTCGACATACCCGTCGAGGAATTCCACCTGCCGTACGCCGACCGCGGCGGCGGCCGCCCGCTGCTCCTCCTCCCGCAGCCGGGTCACCGACCCGCGCCCGGGGCCGTCGCAGCCGCCCGCCTCGCCCCGGGTGACGATCAGGTACGCGACGTCGATACCCTCCTCCACCCAGTTGGCCATTGTGCCCGCACAGCCGAAGTCGATATCGTCCGGATGGGCAAAAACTGCCAGCGCCCGGACGACGTCCGAAAGTGCGGGAGCGGACGCGGGAAAGCTCACAAGCGTCGAGCGTACGCCCGGGGTGTTGATCCCGCAGAACCGTGTCTTTCCTGCTCAGAGCAGTACGACCGGCACCGATCATGATCTTTTTTCAAGTATCGGCAACGTGGCGACCAACTAACGGCTTGATAACGGCACCTTCACGGAACGGGCCGGTAAGTGTCACAGTGGCAGCACCTCACCCCTCGAGTGAGGCACTCCGTACGGCCTGACGACCACGGCCGCCGTCTGTGAGCGGTGTTCCGTGGTGGTCTCGCGTGCGCGGTGCCGAGCCCGGCGGGCGGGGCGGCCCGGCGGATCGGTACAACATCTTGTCCCGTTTCACTGCGGTGAAACCGGCGTCCCGCGCTGCGGGCCGGCGGACGCGTCACCCCCCTTGCGTGCGTGAAACCCACGACGGAACCAGGTTAGAAAGAGGAGGCCCCTCGGAATGAGAGTCTCGAAGCGGGCAAGCAGCGCGGTCGCGCTGGGCGCGGCGTTCGCGCTCGTCGCGTCCGGTTGCTCGAGCAGCGACAGCGACGGCGGCGACGCCGGCGCCAGCGCCGACGGCGCGATCACCATCGAGGGCACCCAGCCGGAGAACGGCCTGGTCCCGTCGAACACCACCGAGACCGGTGGCGGCAAGATCATCGACTGGATGTGGACCGGTCTGGTCGAGTACCCGAACGACGGCAGCGCTCCGCGCAACGCTCTCGCCGAGTCGATCGAGACGACCGACTCCAAGGTCTACACCATCAAGATCAAGAAGGACACGAAGTTCCACGACGGCACCGTCGTCAAGGCCAAGAACTTCGTGGACGCCTGGAACTGGGGCGCCTACTCGCCGAACGGCGCGCAGAACGGCAGCTTCTTCGCCGACATCCAGGGCTTCGGGGACGTCAACACCGAGGACCCGGACGGCGCCGAGGGCCCGCAGAAGGCCCCCGAGCCCAAGGCCAAGGAGATGTCCGGCCTGAAGGTCGTCGACGACTGGACCTTCGAGGTCACCCTCGCCGCGCCGACCGCCGTGTTCCCGACCAAGCTCGGCTACAGCACCTTCATGCCGCTGCCGGACGCGTTCTTCACCCAGGGCGCCGAGGCGTTCGGCAAGAAGCCGATCGGTAACGGCCCGGTCAAGTTCGTGTCGTGGGAAGACGACGTCCAGATCAAGCTGACGCGCTTCGACGACTACACGCTGCGCGACAAGATGAAGATCAAGGACGTCACCCTCAAGATCTACCAGGATGACACGGCGGCCTACAACGACCTGCTCGCCGGCAACATCGACTTCATGCAGCAGGTCCCGGTCTCCTCGCTCGCGGGCGACAAGTGGAAGCAGGACCTGACCGACCGGGCGATCTCCTCGACCACCCCGTCGACCGGCATCATCGCCTTCCCGATCTACGACAAGCGCTTCCAGAACGCCAAGCTGCGCAAGGCGATCTCGATGTCGATCAACCGCCAGGAGATCAGCGACAAGATCTTCTTCGGCAACCGGAAGCCGGCCGACAGCTGGGCCAACCCGCTGACCCCGGGCGCCAAGCCGGGTAACTGCACCGCCTGCCAGTTCAACGTCGACGAGGCCAAGAAGCTCCTGGCCGAGGCCGGCGGCTTCACCGGCGAGCTGGTCATGTACTACAACGCCGACGCCAGCCACAAGGAGTGGATGGAGGCCGTCGCGCAGCAGGTCAAGACCAACCTGGGCATCAACGCCCGCGCCGAGGGCATGCCGACCTTCGCGGTGTTCCGTCAGAACATCAACGCCCACAAGATGAAGGGCATGTACCGCGCCGGCTGGCAGCAGGACTACCCGGACGTCGAGAACTGGGTCAACCCGCTCTACGTCAAGGGTGGCTCCTCGAACGACGGTCTGTACAGCAACCCGCAGGTCGACGCCCTGGCCAAGGAGGCCAGCTCCGCGCCGAGCCTGGAGGCCGCGCACGAGAAGTTCGCTCAGGCGGTCGCCCTCATCGACCAGGACGTTCCCACGGTTCCGATCTACTTCGGCGGCCAGCAGTCCGGCCACTCGGAGAAGGTCAAGAAGCTCGAGCTGACCAACGTCGGCGAGCTGGACCTCACCTCGGTCGAGCTCTGATCCGAACGGTCTGACCCCGGGTCGGGCTCACCTACCGGTGGGCCCGACCCGGGCCGTTCCGTGAGGGAGTGTTACAACAGTCCCTCGCCACGTCCGTCATCCCCGTGTCGGCCGTCCGACGCGCCCCCTGTCTGGAGGACCACCCCATGGGCCGTTATCTGTTGAGACGGCTGCTCCAACTCATCCCGGTCTTCATCGGAACGACGTTCCTGATCTACTGGCTGGTCTGGTCGGTGCCCGGCGACCCGTTCGCCGGCAAGTGCGGCGAACGCGCCTGCCCGGACGCCTACGTCAACATGATGACCGAGAAGTTCAAGCTGGATCAGTCCATCTGGGTGCAGTACGGCAACTACATGCAGAACCTGTTCCGGGGCGACTTCGGGCAGACGTTCGGCGGCCGGGAGATCGGCGACATCATCGCCACGTCGTACCCGAACACTTTGAAGCTGGCCCTGGTGGCTCTCGTCATCGAGGCGGTCATCGGCCTCACCGCGGGTGTGCTGACCGGCCTGCGCCGTAACGGCTTCCTGGACAACCTGGTCCTGGTCTCCAGCCTCTTCCTGATCGCGCTGCCGATCTTCGTCATCGGTTTCGTGCTCCAGTGGGTGCTCGGCGTGCAGTGGGGCGTCATCAAGCCCACCGTCTCCAGCGAGATGCGCATCTCGGAGCTGATCGTGCCCGGCTTCGTGCTGGGTAGCGCCTCGATGGCGTACATCGCCCGGGTCGCCCGGACGAGCATCGCGGAGAACCGGCGCGCCGACTACGTCCGCACCGCGATCGCCAAGGGCCTGCCGATGCGGCGGGTGGTCGGGGTGCACCTGCTGCGCAACTCCCTCATCCCGGTGGTCACCCTGCTCGGCACCGACCTCGGTGCCCTGATGGGCGGCGCGATCGTGACCGAGGGCATCTTCCAGATCAACGGGATCGGCCGCCAGGTCTTCCGCGCGATCGTCACCAAGGAGAGCGCTACGGTTGTCTCCATCGTGGTGGTCCTGGTGCTGGTCTACCTGGTCATGAACCTCGTGGTGGACCTGCTCTACGCCGCCCTGGACCCGAGGATCCGCTATGAGTGAGCGCAGCGAACGAAACTTGGTCATTGCAGCGTGCCCGGGCACCCACGCCCGGGTCGAGCGGAGCGAGGTGCCGGCATGAGCGACCCCAGTGCCGCGTCGATCGTCAGTACGCCCCCGGCCACCGCGCCGACCGAGCTGGGCGCGCCCACCAACGCGGGCCAGCCGGAGAACGCCCGCAAGGAGAAGCCGCGCGGCCTGCTCGGCGACGCCTGGCTCATCCTGCGTCGCAAGCCGCTGTTCTGGATCTCCGCGACGTTCATTGTCATCTTCCTGGTGATGACCGCCTTCCCGTCGCTGTTCAGCTCCGGCGACCCGGCGAACGGCGACCTGAAGAACAGCCTCGTCGGCCCGTCGTCGGAAGCCTGGTTCGGCTACGACTTCCAGGGGCGCGACGTCTACGCCCGGGTGATCTACGGCGCCCGCGCCTCCATCGTGGTCTCCGTGCTCTCGGTGCTCGGCGTGCTGCTGATCGGCGGCGCGATGGGCATCATGGCCGGCTACCGGGGCGGCTGGGTGGACGCACTGCTCTCCCGCGTCGCCGACGTCTTCTTCGGCCTGCCCTTCGTGCTGGGCGCCATCGTCATCCTGACCACCTTCAACGGGTCGGGCACGAGCAACAGCAAGGCCGAGATCATGGCCCTGGTGAGCATGTCCCTGGTCGTGCTGGGCTGGCCGGTCGTGATGCGGCTGATGCGCTCCTCGGTGCTGGCCACCAAGGAGGCCGACTACATCGTCGCCGCCCGGGCGCTGGGTGCCGGCACCGGCCGGATCATCCTCAAGCACCTGCTGCCGAACAGTCTCGCGCCGCTGCTGGTCTACGGGACGATCCTGGTCGGCTCGTTCATCGGCGCCGAGGCGACGCTGTCCTTCCTGGGCGTCGGCCTGAAGAGCCCGGTGGTCTCCTGGGGCATCATGATCAACGAGGCCCAGTCCCTCATCCGGGTCGCGCCGTACCTGCTCTTCTTCCCGGCCGCCTTCCTCGTCACCGCCGTGCTGAGCTTCGTGGTGCTCGGTGAGACGGTCCGCGAGGCCCTCGATCCGAAACTCCGCTAGGGGCGATTCAGTTGTCCGACATTCTCGTGTCCGAGCAGTCCGCGGCGGGTACCTCCGGTCGCCCCTCCGGCCGTCTGCTCGAGGTCGACGACCTCCGCGTGGAGTTCCGCACCCGGGACGGCGTCGCGAAGGTCATCAACGGGGTCACGTACCACGTCGACGCGGGGGAGACCCTCGCCGTGCTCGGCGAGTCCGGCTCCGGCAAGAGCGTCACCGCGCAGACCATCATGGGCATCCTGGACACGCCGCCCGGTTTCGTCACCGGCGGTCAGGTCCGCTTCCACGGCAAGGACATGCTGAAGATGTCCTTCGAGGAGCGTCGCCGCATCCGCGGTGAGGGGATCGCCATGATCTTCCAGGACGCGCTCTCCGCGCTCAACCCGGTTTTCACCGTCGGCTTCCAGATCGCCGAGCAGTTCCGGGTGCGGCGCGGCATGAGCCGTGCCGACGCCAAGAAGCGCGCGATCGAGATGCTCGACCAGGTCAAGATCCCGAACGCCAAGGGCCGGTTCAGCAACTACCCGCACCAGTTCTCGGGTGGTATGCGGCAGCGCGCCATGATCGCGATGTCGCTGGCACTGGACCCGGAGGTGCTGATCGCGGACGAGCCGACCACCGCGCTGGACGTGACGGTGCAGGCCCAGATCATGGACCTGCTCGCCGAGCTCCAGCGGGAGCGGCAGATGGGCATGATCCTGATCACCCACGACCTCGGCGTGGTCGCCGACGTCGCGGACCGGATCGCGGTCATGTACGCGGGTCGCATCGTCGAGGAAGCCAACGTGTACGACCTGTACGCCAAGCCGGCGCACCCGTACACGATCGGTCTGATCAACTCGATTCCCCGGCTGGACGAGAAGGGGCAGCAGCTCCGGACCATCAAGGGCCTTCCGCCGAACCTGATGAACATCCCGCCGGGCTGCCCGTTCAACCCGCGCTGCCCCATGGCGCAGCCGGTCTGCCGGGAGAAGGTCCCGCCGCTGCTGCAGGTGGGTGCCGGCCGGGCCAGCGCCTGCCACTTCGCCGAGGAGCTGGTGAACCGTGACTGAGAACATCCTCGAGGTCCGTGACCTGGTCAAGCACTACCCGGTGACCCGGGGTGTGGTTTTCAAGAAGACCATCGGCCAGGTCAAGGCGGTGGACGGGGTCTCCTTCGACCTCAAGGCCGGCGAGACCCTGGGTGTGGTCGGCGAGTCCGGCTGCGGCAAGTCGACCCTGGCCCGGGTCCTGATGAACCTGGAGCGGCCGACCTCCGGCAGCGTGCTCTACAAGGGCCAGGACATCTCCAAGCTCTCCGGCGGGGCGCTGCGGCGGCTGCGCCGGCAGATCCAGCTGGTGATGCAGGACCCGTACACCTCGCTGAACCCCCGGATGACGGTCGGCGACCTGATCGGCGAGCCGTTCGAGATCCACCCGGAGGTGGCGCCGAAGGGCAGCCGCCGGGGCAAGGTGAAGGAACTGCTCGACCTGGTGGGTCTGAACCCGGAGCACATCAACCGGTACCCGCACCAGTTCTCCGGCGGTCAGCGGCAGCGCATCGGCATCGCCCGGGCGCTCGCCCTGCGGCCCGAGATCATCGTCTGCGACGAGCCGGTGTCGGCCCTGGACGTATCCATCCAGGCGCAGGTGATGAACCTGCTGGAGCAGCTCCAGGGCGAGTTCGGGCTGTCCTACGTGTTCATCGCGCACGACCTGTCGGTGGTCCGGCACCTGTCGGACCGGGTCGCGGTGATGTACCTCGGCAAGATCGCGGAGATCGGCACCGAGGACGAGATCTACGAGCGGCCGACCCACCCGTACACGCAGGCACTGCTGTCGGCGGTGCCGGTGCCGGACCCGACCGTCCGCGAGAACAAGGCGATCATCCGCCTCACCGGTGACGTGCCGTCGCCGGTCAGCCCGCCCTCGGGCTGCCGGTTCCGGACCCGCTGCTGGAAGGCGCAGGACGTCTGCGCCGAGCAGGTCCCGCTGCTGGAGATCCGGCCGGGCTCGGACCACCCGAGCGCCTGCCACTTCGCCGAGAAGCGGGAGATCGTGCAGACGCACGAGGTGTGACACCCACGGAGCCGCCTGCCGACGTCACCGCGACGACGGCAGGCGGTTCCGTCGTTTCCGGGCAGGCGCGGCGGCCGGCGGCCGGGACGCGACCACCGCGCCGCACGGCCCGCAGCGGCGGCGAGAACCGGGGCCGGTAGTCGGACAAGCCCCCCGGCCGCGCCGCCCGCCCGTCGCGCCGTCCCGGTACGCCTCATAGGGGGCCGCGGCCGGCGCGGAGCAGCAGCAGCGCGAGCTGCGTGCCGTCGGCGCCGAGGGCGACCCGGAAACGCTCCAGGATCTCCCGCTCCCGGGAGAGCACGAGCCGGGTGCCGCCGGAGGCCATCCGGGTCGCCCCAACCTCCTGGGAGAGGCGGGCCCGCTCCTGCCACAGCTCGATGAGCGCCCGGTCGATCTCGTCGATCCGTTCCCGGATCTCCACGATCCGGGCGGCCGCGCCCGGCTCCGCGGTGCCGGTGCGCGCCTCCGGCTTCGCGTCGTCGGCGCCGCCAGGCGCGTCGACCTGGCCGGATGCCCCCGGGTCGGGCCGGCCCGCGCCGGGCCGCGTCAGGCTGCCGTTGGACTCCACCACGTCTGTCATCATCGGGTACCCCTCGCCGTCAGGTGCCCGGTGCCCGGATCCCGGGACGGAGAAAGCCCCGGGCTCCAGGAGCCCGGGGCTTCTCGTAGGTCTGTTGATCAGGCGCGACCCACGGCTGCCGGACTCCCGGTGCCGTAGTAAAAGTAGAAGCGCTGACCGAACACGCCGTCGAGTATGCCGACCCAGGGGCGGCGCGCGCAAGGATTCGGCCGGACACGTGGCCGGCGGCACGGTCCCGGCGCCGTCGGCGACGCCGGGACCGTGCCCGGTCAGCCGAGGCGGGTGATGCGGTCGGCCGGCCCGGGGGCGACCGGCTCGCCGGCGCCCAGGTACGCGATCAGCGCGTCGACGTCGAAGCCGGGGGCCGTGCTGCGGCCGGTGCCGGCGCGCAGCTCGGTGAAGCCGTCCCCGCCGTTGGCCAGGAAGTCGTTCGTGGTGACCCGGTAGCTGGCCGCCGGGTCGACCGGCACGCCGTCGAGCGCCAGGGTGCTCACCCGCGAGCCCGCCGGGGCGGTGGTGTCGTAGGAGTAGGTCAGCCCGACGGAGACCTGGAGGATGCGCTGGGTGGTCTGCCCGTTGAAGCCGACGAACTGCTGCTCCAGCACGTTGCGTAGCTGGGCGCCGGTGAGGGTCTGGGTGACCACCAGGTTGTTGAACGGCTGGACGGTGAACGCCTCGCCGTACGTGATCTCGCCCGGCGCCTCGCCGCCGGCGGAGGCGGCGTACGGCAGCGACGCCCGGATGCCGCCCGGGTTCATCAGCGCGATCTGCGCCCCGGCCGACCGGGTGTACGCGAGCTGCGCGTCGGCGATCACGTCACCGAGCGGGCTCTCGCCGTTGGGGCGGGCGTCGCGGACGATGTCGGCCGACACCCGGCCCACCACCCGGTTGGCGATGGGCGCCACGGCTGCCCGGTACTTGTCGGCCAGCGCCTTGGCGGCCGGGTCCACCAGGTCGGGGTTGCGCACGTACGTGCCGGGCGCGCTCTGCTGCCAGGTGCCGTCCGGGTTGCGGACGCCGTTCTCGACGACCACGTTGCGGGCGGAGATGCCGGTGAACCGGCCGGTGCGCCGGTCCAGTGAGTAGTCCACGTCGGTGATCAGCTGGCCGTTGTTGCCGGCGCTGGTGACGACGCTCTGCGCGCCGGAGGAGTTCGGCAGGGAGCAGGAGTAGAAGCGGTGCGTGTGGCCGGAGACGACCAGCCCGAACTCCGGCCGCAGGCCGCGGACGATGTCCACGATCGGGCCGGAGAAGTTCGCGCAGTCCGAGACGCCCGGGGTGGCCGGCGGCGGCGACTGCGCGCCGCCCTCGTGCACCAGCAGCACCATCGCCTTCACGCCGAAGAGCTTGAGCAGCCCGCCCCACTTGTTGGCGGTCGCCACCTCGTCGGTGAACCGCACCGAGGCGATGCCGGCCGGGTTGACGATGTCCGGGGTGCCTTCCAGGGTCACGCCGACGAAGCCGACCGGCACGCCGCCGACGAACTTCACGTCGACCGGGGGCAGGATCGGCAGCCCGGTCTTCCTGCTGACGGTGTTGGCGGCGAGGTACGTGAACTTCGCGCCGGCGAAGCCGTCCCCGTCCTGGCAGCCGTCGACCGGGTGGCAGCCGCCCTTGTTGATGCGGATCAGCTCGTCGACGCCCTCGTCGAACTCGTGGTTGCCGACCGAGCTGATCTCCAGCCCGATCTCGTCCATCAGCTCGATGGTCGGCTCGTCGTGGAAGGCGGCGCTGACCAGCGGGGTGGCGCCGATCAGGTCACCGGCCCCGACGGTGGTGGTGACCCGCCCCTCGGCGGCGGCCTCGGCGCGCAGCCGCTTCAGCCAGGTGGCGAGGTACTCCACCCCGCCGGCCGGGGTGCCGTTGACCACCGCGCCGCTGCCGCCGGGCGGGTCGATGGCGCCGTGGAAGTCGTTGTAGCTGAGGAAGTTGCCCTTGACCTCCCCGCCCGTGGGGGTGGCGTAGGAGACCGAGACGGGGGCGAGGGCGGCCCACGGGTCGTCGGCGGGGGCCGGGGCGGGCCGGGACGCGGTGGGCAGCGTGGCGACGACGGCCAACGCGAGGGCGGGCGCGGCGAGGTGACGCAGCGCCGCCCGACCGCGCGAACGCGGCTGAGTCATGGTCGTTCTCCCAGTCGTGTACGGGGGAAGGAGCCGGATTTTCACCGTCATCGTTCTTTACCCGGGCCGGCGGCACCAGACGGGACAGGGTGACATCTTCGTCTCAACCTGGCACGCCCTGCCGGGCCCGCCCGGCACGCCGCGCCGGATCGGCCCGCGCCCGGGCACCCGTCCGGTCGCTCCGGCGGTCGCTCCGGCGGTCGCTCGGGCAGGTCCGGGCCCTCGGCTCGGCCGGTCCACCGATGACGGCCCGGTCGCGCCGGGGTCCACGCGGCGGGGAAGTGTCCGCCCGGCGGCATAGACTCGCCGTGCGATGCATCCTCTCTTCGACATCCCCGTGTCCCCGCCCGCGCCGGCGCCTGCCCCGACCCCGCCGCACCGGCCGGGGTCCGCCGCCGTCCGCCTCGACCCGCAGGCCCTGGTCGAGGGCCTCAACGGGCCGCAGCGCGACGCCGTCACCCACGCCGGCTCGCCGCTGCTGATCGTGGCCGGTGCCGGTTCGGGCAAGACCCGGGTGCTCACCCACCGGATCGCCTACCTGTTGGCCGCCCGGGACGTGCACCCCGGCGAGATCATCGCGATCACCTTCACCAACAAGGCCGCCGGCGAGATGAAGGAGCGCGTCGCGCACCTCGTCGGCCCGCGTGCCCGGCTGATGTGGGTGTCGACGTTCCACTCCGCGTGCGTGCGCATCCTGCGCGCCGAGCACGAGCACGCCGGGCTGAAGTCGACCTTCTCGATCTACGACGCGGACGACTCCCGCCGGCTGATGCAGATGGTCGCCCGGGAGCTCGACCTCGACCCGAAGCGCTACCCGGCGCGCGGGCTCGCCGCCCAGGTCTCCAACCTGAAGAACGAGCTGGTCGACCCGGAGGAGTTCGCGGGTCGCGCCAAGGGCCCCAACGAGCGGGCGCTGGCGGAGGCCTACACGCTCTACCAGCGGCGGCTGCGCGAGGCGCACGCGCTCGACTTCGACGACCTGATCATGACGACGGTGCACCTGCTCCAGTCCCACCCGCACGTCGCGGAGAGCTACCGCCGGCGGTTCCGGCACGTGCTGGTCGACGAATACCAGGACACCAACCACGCCCAGTACGTGCTGATCAAGGAGCTGGTCTCGGGCACGGAGGGGGTCGAGCCGGCGGAGCTGTGCGTGGTCGGCGACGCCGACCAGTCCATCTACGCGTTCCGCGGCGCGACGATCCGCAACATCCTGGAGTTCGAGCGCGACTTCAGCGACGCCCGCACGATCCTGCTGGAGCAGAACTACCGCTCGACCCAGACGATTCTCAACGCCGCCAACGCGGTGATCGACCGCAACACCTCGCGCAAGCCGAAGCGGCTGTGGAGCGAGGCGGGCGCCGGCGAGCGGATCGTCGGCTACGTGGCGGACACCGAGCACGCCGAGGCCGACTGGGTGGCCCGGGAGATCGACCGGCTGGTCGACGCCGACGAGGCCCGCCCCGGTGACGTGGCCGTCTTCTACCGCACCAACGCCCAGTCCCGGGTCTTCGAGGAGGTGTTCATCCGGGTCGGCCTGCCCTACAAGGTGGTCGGCGGGGTGCGCTTCTACGAGCGCAAGGAGGTCCGCGACGCGTTGGCCTACCTGCGCGCGGTGGTCAACGACGACGACACGGTCAGCCTGCGCCGGATCCTCAACACCCCCCGACGGGGCATCGGCGACCGCGCCGAGGCGTGCGTGGAGGCCCTGTCCAGCCGGGACCGGATCTCCTTCGGCGCGGCGCTGCGGCGGGCGAAGGACGCGCCGGGCATCTCCACCCGGGCGGCCAACGGCATCGCGGATTTCGTCGACCTGCTCGACGGCGCCCGCGAGCTGGCCGAGACCGGCACGCCGGAGGAGGTGCTGGAGGCGCTGCTGACCCGCTCGGGATACCTCACCGAGCTGGAGGAGAGCCTCGACCCGCAGGACGCCGGTCGGGTCGACAACCTCCAGGAGCTGGTCAGCGTCGCCCGGGAGTACACGGAGCGGATCGAGGCGACCGGCGAGGAGGGGGAGCGGGCCACCGTGGCGGGCTTCCTGGAGCAGGTCGCGCTGGTCGCCGACGCCGACCAGGTGCCGACCGACGACCCGGACCACCAGGGCGTGGTCACCCTGATGACGCTGCACACCGCCAAGGGGCTGGAGTTCCCGGTCGTCTTCCTGACCGGCCTGGAGGACGGCGTCTTCCCGCACCTGCGCTCGCTCGGCGACACCCGGGAGCTGGAGGAGGAGCGCCGGCTGGCGTACGTGGGCATCACCCGGGCCCGCCAGCGCCTCTACCTCTCCCGGGCGGTGACCCGCTCGGCGTGGGGGCAGCCGTCCTACAACCCGCCGTCCCGGTTCCTGGAGGAGCTGCCGCCGGAGCTGGTCCGCTGGGAGCGCACCGAGGGGTCGTACACCTCGTGGGCCGGCGGGGGTGGCGGCGTCGGGGGCCGCGCGGACCGTGTGCCCGGCGGGCGCGGCGGCTTCAACGGCGGCACCCCCAAGGCCGCCCAGTTGGCGAAGCGGCTCGGCGTCGACGCCAGCCGGCTGACCACGGCGAGCGAGCTGCCGCAGGGGCCGAAGGTGTCCGCCGGCGACCGGGTCAACCACCAGCGCTACGGCCTGGGGCGGGTGCTCGCGGTGGAGGGGCACGGCCCGGGCGCCCGGGCACAGATCGACTTCGGTGACCAGACGATGTGGCTGGTGCTGCGGCACGCGCCGATCGACAAGCTCTGAGACGGCCACGGCCCGGCCCGGCGGTACGCCGGACCGGGCCGTCCCGGTCGGTACGGGTCAGCAGGCCACGTCGATGCCCCGGGCGCGCAGGAACGGCGCGGGGTCGATCTGGTTCCACATCTGGCCCTGGTGGACCTCGAAGTGCAGGTGCGGCCCGGTGGAGTCACCGGTGGAGCCCTCCAGGCCGATGGTCTCGCCGGCGCCCACCTTGTCGCCCACGCCCACCTTGGCGGTGCTGAGGTGGGCGTAGTGGGTCAGGTAGCCGTTGCCGTGGTCGACGACGACGGAGATGCCGTACCCGTCGCCGACGTCGCCCGCCTTGGTGACCGTGCCGCCGAAGGCGGCGCGGACCGGGGTGCCGGCGGGCAGCGCGAAGTCGATGCCGGCGTGCAGGGTGCCCCAGCGCGGGCCGTAGCAGGAGGTAATCGCGGCGCCCTTCATCGGGACGACCCAGCTCGGCTTCGGCTTGCTGGTCTTCTTCGGCGTCGGCTTGGCGGTGGTCGCCTTCGGGCTGGGCTTCGCCGACGGGCTGGCCGTCATGGGGCTCGGCGTCGGGCTGGCCGAGGGGGTGGCCGGGACGGCCGACTCGCGGGCGGACCGGTCGGCGCGGTCGGCGGCCTCGGCGCGGGCCTGCGCGTCGAGGGAGACGGCGGCCGGGACGGAGGGCTCGTCGTTGCCGGTGGCCGCGAAGGCGGCGCCGCCGAGACCGAGGCCGACCAGGGCGACCGCGGCGACGATCACTCGGGTGCGGCCGCCGGCCCGCCTCCGGTGCCGGGCGGGGGCGTCGGGGGTGTTCTCGTTCTGAATGTCTTCCTGCACGGCGGACCTTCACTGATCGAGGGGGCACTTGACCTCGAAATACTGGTGTCGGCGGCGTCGGCAGCGGGCAGGGGGATCGGGTCGGGACGGAGCGACGGTGGCCGGTTCCGTCCGTTAACTCCCTAGTTGGGGCTTTGGTAGCGATAAGTGATCATGGGTGGCCGTGGCACCGGTCACACTCGCGGCTGTGACCCAGCAGACTTTTGCCTGCCGCCGGCCGACGAAAAACCGCCCGGATCGACAGATCCGGGCGGTCAACGGTCGGTACGCAGCGTCAGGACGCGGCTGCGTCGTTGTAATATGCCTCGGTTTGTAGCTTGATGTCCACTCCGCGCTCCTGGAGCCACGGCACCGGGTCGCGCGGCTCGCCCTTGACATGGACCTCCAGGTGGAGGTGGGAGCCGTAGGAGTGGCCGGTGTTGCCGACGAGCCCGAGCTGGTCGCCCGCCTTGACCTGCTGCCCCTGCTGCACGCTCAGCGCGGAGGAGTGGCCGTAGATCGCCTCGCTGCCGTCGGCGTGCTGGACGATCACCGTGTAGCCGTAACCGCCGAACCAGCCGGCCTTGGTGACGGTGCCGGCGTGGATGGCGACGTAGGGCGTGCCCTCGGGGGCGACCAGGTCGACGCCGGTGTGCAGCTTGCCCCAGCGCATGCCGTAGGGCGTGTTGAACTCGAAGCTCTCCAGGGGGAGCCGCCAGACCTCGCGCTCGGCGGCGTCCTCGGCTCCGGCGGCGCGGGTGCTGTCGCGGGAGGCGCGGTCGGCGGCGTCGGCGCGGGCCGCGGCGTCCTGACTCAGGGTCGAGGCGGCCTTCAGCTCGTCGAGGACCGACGGGTCGACGCTCTTCGCGTCCGGCATGGCGCTCGCGCCGAGCGCGACGACACCGGCCCCGACGAGGGCGGTGGTGACGACGGCGGCGTAGCGGCTACGCGGGGGGGTGGGTACGCGGCGGCGGCCGCGATATCGATCGGGCTCAGACGACAGGCGCTGGCGCACGCACACCCTCCGTTGTCGGGGATCCGATGCGGCTTCCTCGACGTCGTGAAGCTCCGATGAACGTCGGCTGGCCGCGTCGTCACCCGTCCGTGGACCTGATGACAACCGTGGACACGGTAGCCAACCACCAGGCCCGTCACAAGCCGAAGCGCCGAATTGCTCCTGCGTTCTGTCCCTTTGCGTCCATGATTGCCCTGCCTCGTTCCCGTCGAACGGCGCCCCCGTAACTGCCCGTTCGTCGCGCAGCGTGACCGAACGGCGGAGTCGTCCGGCTTGACGGCGGTGATCATCTACGGCATGCGTACCGTCTACGGCGGCAACCTCCCCCGGGTGTCGCCGGCCGGTGTGCCGTGCGCTTCGCCGCCCGGATTTCCCGGGCCGGGCCGGGCGGGTTACCGTTCGTTCAGGTGAAGCCGCGGAGCCGGTGAAAGGGATGCGCAGATGAGCTCTCGTGTTCGGGTCGTCGTCGCCAAGCCGGGCCTGGACGGCCACGACCGTGGCGCCAAGGTCGTCGCGCGTGCCCTCCGGGACGCCGGTATGGAGGTCATCTACACCGGCCTGCACCAGACCCCGGAGCAGATCGTGGAGACCGCGATCCAGGAGGACGCCGACGCGGTCGGGCTCTCCGTGCTGTCCGGGGCGCACATGACGCTCTTCCGGCGCGTGGTGGAGCTGCTCGGTGAGCGGGACGCCCGCGACATCGTCGTCTTCGGCGGCGGCATCATCCCCGACGCGGACATCCCCGAGTTGCAGAAGCTGGGCGTCGCCAAGATCTTCACGCCGGGCGCCACCACCGCCTCGATCGTGGAGTGGGTCCGGGAGAACGTCGCGCAGCCGGTCGCCTGACCGTCGGTCAGCATCCCGGCCGAGGGCGAGGACGTGCTGTTCGCGGACCAGGGAGGTCGACGGGTCGCAGGCGACTCAGGCCGGTCGACGGGCTGACGTCGGACAGGGGGAGGGGCCGGACGCACCCCTCACACGTCCGGCCCCTCTATGCACGATGCCCCGCCGCCACCCCTCGACCGACAGGGCATCGGCCGTCTCCCGTCGCCGCGCTGCATCAGCGCTCCGACACCTGACTCAACGACGCCCCTGCGGAGGGGTTACGCAGCTCGGACAACATCGTCCGGACGGCTGACGTCGGGGCCGGAAGTCGCGGAAAGGCCGCGCGACGCCGCTGGTTGTGCATTACCGCACACCGCGCACCCGCTCGGTTGCGGCCGGTGTCCACCTCGCTAGGCTGCGCCCAATGGCCTGTTTCAACTGATGACAGGCGTCAAACTGTTTTCCATAACGCTGGTGGCGGCGCGACGGCGCGCCGCGGAGACGGGACGGGACGCGCAAACGTGGACCTGTACGAGTACCAGGGGCGGGACCTGTTCGAGCGGCACGGCTTGCCCGTGCTCGCCGGCGGCGTCGCCACGACCCCGGAGGAGGCCCGCGCGATCGCCGAACGCCTCGGCGGTCGGGTGGTCGTCAAGGCGCAGGTGAAGGTCGGCGGCCGGGGCAAGGCCGGCGGCGTGAAGCTGGCCGAGGGCGCGGATGAGACGGTGGCCCGGGCCACCGACATCCTCGGCATGGACATCAAGGGTCACACGGTCCACAAGGTCATGATCACCGTGACCGCGGACGTGGCCGAGGAGTACTACTTCTCCTACCTGCTCGACCGGGCGAACCGCACCTTCCTCTGCATCGCCAGCGTCGCGGGCGGCATGGACATCGAGCAGGTCGCCGCCGACACCCCGGAGAAGGTCGTCAAGGCCCCGATCGACGCCAACACCGGCGTCGACGAGGCGAAGGCGCGCGAGATCGTCGCCGCCGCCGGCTTCCCGGCCGAGGTCGCCGACCAGGTCGTCGAGGTCGCCGTGGGCCTGTGGAAGGCCTTCGTCGCCGAGGACGCCACGCTGGTCGAGGTGAACCCGCTGGCCAAGACCGGCGAGGGCAAGCTGCTGCTGCTCGACGCCAAGGTCACCCTGGACGAGAACGCCGGTTTCCGGCACCCGGACCACGAGGCGCTCGTCGACCAGGCCGCGGTGGACCCGCTGGAGCAGGCCGCCAAGGAGAAGGACCTCAACTACGTCAAGCTCGACGGCGAGGTCGGCATCATCGGCAACGGCGCGGGCCTGGTCATGTCGACCCTCGACGTGGTCGCGTACGCCGGCGAGCGGCACGGCGGCGTCAAGCCGGCCAACTTCCTCGACATCGGCGGCGGCGCGAGCGCCGCGGTGATGGCGAACGGGCTGGAGATCGTCCTGTCCGACCCGTCGGTGAAGAGCGTCTTCGTCAACGTCTTCGGCGGCATCACCGCCTGTGACGAGGTCGCCAACGGCATCGTGCAGGCGCTGGCCCTGCTCGAGCAGCGCGGCGAGAAGGTCACCAAGCCGCTGGTCGTCCGCCTTGACGGCAACAACGCCGAGGCCGGCCGGGCGATCCTCGACGGCGCGAACAACCCGCTGGTCCAGCGGGTGGACACGATGGATGGCGCGGCCGAGCGGGCCGCCGAGCTGGCGGCTGCGGGGGTCTGACAATGGCTATCTGGCTGACCAAGGACTCGAAGGTCATCGTCCAGGGGATGACCGGTTCCGAGGGTTCCAAGCACACCCGGCGGATGCTCGCCGCGGGCACCAACGTCGTTGGCGGCGTCAACCCGCGCAAGGCGGGCCAGACCGTCGACTTCGACGGCACCGAGCTGCCGGTCTTCGCCAGCGTCGCGGACGCGATGGCGCAGACCGGTGCCGACGTGACCGTGATCTTCGTGCCGCCGCAGTTCACCAAGGGCGCGGTCGTCGAGGCGATCGACGCCGGGATCGACCTGGCCGTGGTGATCACCGAGGGCGTGCCGGTGCACGACACCGCCGCGTTCTGGGCGTACAACGTGGCCAAGGGCGAGCGGACCCGGATCATCGGGCCGAACTGCCCGGGCATCGCCTCGCCGGGCGCCTCCAACGCCGGGATCATCCCGGCCGACATCACCGGCACCGGCCGCATCGGCCTGGTCAGCAAGAGCGGCACGCTGACCTACCAGATGATGTACGAGCTGCGCGACATCGGCTTCTCGACCTGCGTCGGCATCGGCGGTGACCCGATCATCGGCACCACCCACATCGACGCGCTGGCCGCGTTCGAGGCCGACCCGGACACCGACGCGATCGTCATGATCGGTGAGATCGGCGGCGACGCCGAGGAGCGGGCCGCCGAGTTCATCAAGGCGAACGTGACCAAGCCGGTGGTCGGCTACATCGCCGGCTTCACCGCGCCTCCCGGCAAGACCATGGGGCACGCCGGCGCGATCATCTCCGGCTCCGCCGGCACGGCCGAGGCCAAGAAGAGCGCGCTGGAGGCCGTCGGCGTCAAGGTCGGCAAGACGCCGACCGAGACCGCCAAGCTGATGCGGGAGATCATGTCCGCCGGCTGATCCAGGCTGGTGTACGACCAGGGGGCCGACCGTTCGCGGTCGGCCCTCAGTCGTTGTAGAGCGGGTAGTTGCCGCCGGCCCAGAGGATGCCGCTGCCGATGATGTTGAGCACGCCGAACGCGATCGCCAACCAGCCGAGCACCGGCGACTGGCCGAAGCGCTTGGCGTCCCGGATCGACAGGTAGCCGAGGACGATCCCCAGGATGCCGCAGCAGAGCAGGCCGAGGATGATGCCGAGCACGCCCCAGAGCGTGGTGCGGTCCTGGCCGGCCGCGGGCGGTGGCGGCGGGGGCGGCGGGTACGGAGCGTTCACGGCTTCCCTCCGGACGTCGGTGCCGCGACTTCGGTCGCGTCCCTGGGCCGAGGCTAGACCGGATCGGGGGCGGGAGACGGTGGATCACGGAACTCGCCGCCGCTCGGGGGCGGTATCGGACTGCCACCGCGCGCGCGGCATGCCAGAGTAGACCCGATGTCCTCCGTCACCCCTGATCAGCCGAGCCGCCCCGGCGTCGAGGCCGGCACCGACGCCCGGCCGGCCACGCCCGGCGGGCGCGGCCGGCGGGTGCCCGCGCCGCGGAGCGGCGAGCCCCCTCGTAACCGCGCCCCGCTGGCCGTCGCCGCGGCGGTCGCCGCCGGATGGGCGGCGCTCACCTCGTGGCTGCCGGTGGTGGTCGTGCTCTGGTTGTTCCAGCTCAGTGAGGACGCCGCCTCCGTGCCGGACGCGCTCCGCGCCGGGCTGGCCGGCTGGCTGCTCGGGCACGGCGTCCCGCTCGACACCGGCGCCGGCCCGCTCGGGCTGGCCCCGCTGGCGCTGACCGCGTTGGTGGTCTGGCGACTGACCCGGGCCGGCGTGCACGCCAGCCGGGCGATCGGCGCGCGCGGTGGGGGGTCGCCCCGGCAGGCGCTCGTCGCGGCCGGCGCGGTCGGCATCGCGTACGCGCTGATCGGCGTGCTCGCGGCGGTGCTGGCCGGCGCGGGCGGCCCTGAGGCGTCACCGGTCCGCGCCGGGGCCACCCTCGCGGTGCTGGGCACGCTCGCCGCCCTGGTCGGCTCGGCCCGGACGACCCGCGTCGCCGGCCTGCTGGCCGCGCGGTCCCCGGAGCCGCTGCGGGACGGGATCCGCACGGGGCTGGTCGCCGGGCTGCTGCTGCTCGCCGCGGGCGGCGGGGCGGCGGGGCTCGCCGTGGCCACCGGGGGCGGTGACGCCGCCGACCTCATCGGGGCCTATCGCACCGGGGTCGCCGGGCAGGCCGGGATCACCCTGGTCAGCCTCGCCTACGCGCCCAACGCCACCATCTGGTCGGTCAGCTACCTGCTCGGACCGGGTTTCGCCGTCGGCACGGACACGGCGGTCCGCACCAGCGAGGTGTCCCTCGGCGCGCTGCCGGCCGTCCCGCTGCTGGCGGGGCTGCCGCGCGGCCCGGTCGACGGCATCGGGGCGGCCCTGCTCGCGGTGCCGGTCCTCGCCGGGATGGCGGCGGGCTGGCTGCTGGCCCGCCGGCTGCTCCGGCTCGCCGCCGACGACCGGACGCCGCTGCGCTGGGGCCCGCTGCTCGGGCCGGCGGCGCTCGCCGGGCCGGTGGCCGGTGTGCTGCTGGGCGCCGCCGCGGCGGCCTCCGCCGGATCGCTGGGCGGCGGCCGGCTGGCCGAGGTGGGACCCGTCGCCTGGCACGTGGCCGGCGTGGCGACCGCGGTCATCGCGGTGGGCGCGCTGCTGGGCGCCGCCGCGACCCGGGCGCTCTCCCGCCCCGCCGACCCGCCCCGCGCCCGCTGAGACCCGCCGGTACGCCGAAGGGGCGCCCCGGACGAGCCAGGACGCCCCTTTCGTGCCGTGCCGGTCAGGGCTGGTAGGCGTCCATGCTGAATCCGACGAACAGCAGGAAGACCTGGAGCAGGCCCAGCACGGCGCCGATGGCGCCGCAGATCAGGCCGGCGAGGGCCTGACCCTGGTTGTCGGCCAGGCCCTGGGCGGCCTTCTGCTTGCCCATCCAGCCGGTCACCACGGCGGCGATGCCCAGCGGGATGCCGAGGTAGCAGCAGACCAGCGGGATCGACGCGATGCCGAGGATCATCGACACCAGGCCGAGGGTGTTCTGCTGCTGCCCCGGCCCCTTGCCGGCGAACCCGGCGTTCGGGTACATGGGCGGCGGCGGGTACGCCTGCTGGGCGTACGGATCCTGGTACGGCTGCTGCCCGTACGGCTGGCCCGAGGTCGGCGGCTGGCCATACGGCTGGCCGGAGGTCGGCGGCTGGGCGTACGGATCCTGGTACGGCGGCTGCCCGTACGGCTGGCCGGAGGTCGGCGGCTGCCCGTAGGGCTGGCCCGAGGTCGGCGGCTGGCCGTACGGCTGGCCGGAGGTCGGTGGCTGGCCGTAGGGCTGACCGGAGGTCGGCGGCTGGCCGTAGGGGTTCTGCGGTGCGGCGTACGGGTCGTTCGGCTGCCCGGAAGTGGGCTGCTGACCGTACGGCGCCGCCGGCGGCGGGGCGTACGGGTCGTGGTGCGGCGCGGTCGGGTCCTGGTGCGGCTGCTGACCGTAGGGATCCTGACCGGGGTAACCGGGCTGCATGCGAACTCCTCGCAGTTCTGTCAGTAGGTGCTGGCCGAGCTGCTGCCGCCAGCCAGTCCGGCGAGGCCACCGAGCAGGCAGCACACCAGAACGATCACGTACCAGCTGATGCCGACGATCAGCGCCCACTTGGACCACTTCTTCGACTCGGCGGCCGCGGCCTGGGCCCCGGCGTAGTCGCCCTGCTGCAGCAGGGTGTTCACCTTCGAGGCGTTGATGATGGCCGGGATGGCCAGCGGCCAGAAGAGGAAGATGGCGACGATCGACATCGCCATGTTGTTGTTGACCGGCGGTTGCTGCTGCGGCTGGTATCCGGGCTGCATTTCGGCGTACTCCTCATTCCACTCGACACCTCTGGGGTGCCGGATCACTGACGGGTGCGGGCCGGACGCGTGCGCCGGTCCCGAGCGACCGGCAGCGTACCCGGTTCTGCCCAACCACGTCGTCGGTGAATGTCGCGCTGCCCAGCGGATGGAACCGTCGGCCTGCCCGATAGGCTGGTCAGGTGACCGAGCCCGCGTCCGCCGCCCGCATCGTCGTCCTCGTCTCCGGCTCCGGATCCAACCTGCAGGCACTGCTCGACGCCTGTGCCGATCCGGCGTACGGAGCCCGGGTGGTCGCCGTCGGGGCCGACCGCGACGGCATCGCCGGGCTGGACCGGGCCGCCGCCGCGGGTGTGCCGACGTTCGTCGAGCGGGTCGCCGACCACCCCACCCGCGAGGACTGGGACGCCGCGTTGACCGCCCGCGTCGCCGAGCACCGGCCCGACCTGGTCATCTCCGCCGGTTTCCTCAAGCTGGTCGGCCCGCGCTTCCTGGCCGCCTTCGGCGACCGCTACCTGAACACGCACAACACGCTGCTGCCGGCGTTCCCCGGCATCCACGGTCCGCGCGACGCCCTCGCCTACGGCGTGAAGGTCACCGGGGCGACGTTGTTCTTCGTCGACGCCGGCATGGACACCGGCCCGATCGTCGCGCAGGTCGCCGTGCCGGTGCGCGACGACGACGACGTGGAGACGCTCACCGAGCGCATCAAGGACGCCGAGCGGCACCAGCTCGTCGAGCAGGTGGGCCGCCTGGTCCGCGAAGGTTGGACGATCACCGGAAGAAAGGTCACGGTTCCGTGAGTTCCACTCAGGACGAACGCCGCCCGATCAGGCGGGCGCTGGTCAGCGTCTACGACAAGACCGGCCTGGTCGAGCTGGCCCGGGCGCTGCACGCGGCCGGGGTGGAGATCGTCTCGACCGGCAGCACGGCCTCGACCATCGCCGAAGCGGGAGTGCCGGTGACCCCGGTGGAGGCGGTGACCGGCTTCCCGGAGATCCTCGACGGCCGGGTCAAGACGCTGCACCCGAAGGTGCACGGCGGGCTCCTCGCCGACCTGCGCAAGGACTCGCACGCCGCCCAGCTCGACGAGCACGGCATCGCGGGGATCGACCTGCTGGTCTCCAACCTCTACCCGTTCCAGGCCACGGTCGCCTCCGGCGCGGGCGTCGAGGAGTGCGTCGAGCAGATCGACATCGGCGGGCCGGCGATGGTCCGGGCGGCCGCCAAGAACCACGCCTCGGTCGCCGTGGTGACCGATCCGGCCGCGTACCCGGCCCTGCTCGCCGCGCTCGACGAGGGCGGCTTCACCCTGGCCCAGCGCCGCGTGCTGGCCGCCCAGGCGTTCGCGGTCATCGCCGAGTACGACGTGGCGGTGGCCGAGTGGTGCGCCGCCGTGCTGGCGCCCGAACAGGACGGCTGGCCGGGCTTCGCCGGGCTGGCGCTGCGCCGCTCGGCGGTGCTGCGCTACGGCGAGAACCCGCACCAGGCGGCGGCCCTCTACGTCGACCCGTCCAGCCCCGCCGGGCTCGCCCAGGCGGAGCAGCTGCACGGCAAGGAGATGTCGTACAACAACTACGTCGACGCGGACGCCGCGTGGCGGGCGGCCAACGACTTCGCCGACCAGCCGGCGGTGGCGATCATCAAGCACGCCAACCCGTGCGGCATCGCCGTCGGCGCCGACGTGGCCGACGCGCACCGCAAGGCGCACGCCTGCGACCCGGTGTCCGCGTACGGCGGGGTGATCGCGGTCAACCGGCCGGTCTCGGTCGAGCTGGCCCGGCAGGTCTCGGAGATCTTCACCGAGGTGCTGGTGGCGCCCGGTTTCGACGAGGGCGCCGTGGAGGTGCTCCAGGGCAAGAAGAACATCCGGCTGCTGCGCGCGCCGGCCTTCGACCCGCTGCCGGCCGAGTGGCGGCAGGTCACCGGGGGCGTGCTGGTGCAGATGGCGGACCGGATCGACGCCGACGGTGACGACCCGGCCAACTGGCGGCTGGCCGCGGGCGAGGCGGCCGACGAGGCGACCCTGCGTGACCTGGCCTTCGCCTGGCGGGCGGTGCGCGCGGTGAAGAGCAACGCGATCCTGCTGGCGAAGGACGGGGCGACCGTCGGCGTCGGGATGGGCCAGGTCAACCGGGTCGACTCGGCGCAGCTCGCGGTCAGCCGGGCCGGGGCGGAACGCGCCCGCGGCGCGGTCTGCGCCTCCGACGCGTTCTTCCCGTTCGCCGACGGTCCGAAGATCCTCATCGACGCGGGCGTCCGCGCGATCGTCCAGCCGGGCGGCTCGATCCGCGACGAGGAGGTGATCGCCGCCGCCAAGCAGGCCGGCGTCACCATGTACTTCACCGCCACCCGCCACTTCTTCCACTGACCCGCCAAGCCCCCGCCCCTCGCTTCCCGGCGATCTTGCACTTTGTGCCCCGGCATACGGGACGAAGCACCCGATTCGCGGGCACAAAGTGCAAGATCGCGGGTCCGAGGGCGAGGGCGAGGGTGCGGGTGGGTCAGGGGGTGGGGCGGAGTTCGGCGAAGTGGCACGCCGAGGGGTGCGGGTCTGCCGCGCGGAGCACCGTGTGCGGCTCCTCGCGGGCGCAGACCTCCTGGGCCTTCCAGCAGCGGGTGCGGAAGTGGCAGCCGCTCGGCGGGTCGGCCGGGCTCGGCACGTCCCCGGTGAGCCGGATCATGGTGCGCTGGTCGCGGGCGTCCGGGTCCGGCACCGGCACCGCCGACAGCAGCGCCTGGGTGTACGGGTGGGTGGCCCGCTCGTAGATCTCGTCCTCCGTGCCGATCTCCACGATCTTTCCGAGGTACATCACCGCGACCCGGTCGGAGATGTGCCGGACCACCGACAGGTCGTGGGCGATGAAGATGTACGACAGGCCGAACTCGTCCTGAAGCTGCTCCAGCAGGTTGATCACCTGCGCCTGGATCGACACGTCGAGCGCGGAGACGGGCTCGTCGCAGACGATGATCTCGGGCCGCAGGGCGAGCGCCCGGGCGATGCCGATGCGCTGCCGCTGACCGCCGGAGAACTGGTGCGGGTACCGGTTGATGTGCTCCGGGTTGAGGCCGACCACGTCGAGCAGTTCCTGCACCCGCTGTCGCCGGCTGCCCTTCGGCGCCGCGTCCGGGTGGATCTCGAACGGCTCGCCGATGATGTCGCCGACCGTCATCCGCGGATTCAGCGAGGTGTACGGGTCCTGCATGACCATCTGCATGTTGCGTCGCAGCCGGCGCAGCTCGGCGCCGGAGGCCCTGAACAGGTCCCGGCCCTCCAGGGTGGCCCGGCCCGCGGTCGGCGTCTCCAACCGCATCAGCAGCCGGGCCAGGGTGGACTTGCCGCAGCCGGACTCGCCGACCACCCCGAGGGTCTCGCCGCGGCGCAGCTCGAAGCTGACCCCGTCGACGGCCTTGACCGCGCCGACCTGCTTCTGGAACAACACGCCCTGACGGATCGGGAAGTGCTTGACGAGATTGTCGACGGCGAGGATCGTCTCGCCCCGGACCTTGGTCGGGCTAGCGGGCGCTGTCATCACGGACCTCCTGCGCGAAGTGGCACGCGCTGGTCCGGCCGTCGCCGAGGACCAGGTCGTGCGGCACCACGTCCACGCAGACCTGCTGCACGTACGGGCACCGGGGGTGGAAGGGGCAGCCGGACGGGATCCGCATCAGGTTGGGCGGCAGCCCCTTGATGGTGGAGAGCTGCTGGCCCCGCACGTCCATCCGCGGAATCGACTCCAGCAGCCCCTTCGTGTACGGGTGGGCCGGCGCCCGGTACAGCGAGCGGACGTTGGCGTGCTCGACGATCCGGCCGGCGTACATGACGGCGATCCGGTCCGCGACGCCGGCGACCACGCCGAGGTCGTGGGTGATCAGGATCATCGCCATGTCGAGATCGCGGCGCAGGTCGGCCAGCAGGTCCATGATCTGGGCCTGCACGGTGACGTCCAGCGCCGTGGTCGGCTCGTCGGCGATCAGCACCTTCGGGTTCATGGCCAGCGCCATCGCGATCATGACGCGCTGGCGCATGCCGCCGGAGAACTGGTGCGGGTAGTCCCCGAGCCGGTTGGCGGCGGCCGGGATCTTCACCAGATCCATCAGCTCGACGGCCCGCCGGCGGGCGTCCGCCTTGGACATGCCCTCGCGCTGGCGCAGCGTCTCGCCGATCTGCCAGCCCACCGGGAAAACGGGGTTCAGCGCGGAGAGGGCGTCCTGGAAGATCATCGCGATCTCCTTGCCCCGCACCTGCCGGCGCTGCTCCTCCGACAGCTTCAGCAGGTCCCGACCCTGGTAGAGGATCTGACCGGAGCGGATCAGCGCCGGGGGAGTGTCGAGGATGCCCATGATCGCCTGCGCGGTGACCGACTTGCCGGAGCCGGACTCGCCGAGCACGGCGAGCGTCTCGCCGGGGTCGAGGTGGTACGAGACCCCGTTGATCACCTTGGCCACGCCCTCGCCGGTGCGGAACTCGACGTGCAGGTCCCGTACGTCCAACAGGTGCCCGCCCTCGGGCGTCGGGGAGGCCGGCGTCGGCCGGACGGCGGACTGGTTCACGGTTCCTGCCTTTCGCCCGCGACTGCGGGGCTCGCTGCGCTCGTTCGCATCCGTCACCGCAGCTTCGGGTCGAACGCGTCGCGGATCGCGTCGCCGAGCATGATGAACGCCAGCACGGTCAGCGCGAGGAACGTCGAGGGGACGACCAGCGGGGTGGCCGACTCGCGCATGTGCACCCGGCCGGCGTCGATGTCGATGCCCCACGAGATCGTCGGCGCCTTCAGGCCGATGCCGAGGAAGGAGAGCGTCGCCTCGGCGGCGATGAACGAGCCGAGCGCGATGGTCAGCACCACGATCGCCGGGGCGAGCGCGTTCGGCAGGATGTGCCGCAGCATGATCCTGCCGTCGCCGGCGCCGAGCATCCGGGCCGCCGCCACGTAGTCCTGCTCCTTCGCGGTGATCACCGAGGAGCGGACGACGCGGGCGGCAGTCGTCCAGCCGAGGATCGCCAGCACGAAGATCACCGCGCCGATCCGGACCGCGGAGCTGTCGCTGTTCACCCGCTTCAGCAGCACGATCGCGGCGAGCAGCAGCGGGATGCCGAGCACGATGTCGATCACCCGGGAGAGCACCGCGTCGACCCAGCGGCCGAAGTAGCCGGCGACCATCCCGACGACGAGCGCGATCAGGCCGGTGAGCAGCGCGGAGAGGGCGCCGACCAGCAGCGACGCGCGGGCGCCGTACACCGCCCGGGAGTACGTGTCGCAGCCCTGGAAGTCGTACCCGAAGATCGCCCCGCCGGACGGGCCGGCGTGCTGGCGGGCCAACACGCAGTCGCGGGGGTCGTTCGTGGTGAACAGGCCGGGGACGGCGGCCATGGCGGCGACCAGCACCACCAGGGCGAGGCTGACCCAGAAGATCGGGTTGCGGCGCAGGTCGCGCCAGGCGTCGCCGGCCAGGCTGCGCGGCTTCTGCGGTACGCCCGCCTGACCCGGCGCGCCCGGCTCGCCCGACGGCCCCCGCCGCGCGGCCTGGTTCTCCGAAGCGGCGACAGTCTCGAAGTCACTCATGCCAGCACCTCGCTGCGCTCGGCGCCGGCACGGAACGCCGCGTTGATGATTCGTTCGCTGCGCTCACTCATAGCGGATCCTCGGGTCGAGTACGGCGTACAGGACGTCCACCACCAGGTTGGAGACGAGGTAGACCACGACAAGCACGCTGACGATGCCCACCACCAGTGGGCCGTCCTCGGTGCGGATGCCGCGGAAGAGGTTGAAGCCGACACCGGGGATGTTGAACACGCCCTCGGTGATGATCGCGCCGCTCATCAGGTTGCCCAGTTCGACGCCGAGGAAGGTGACCACCGGGATGAGCGAGTTGCGCAGCACGTGGACGCTGACGATGCGCCGCTTGGCCAGTCCCTTGGAGCGGGCGGTCCGGACGTAGTCGGCGCGCAGGTTCTCCGCCACCGAGGTCCGGGTCAGCCGCAGCGCGGTGGCCAGCGAGAGGGAGCCGAGCACGATGCCGGGCAGCAGCAGCGCGTACAGGTCGGGGTCGGCGCCGGCGGTGGGCGGGAAGAGCTGCCACTTGACGCCGAGGAGGTACTGGGCGA
Organism: Micromonospora sp. NPDC047465; assembly: GCF_040643125.1. Lineage (NCBI taxonomy): Bacteria > Bacillati > Actinomycetota > Actinomycetes > Micromonosporales > Micromonosporaceae > Micromonospora > Micromonospora sp. NPDC047465. Next base: position 103,783 of record NZ_JBEYTP010000009.1, read on the forward strand.
GGGGGGCGAGCACGATCGTGGGGATGCCGAGCACCAGCAGGGTCAGCAGCAGCGTCGAGTTGTCGAAGATGCTGGCCCGCCGGATGCCGGCGAGGACGCCCGCGGTGACCCCGAAGACGATGGTGACGGCCATGGCGATCAGCGCCAGCTTGACCGTGACGGGCCAGGCGGCGGCGAGGATGTCGCCGATCGAGCGCCCGGTCAGCGACTGCCCGAGGTCGCCCTGGAGGAGGTTCTTGATGTAGTCGAAGTAGCGGTAGAAGAAGCCGCCGACCCCGGTCTGGTCGAGGTGGAACTTCTCCGTCAGGTATGCCCGCTGCGCGGCCGTGACCGGGCGCTCCCCGGCTAGCGCCTGGATGGGGTCGCCCTGGCCGGCGAACATCAGCGCGTAGACGATCAGCGTGGTTCCGAAGAACGCGAGGACCATCTGGAGCAGACGCCTCAGGATGAAGCGGAACATACTTGGCAGTCTCTCTGAAAAGGGGTGAAGAGGATGGCGGGTCGGGCCACCGTCCGCCGGTGACCCGACCCGTCGTGCCGCGCTGTTACTTGACGGCCTCGATCTTCAGCAGGTCGATCCGGTCAAAGAGGTCCATCTCCACGTTCTTGACCTTGGTCGAGTGGCCGAAGTTGTTCTGGCCGTACCGCAGCGGGATGACCGGCAGGTCCTTGGCCAGCAGGTCCTCCGCCGCCTGGTACTTCTTGACCGCCTCGTCCTCGTTCGCGGCGCTGGCGCCCTCGGCGAGCAGCTTGTCGAACGCCGGGTTGCTGTAGCCGTAGTAGTTCGACGAGCCGTTGCTGCTGTACAGCGGGCCCAGGTAGTTCTCCATGGACGGGTAGTCCATGACCCAGCCCATCCGGAACAGGCCGACCGGCTGCTTGGCCTTGAGCTTGGTCAGCAGGTCCGCGAACTTCGGCTCGGCGTTGCCCACACAGTCCACGCCCAGGTTGGCCTTGAGCTGGTTGCAGGTCGCGTCGATCCAGTCCTTGTGGCCGCCGTCGCCGTTGTAGGACAGCTCGATCTTCGCCGGGCCGCCCGCGGCCTGGTACAGCGCCTTGGCCTTGGCCGGGTCGAACTCGCCAGCCTCACCGATGGTGTTGTCGCGGTAGCCCGCGACAACCGGCGAGACGAACGAGCGGGCGGGCTGCTGCGAGTCCTTGAAGATCGACTTGGTGATCTCGTCCCGGTCGATCGCCATCGAGATGGCCTTGCGCACGTCCGGGTTGCTGAATTCCTTCTGGAACGTCGGGAACGCCAGCACCTGGAGCGACGAGGCCGGGCTCTGCTTGAACCGGTCACCGAGGTCGGTGCCGGCCGTCGACAGGTTCTCGGTTGGGATGGTCTTGATGACGTCCAGGTTGTCCGACAGCACGTCCGCGTACGCGGCGGTCGGCTGCTGGTAGATCCGGAACTCGACGCCGGCCACCTTCGGCTTCTCGCCGGGGAAGGCTTCGTACTTCTCGACCTCGACCTTGGCGTCGTGCTGCCAGGTCCCCTTCATCTTGAACGGGCCCTGGCCCACCGGCGCCTGCTCGTACCCCTCGGCCAGCACGCCGGGCGCGGAGAACGCGGCCTTCGGCATCGGGTAGAAGGCGGTGTAGCCGAGCATGGTCTTGAACTCGCTGTACGGCTCGGAGAGCGTGACGGTGAAGGTCAGGTCGTCGACCTTCTTCAGGCCGGTCAGCGTCTTGGCCTTCGGCGTCTCGCCCTGCAGGTCCTCGTAGCCGGCGATCTTCTCGAAGAAGTAGCTCGAGTTCTGCCCGTTCGGCGCGTAGGCGCCGTAGTTCCAGGCGTCGAGGTAGTTGTCGGCGGTGACCTTCTCGCCGTTGTGGAAGGTGTAGCCGTCCTTGAGCTTGACCGTCCAGGTCGTGTTGTCCTCGGACGTCACCGACTCGGCCGCCACCTCGTACGGCTTGTTGGCCTCGTCGTAGTCGACCAGCGGGCTGAACAGGGCGCTGAGCACCTGCGAGCCGCTCGTCTCGTTGGTGTTGGTCGGCACCAGGTGCTGCGGCTCGGCGATCTCGATCCGCACGGCCGCGTCGGGGTTGCTCTCGCCGGATCCGCCGTCGCCGCCCGAGCCGCAGGCCACCAGGCCCAGGGTCACCGCGAGCGGGAGGGCGGTCCAGGTAGCGAGCCTGCGCACGCGCATGTAGCCTCCTCGTCTCCTCACGCTGCGCAGTCAGACCCGGCGCTGGGTTTACGCTGCGCAACGTTGGGCAACGGTAGGTCGCGGGTTGGCGTTCGGCAACGAGCGCGTTGCGAAGCGATAACGTGGCCGGCCCGAGGGTCTTGCGGCGGCCGAGCTCTCCTGCTATAGCCGTCGGGTCGACAAATGCCGCCCCACCTGCGGGCCGTCGTGAGGGGCGTGGCCGTCGCCGCCGCCTCTCGACCCTCCCGCGCCGTCCCGTCCCTGCCGTCCGACACCGTCCCCGCTGCGGGCGCGTCGTCCGGATCCGGCTGTGACCGAACCCATACGTGTTAACTCACAGTGATGAAATGCACGTCACTCTTCGTGATCGGACGGCTGGCTGACGCAGGTCGTCGGATCACCGGGCGTCGACCGTGAGACGATCTGGGCGTGACGGCGACGCTTCTGGACGGCAAGGCGACCGCGGCCGAGATCAAGGACGAGCTGCGGACGCGGGTCAAGGCACTGGCGGAACGCGGCATCACCCCCGGGCTGGGCACCGTCCTGGTCGGCGCCGACCCCGGGTCCCAGGCGTACGTCAACGGCAAGCACCGCGACTGCGCCGAGGTGGGCATCGCCTCGATCCGCCGGGAGCTGCCGGCCGACGCCACCCAGGAGCAGGTCGACGCGGTGCTCGCCGAGCTCAACGCCGACCCGGCCTGCCACGGCTACATCGTCCAGCTGCCGCTGCCGGGTCACCTCGACACCCAGCGGGTGCTGGAGCTGATCGACCCCGACAAGGACGCCGACGGCCTGCACCCGGTCAACCTCGGCCGGCTCGTCCTCGGCTACGAGGGCCCGCTGCCCTGCACCCCGCGCGGCATCGTCGAGCTGCTCCGCCGGCACGACGTGGCGCTGCGCGGGGCGAAGGTCGCCGTGGTCGGTCGGGGCAACACGGTCGGCCGCCCGCTCGGCCTGCTGCTGACCCGGCGCAGCGAGAACGCCACCGTGACGCTGTGCCACACCGGCACCCTCGACCTCGCCGCGCACACCCGCGCCGCCGACATCGTCATCGTGGCCGCCGGGGTGCCGGGCCTGCTCACCGCCGACATGGTCACGCCGGGCGCGGTGGTGGTCGACGTGGGCATCACCCGGGTGATCGGCCCGGACGGCAAGGGCCGCTACACCGGCGACGTCGCCCCGGAGACGGCCGAGGTGGCCGGCAAGCTGGTGCCGATGCCGGGCGGCGTCGGCCCGATGACCCGCGCGATGCTGCTGACCAACGTCGTCGAGCGCGCCGAACGCGACTGAGGTGCGGGGCAGGGCACCCTCCCGACGTCTCGGTGGAGGAAGGCCCTTCCGGACACCTCGGGGTGTGCCGTGGCCCGCTTGCATCGCCCATCGCGGTCATAACCGTCCGCCCCTGACCGGATCGGTGCCAGGATGACTGATACGGTCCGGAAAACCGACTGGTAGCAGGGAGTGGGACGACCATGGGTAAGAAGGTCACTGTCGTCGGGGCCGGCTTCTACGGCTCCACCACCGCGCAGCGCCTGGCCGAGTACGACGTCTTCGACACCGTCGTGATCACCGACATCGTGGAGGGCAAGCCCGCGGGTCTCGCCCTGGACCTCAACCAGTCGCGCGCGGTCGAGGGCTTCGAGACCAAGGTCGTCGGCGTGACCACGGGCCCGAACGGCGAGGGCTACGAGGCGATCGAGGGCTCGGACGTCGTGGTGATCACCGCCGGCCTGCCGCGCAAGCCGGGCATGAGCCGGATGGACCTGCTGGAGACGAACGCGAAGATCGTCCGCCAGGTCTCCGAGAACGTCGCCAAGTACGCCCCGAACGCCGTCGTCATCGTCGTGTCCAACCCGCTGGACGAGATGACCGCGCTGGCCCAGCTCGCCACCCAGTTCCCGAAGAACCGGGTGCTCGGCCAGGCCGGCATGCTGGACACCGCCCGGTTCACCAACTTCGTCGCCGAGGCGCTGAGCGTACCGGTGAAGTCGGTGAAGACCCTGACCCTCGGCTCGCACGGCGACACGATGGTGCCGGTGCCGTCGAAGAGCACGGTGAACGGCAAGCCGCTGCGCGACGCGATGCCGGCCGAGCAGATCGAGGAGCTGGTCGTCAAGACCCGCAACGGCGGCGCCGAGGTGGTCGCGCTGCTCAAGACCGGCTCGGCGTACTACGCCCCGTCCGCCGCCGCCGCCCGGATGGCCAAGGCCGTCGCGGAGGACTCCGGCGAGGTCATGCCGGTCTGCGCCTGGGTCGACGGCGAGTACGGCATCTCCGGCGTCTACCTGGGCGTCGAGGCGGAGATCGGGGCCGAGGGCGTCAAGCGGGTTGTTGAGACCGACCTGGACGCCGACGAGCTGGCCAGCCTGAAGGAGGCCGCCGAGGCCGTCCGCGCCAAGCAGGCCGACGTCGCCAACATGTGATCTGTCACCCGACGAGGGGGCACGCCGGTCCGCCGGCGTGCCCCCTCGTCGTCGCGCCCCTACAACGCCACGAACGCCTCGCCGAGGTGCGGGGTGGCGAGCACCGCGGGGCCGCGCGCGGCCAGGTCGCGCAGCAGCGCCATCCGCGACGCGCGGGCCGCCGCGGCGTCCTCCTCGTGGGCGTACGCCAGCTCCGGGGCGACCAGTTGCACGGCGTGCACCAGCAGGTCGCCGGTGACCAGCAGCCGCTCGTCGCCGACCTCCAGCAGCACCGACTGATGCCCGGGCGTGTGCCCCGGCGTCGGCAGCAGTCGTACCGTCGGATCGAGCCGCACCTCGCCGTCGACCACCCTGAGCTGGCCGGCGGCGCGCAACGGCGCGACCAGCCCGGCCGGCAGCCCGGGGTTGATGCTCTCCACGGCGGCCAGCTCGGCCCGTTGGAGCACGTAGTCGGCGTTCGGGAAGTACGGCGTGCCCGGCGTGCCCGTGACCGCCCAGCCGACGTGGTCGGTGTGCAGGTGGGTGAGCACCACCGTGCGCACGTCGGACGGGTCGATGCCGGCGGCGGCGAGCTCGGCCGGCAGCCGCCCGGGCACCGGCGCCCAACTCGACGCGGGGGCGCCGGCCGGGCCGATCCCGGCGTCGACCAGGGTCACCGGGCCGTCCCCGGCGCGGATCGCGAAGCTGCGGAACGGCAGCCACCACCGCCCGTCGGCGGTCACCGTGGCCGGGTCCCGCCGGTCGGCCGCGCGCCAGTGTTCCGGCGTGGCGTCCGGGAACGCCTCGGCGCGGGGCTGGAAGAACGGGCCCTCGCCGTCGGTGAGCGCGGTGACCGTGATAGACCCGAGGGTGCGGCGCGGTGGCATCGGGCGATGGTGCCAGCGCGGTCCCGTGCCGTGCTACCCCGTTTGCCGGCCGACCGAGGCCGGCTGGGGACTGCCGGCCAGTTTCCAGTACGCTCGTACTGCTTGAGCACGAGTCCCCCGAGAGGAGCGCCGGCCGATGGCGAAGATCAAGGTAAACAACCCGGTCGTGGAGCTCGACGGCGACGAGATGACCCGGATCATCTGGAAGCAGATCCGGGAGCAGCTGATCCTGCCCTACCTCGACGTCGACCTGCACTACTACGACCTGTCGATTCAGTACCGCGACGAGACCGACGACCAGGTCACCGTGGACGCCGCCAACGCCATCAAGCAGCACGGCGTCGGCGTCAAGTGCGCGACCATCACCCCCGACGAGGCCCGGGTCGAGGAGTTCGGCCTGAAGAAGATGTGGCGGTCGCCGAACGGCACCATCCGCAACATCCTCGGCGGCGTCGTCTTCCGCGAGCCGATCATCATGTCCAACGTGCCGCGGCTGGTCCCCGGCTGGACCAAGCCGATCATCATCGGCCGGCACGCCCACGGCGACCAGTACAAGGCCACCGACTTCGTCGTCCCCGGCCCGGGCACGGTGACCATCACCTACACCCCGACCGACGGCTCCGCGCCCGTGGAGATGGAGGTCGCCAACTTCCCCGGCGGCGGCGTCGCCATGGGCATGTACAACTTCGACGAGTCGATCCGCGACTTCGCCCGCGCCTCGATGCGCTACGGCCTGGACCGCGGTTACCCGGTCTACCTGTCGACGAAGAACACCATCCTCAAGGCGTACGACGGCCGGTTCAAGGACATCTTCGCCGAGGTGTTCGAGAACGAGTTCAAGGCCGAGTTCGAGGCCGCCGGCATCAGCTACGAGCACCGGCTGATCGACGACATGGTCGCCGCCGCGCTGAAGTGGGAGGGCGGCTTCGTCTGGGCCTGCAAGAACTACGACGGTGACGTGCAGTCCGACACCGTCGCGCAGGGCTTCGGCTCGCTGGGCCTGATGACGTCGGTGCTGATGACCCCGGACGGCCGTACGGTCGAGGCCGAGGCCGCGCACGGCACCGTCACCCGGCACTACCGGCAGTACCAGAAGGGCGAGAAGACCTCGACCAACCCGATCGCCTCCATCTACGCCTGGACCCGGGGCCTGGCCCACCGGGGCAAGCTGGACGGCACCCCGGCGGTCACCGAGTTCGCCAACACCCTGGAGCAGGTCATCATCGACACCGTCGAGGGCGGCCAGATGACCAAGGACCTCGCGCTGCTCATCTCGCGGGACGCCCCGTGGCTGACCACCGACGAGTTCATGAACGCCCTGGACGAGAACCTGGCGCGCAAGCTCTCCGCCTGATCCGCCAGGCGCCCCCTTGGCGGCACCGTTTGGTGCTGCCGTCGTGTCACACAGGAGCCCGTCGGCACCCGCCGGCGGGCTCCTGCCCTTCCTCCCGCGCCCGCTCCGCCGGTCGCTTCCCCGCCTCCCCGACCCTCGCCTCTCGTCGTGGGCCAGTCACGCCGGAGCCTGGTCGAACAACCGGCCCACGGCGAGCCACAACGATCAGTTGTGCGCGCCTAGGGTGGACCGGTGGACACCGAGGCGTTGCGATCGTTCGTCCGGGCGGCCGAGCTCGGACAGTTGCAGCGTGCGGCCGAGGAACTGGGCGTGACGCAGCAGGCAGTCTCCAAGCGGATCGCCGCCCTGGAGCGCGAGCTGGAAGTCCGGCTGTTGACACGTACCGCCCGAGGGGTCGAGCTGACGCTCGACGGTCGGGCGTTTCTCCCCCACGCGCGGAGCGTCGTCGCGGGTGTCGAGCGCGCCATCACCGCGGTCAGGCCGGGCTTCCGGGCCCTCCGGATCGACGTACTCGGCCTGCGGAGCGCGCAGGCCGTCGTTCTGCACGACTACTGGCGGTCGCATCCCGAGATCAACCTCGACGTGGTGACCCTCCGGGTCGACGACCCCCGCGTGGCGGTCGCCGCCGTCGAAGCGGGCGATGTCGACGCCTCGTTCCGTTCTGTCACCGCCCCGGACGCACTGCCGCCCGACGTGCAGATGATCCACGCGTTCGACTCTCCGCTGGAACTTCTCGTCGGCCCGGGACATCCGCTCGCCTCCGCGCGAAGACTGACGCCGCCGCAGTTGCGTAAGCACCGGATATGGGTGCCGGGTATCGCGCCCCGAAGCGAATGGGCGGATTTCTACGACCAGCTCACCACCGAATTCGACCTACGCATCGACGCGGCAGGCCCGCACTTCGGCGACGAAGTGCTCCTGGACACCCTCGCGGCCTCCGCGGACGTGGCCACTCTCGTGGGGGCACGCGACCGGTACGTCTGGCCGACGAACTACGACCTACGCCGCATCCCTGTCGTGGATCCGACCCCCGCGTACCCGCTCTCTCTCATCCTCCCCAGGACGAATCCGCATCCAGGGCTCCGGGGAGTCATCACCCACCTCCGAGCCCTGCCCGCGCTCCCTGGGACGGTCTGGCGCCCGTCCTGGGCGGCGACGCCACGCAGCGGCGACAGCGGCAGCGCAGATGCTCGCCGGTCCCGGCCCCGACAGAGGTGACCCGATCGGCTGCTGGCAGCCGCCGCCACCAGCGCCCGGTGAGTCCCGTCCGGTCACCGGTACACCAGAAAGGACCCTGGCATGTCCAGCGACCGTCTCATGCGCATCCACGGCGCCGAGTTCCAGGCCATGGCCGAGAGGGTCCTGCGGGTCACCGAACTCACCTCCCGCCTGAACGTCCTGCCCTTCGACGACGAAGCGGGCAGGGCGGCACTGTTCGAACAGATCCTCGGCAGGCCGCTGCCGAGGAGAGTCACGATCTATCCGCCCTTCTACACGGACCACGGCCTCCACCTGGACCTCGCGGAGCGCGTGTTCATCAACCAGAACTGCACGTTCCTGGACTACGCCGGCATCCGGCTCGGCGAGCGCGTGATGGTCGGACCAAGGGCCACGTTCATCACCGTCGGTCATCCGGTCGACCCTGAGGAGCGACGGGGGTGGCTGAGCGGCGGGCCCATCGATGTGGCGGAGAACGTGTGGATCGGCGCCGGTGCCACGATCCTCCCCGGCGTCAGCATCGGCCGTGACGCCGTGGTCGCCGCCGGCGCGGTCGTGGCCGACGACGTCCCGGCGGCGAGCCTGGTGACCGGCCGGAAGGCAACCGTACGACGACGGTGGTGACGGCCTGTCCGGGGCCACACCGAGCCCCGCTCGCCGCCGAGTTTCCGCTGCGAACGACGTCGTGGCCAGCGACATCCAGGGCCCTGAGCATTCGGGGCGGCGTGTCGGGGGGTGACACGCCGCCGGCGTCACCTACTTCGGCGCGCCTCGTTGACCAGGGTGGACGAGATGCCAGTCGCGTCCAGGAAGGTTGACCGCGGTCGCCTCGCGGCAAGCGTGCCGATCAGCCAGCCTTCCCGGCTGTCGCGCACAGCCAGCCGTCCCTTCCCTGCGGGGGGCCCTGTCCCGGGCCCCCCGCGCCCTGTCTGCCACCTCCGCCGGCCGGCCTCCGGGTGCCGCCCCTGATGGTGCCCGCCGGAGGTGGTGAAGGGCCCCTTCCTCCAGCGTGGGCGTCAACCGAGGTGCCGTTGCCTCACCCGGCGCGGAGGAGTTCGGCGGCGCGTTCCGGGGCGATGTCGTTGATGAAGACGCCCATGCCGGACTCCGAGCCGGCCAGGTACTTCAGCTTGTCCCGGGCCCGCCGGATGCTGAACAGCTGCAGGTGCAGGTGGCCCAGCTCGCGGTCGGCGCGTACCGGGGCCTGGTGCCAGGCGGCGATGTAGGGCATCGGCAGGTCGAACAGCCCGTCGAAGCGGCGCAGCACGTCCAGGTAGAGCGGGCCGAAGGCGTCCCGCTCGGCGTCGTCGAGCGCCGGGATGTCCGGCACCGGCCGGTGCGGGGCCACGTGCACCTCGAACGGCCAGCGCGCGGCCGCCGGGACGTACGCCGTCCAGTGTGCGTTGGCGGCGACCACCCGGTCGCCCGCGGCCCGTTCGGCGGCGAGCACGTCGGCGTAGAGGTTGCGCCCGCCGGTGCGGTCGGCGTGCCGGCGGGCGGCGGCCAGCATCGCCCGGGTGCGCGGCGTCACGAAGGGGTACGCGTAGACCTGGCCGTGCGGGTGGTGCAGCGTCACCCCGATCTCCACGCCCCGGTTCTCGAACGGGAAGACCTGCTCCACGCCGGGCAGCTCGCTCAGCGCGGCGGTCCGGTCGGCGAGCGCGTCCAGGACGGTACGCACCCGGCGCGGCGGCAGGCCGGCGAAGGAGGCGTTGTGGTCGTCGGTGAAGCAGACCACCTCGCAACGGCCGCGGCCGGGCCGGACCGGGGTGTACGGCGTGATCTCGGCCGGCTCGTCGGCCACCCGGCCGCTCATCGAGGGGAACCGGTTCTCGAAGACGGCGACGTCGTAGTCGGGGGCGGGGATCTCGCTGAGCCGGTCGGCGGTGGTGGGGCAGAGCGGGCACTGGTCGGCCGGCGGGAGGAAGGTGCGGGTCTGCCGGTGCACGGCGACCGCCACCCACTCGTCGGTCAGCGGGTCGTGGCGCAGCTGCGACGCGGGCGGCGGCGGGGGCAGCTCGCGCCGGTCCGGCTGGTGGCGGACGGCGTCGTCCCGCTCGTCGAAGTAGATCAGTTCGCGGCCGTCGGCCAGCTCGATCGCGGTGCGCTTCATCGCGTCACCCCCGTCGCCGCCGGCGTGGCCGCCCGCGCCCCGTCCGCCGCCGGCACGACCACCAGTTCGCCCACCCGCTCGTCGAGCGACCGCCGCGCCTCGGGAGGCAACCGGTCGTCGGTGACCAGCACGTGGGCGGCGGAGAGCTCGACGATGGCGGAGATGCCGACCGTGCCCCACTTGGTGTGGTCGGCGAGCACCACCAGCCGGTCGGCGGCGGCTACCAGCGCCCGGTCGGTCTCCGCCTCCATCAGGTTGGGCGTGGTGAACCCGGCCCGCTCGCTGATCCCGTGCACGCCGAGGAAGAGCAGGTCCAGGTGCAGCGACCGGATCGCGCCGACGGCCAGCGGCCCGACCAGGGCGTCGGACGGCGTACGCACCCCGCCGGTGAGCACCACGGTCTGGTCCGGGCGGCCCCCGACGTGCAGGATCTCGGCCACCGGCAGCGAGTTGGTGACCACGGTCAGGCCCGGCACGTCGACCAGCCGGCGGGCCAGCTCGGCGGTGGTGGTGCCGGCGGACAGGGCGATCGCCGCGCCCGGCCGGACCAGTTCCGCGGCCCGCCCCGCGATGGCCGCCTTCTCCGCCAACTGCCGCACCGACTTGGCCCGGAACCCCGGCTCGTCGGTCGAGCCGGGGCCGGCGACCGTGGCGCCGCCGTGCACCTTGGCCAGCAGGCCACGCTCGTGCAGCGCCTCCAGGTCGCGCCGGATGGTCATGTCGGAGACGCCGAACTCGGCGGCCAGGTCGGTGACCCGCACCCCGCCCGTGGCGCGTACCCGGTCCAGGATGGCCGCCTGGCGCTGCTGAGCCAGCATCCGTCGCACCTCCGTGCTCCCCGCGCGCCCTCACGCGGTCAAACGTGTTCGAACAAAGACGAACATTAGCGCGGAGGGGCGACCCACGGAAGGGAACGGGGGCCGGATCAGATGGACTGGAGCCGGGGTTCCACCCAGCCCGTCTCGGTCAGGTGGTGCAGGACGGCCTGGACCGCCTCGTCGACCGTCAGGTCGCTGGTGTCGACGACCAGGTCCGCGTCGGTCGGCTCCTCGTAGGGGTCGTCGATGCCGGTCATCCCGGTGAGCAGGCCCGCCCGGGCCCGGGCGTACAGGCCCTTGCGGTCGCGCTGCTCGCAGACCTCCAGCGGGGTCGCGACGTGCACCAGCAGGAAACCGGCCCCGGCGGCCAGGGCCATCTCCCGGGCGGTCGCGCGCGCCTGGGCGTACGGGGCGATCGGGCAGCAGATGCCGACGCCGCGGTGCCGGGCGATCTCGGCGGCCACCCAGCCAATCCGCCGCACGTTGAGGTCGCGGTCGGCCTTGCCGAAGCCCAGGCCGGCGGAGAGCTCCCGGCGCACCACGTCGCCGTCGAGCAGCGTGATCGTCCGGTCGCCCTGCTCGCGCAGCGCGTCGGCGAGGCCGCGCGCGATCGTCGACTTGCCGGAGCCGGAGAGCCCCGTCAGGAAGACCACCAGGCCCCGGTGCCGCCGGGGCGGACGGGCTCGGGCCAGCTCCCTCGCCACCGCCGGCGGGGTGTGCCACTCGGGCAGCGGGAAGCCCCGGTCCAGCAGGTCGTCGATCTCCGCCTGCGTCAGGGCCAGGCGCCGGTTGCGCGGCGGGATGTCCTCCCGCCAGCGCCACTGCCCGTCGCGGTTGTCGTAGGCCAGCTCGCGCGGCACCAGCACCCGCAGGCCCGCGCCGGAGAGCATCTCACCGGTGGAGAGCAGGTGCGTCACCCCGTACGCCGCCGACACCCGGGCCCGCAGCAGGGCGTCGCTGATCTCGTCGCGGCGGCGGCTGAGCGGCACTGCGACCAGCGTGGCCGGCGGCATCCGGTCCCGGGCGGCGAAGATGCCGCGCACCAGCGCCTCCGGGGGCAGCCCACCGACGCCGTCCTCGCCGACGGGGATCATCACCAGCAGGTGGGCGCCGAGAGTGCGGGCGGCGTGGGCGATCTGGGCGAGCTGCGGCCGGTGCAGCGGGCGGTCGGCGACCACCCCGAGCACCCGGCCGGGCGGCAGCAGCGCGCGTACCTCCTCGGGGGTGCGGCGCAGCCGCTGGAACGGGCCGTGACCGCCGTCGCCGAGCCGGCGGACCGTGCCCCCGACGCCCGCCACCCCGTCGCGGACCTGCCAGGCGTCGGCGACCTCCAGCGCCGCGACCGGCGCGCCCTCGCCGTCGGTCAGCACCAGGGTGCGGCGCGCCTCGTCGCGCGGGTCCAGGCCCTGGGCGAGCGCCGCCGGCACCTGGAGCGTCACCGGCACCGGCCACGGGGCGCCGTCGGCGAGCCGGCCCCGGCGGCTCACCGAGACCAGGTCGGCGCGGGTCATGAAGCCGGTCAGCGGGGCGTACGCCCCGGTCAGCAGCAGCTCCAGGTCGGCGAGCTCGCCGGGGCGCGGCGTGTACGCCGGCGCGTCCCGGAGCACCTCGTCGGGCACCACCCAGCCGTTGCTCATCCATCCCCCAACCCGCTGACCGGCACACAGTTTCTCAGCCTGTCGGCGATCGGTCGAGAGCGCCACTCCACGCCGCGCCGCGCCCGGCGGCCCGGCCGGCGGCTCTCGGTGGTGGGCGGGTCACCGCCGGCGTTCCGGGTCAGCGCCGTCCGATCCGGCGCCGGACGGCCCGGCGCAACCGGGTCCAGAGCGCCCGCTCGTCCTCCACGGCCGGGGCGGCGCCGTCGCCGGCCGGGCGCAGCACCAGCGGCAGGCGGGTGTCCTCGGTCCACCCGGCGCAGGTGACCCGGGCCTTCAGCGACCAGGTGCCCACGTCGAGGGCGGCGCCGTCGACCGTGGCGACGGCATGGTGCACGAGGTGCCGCTCGCCGGCGGGGCCGGGCACCCAGCGGGTGTCGGAGGTGACCGGCAGGAGGACCTCCTCGCTCGTCTCCCGGCGCCGGGCGACGACGTCCAGCCTGCTCCGGCCCAGCGCGGCCGTCATGTCCCGCAGCACCGGGTCGAGGCCGTCGACGGGCAGCACCAGCAGGTCCCGGTCGCCGTCCGCGGCGAAGGTGACGGGGCGGCCGGCGGATTCCAGCCGGGCGGAGACGGTGACCGTCAGCGCCGTACCGGCCACCTCGTGGCGGTCGACGGTGCCGGCGGCGCGGACGCCCGTCTCCCACTCGGCCAGCCGGCGCAGGTCCGCGACCCGGCCCTGCTCGGCGAGGTGCGCCAGCACCCGTTGCAGCGGGGGCAGGCCGGCGGCGACCCCGGGCGCGAAGCGCTCCCGGATCACCCCCTGGATCTCCCGGACGACCTGCGCGAGCCACTCCTCGGGGGCGTCGAGCATCCGCCGGCCGCGTACCCGGTTGAGCATCTCGTTGCGCAGCCATCGCCGGTGCAGCCGGTCGCGCAGCGGCCCCGGCTCGGTGTGCGCGTCGACGATGTCGAGCGCCTCCCGCAGGCTGGCGTAGTACTCCGCCGGATCCAGTCGGGTGGCCGTGACGTTCCCGGCGTCGCCGCGGCGGGCGTGGTGGTAGCAGGTGTAGTCCGACAGCACGCACGTCCGCCTCGACAGGAAGTACGACCGGACCACCATCCGGTGGTCCTCCAGGCGCCGCAGCGGCCCCTCCGGGAACCGCAGCCCGTGCTCGTCGAGGAAGGCGCGGCGGAACATCTTGTGGCAGGTGAGGCTGTCGATCAGCGGCGAGTTGGCCAGCGTGGCGTCGAACCGGTTCCGCCGGAACAGCTCGCGCGGCACACTGCGCCCGTGCCCGGCCATCCGGCCGACCACCACGTCGGCGTCGTGCGTCCGCGCGCAGTCGTGCAGCCGTTCGAGCGCCTCGTCGCCGAGCCAGTCGTCGTCGTCGGCGAACAGCACGTACTCGCCCCGGGCATGCGCCACACCGAGGTTGCGCGGCCGGGACGGCCAGCCCGAGTTCTCGATCCGCAACACCCGGAAGTGCGGGTGCGCGGCGGCGAGTTCCGCCAGCCGGGCGGGGGTGCCGTCGGTCGAGCCGTCGTCGACGAAGACCGCCTCGAACTCCGCCGCAGGCAGTGACTGGCGCAGCAGCGAGGCCACCAGCTTCTCGATGTGCGGCCCGCTGTCGTGCGTGGGCACCACCACGCTCACCTTGGGGGACCTCGTACCGCCGATCATGCTCTCTCCCGTGTGTCGGTCGGCCCCGGCGGATCTGGTCCACCCCGGGCAGCGTGCACCGCTCTAGAGTGGACGCTTTTCCCGCCGTCCCGGTTGCGCGGAGATTTCCGCGCAGGTTCCCCGGCGCGGGGCGCGGACCCTAGGGGGCGCGGGCGGCAAGGATCAGGGGAGCGCCGGGGGCGTGCCGCTCCCGGCAGCGGCCTCGGCCTCCTACGCTGGACGTCGTGACACTGATCGCGACCGAGTCGCTGACCAAGACGTACGGGGGTGGGGTCACCGCGCTGGCTGACCTGACCGTCGCGGTCGAGCCGGGGATCATCGGACTGGTCGGCGCGAACGGCGCCGGCAAGTCCACGCTGATCAAGATCCTGCTCGGCCTCCTCGCCCCGACCAGCGGGCGGGTCCGGGTGCTCGGGATCGACCCGACCACCGACTCCGCCGGGGTCCGCGCCCGGGTCGGCTACATGCCCGAGCACGACGCCCTGCCGCCGGACCTCTCGGCCGCCGAGCTGGTCACCCACCTCGGCCGGATCAGCGGGCTGCCGCGTACGGTCGCCCGCGAGCGGGCCTCCGAGGCGCTGCGGCACGTCGGGCTCTACGAGGAGCGCTACCGCCCGGTCGGCGGCTACTCCACGGGCATGAAGCAGCGGGTGAAGCTCGCCCAGGCCCTGGTGCACGACCCCGACCTGCTGCTGCTCGACGAGCCGACCAACGGCCTCGACCCGGCCGGCCGGGACGCCATGCTGGCCCTGGTGCACCGGATCGGCACCGAGTTCGGCATCTCCGTGCTGGTCTGCTCGCACCTGCTCGGTGAGGTGGAGCGGATCTGCGACACGCTGGTCGCCATCGACGGCGGGCGGCTGCTGCGGGCCGACCACATCTCCGCCATGACGTCGGCCACCGACGTGCTCGCCGTCGAGGTCAGCGAGGGCACCGAGGAGCTGGCCGCCCGGCTCGCCGCTCTGCGCCTGCCGGTACGCCGGGACGGGCGGCTGCTGCTCGTCGAACTCGCCGACGACGCCACCTACGACCTCATCCTCGGCGCGGTCGCCGAGCTGGACCTGCCGCTGCACCGGCTGGACCAGCGCCGGCACCGGGTCGCCGAGCTCTTCGCCACGAGGGAGCCCAGCCATGCCTGAGCCCACCGGTGTCATCCACGACATCGGATACCAGCGCTACACCGGCCCCCGCCTGGGGCGTCGGCAGGTCTTCGGCGCGCTCTACCTGCACGGGCTGCGTACGGCGTTCGGGTTCGGGCGCAGCGCCAAGGCCAAGATCTTCCCCTGGCTGGTGGTCGGCATCGTCACCGTGGTGGCCGCGGGCCTCACCGCGGTGCGCAGCCAGATCGGCGAGGCGGTGATGACGTACGCCCAGTTCGCCGACAACATGAGCTGGCTGGTCATCTTCTTCGTCGCGGTGGTCGCCCCCGAGCTGGTCTCCCGGGACCTGCGCAGCGGGGTGCTGCCGCTCTACTTCTCCCGGCCGCTGCCCCGGTCGGACTACCCGCTGGCCAAGCTGCTGGCGCTGGTGACCGCGCTCTGGCTGCTGCTCGGCGGCCCGCAGCTGGTGATGTTCCTGGGCGCCGCCTTCACCACCGACGACGGCATGCGCGGAGTCTGGAACGAGCTGCTCGACCTGCTGCCGGGCCTGCTCTACGCCGGGCTCTGGGCGGTGGTCTTCGCCTCGGTCGGCCTGCTGGTCGCGTCGATGACCGGCAAGCGGGCGTTCGCGGCCGGCGGGATCGTGGCGGTGTTCCTGATGACCACCCCGGTCGTCGGCACCCTGTCGATCATGCCGTCCCGGACGGTCAACGAGCTGGCCTTCCTCGCCTCGCCGTCCACGCTGGTGCGGGGCGTCGGCGACTGGGCCCTCGGCGACCTGCTCCCCAAGGGACAGGAGGGGCTCATGATCGGCGACTTCGGCCCGGTCTACGCGGCCGCCGCCGTGCTGCTCGTGGCCGGCTGCGTCGCCCTGCTGCTGCTGCGATACCGGAAGGTGGCCGCCCGATGACCACGACGAGCGCCGAGCCCGCGGCGGGGGCCGCGACCGCCGCCAGCACCCTGGACCTCGCCGGCGTCTCCCGCTGGTACGGCAACGTGGTGGCGGTCAACGACGTCAGCATGACCCTCGGCCCCGGCGTCACCGGGCTGCTCGGCCCGAACGGCGCGGGCAAGACCACGCTGCTGCACATGATGGCCGGCTTCCTGGCCCCGTCGCGCGGCGCGGTGACCCTGGACGGCCGGCCCACCTGGCGCAACCCGGAGGTCTACCGACGGCTGGGCCTGGTGAGCGAGCGGGAGGCGGTGCACACGTTCCTCACCGCGTACGAGTTCGTGCTGGCCAGCGCGAAGCTGCACCGGCTGCCGGACCCGGCGGCGGCGGCCCGCCGGGCGATCACCCTGGTGGAGATGGAGGGGGCGCAGGACCGCCGGATCGGCACGTACTCCAAGGGCATGCGGCAGCGCGCCCGGGTCGCCGCCGCGCTCGTGCACGAGCCGCAGGTGCTGCTGCTGGACGAGCCGTTCAACGGGATGGACCCGCGTCAGCGGCTGCACATGATGGAGCTGCTGCACCGCCTCGGCGACGCCGGCCGGACGATCCTGTTCAGCTCGCACATCCTGGAGGAGGTCGAGCAGGTCTCCGGCACCGTCCAGGTGATGGTCGCCGGCCGGCTCGCCGCCTCCGGCGACTTCCGCACCATCCGCCGGCTGATGACCAACCGGCCGCACGTCTTCGCCGTCCACTCCACCGACGATCGGGCGCTCGCCGTGGCGCTGATGGCGGAGGCGTCGGTGACCGGGGTGGAGCTGGGCCGCGCGGGGCTGACCGTGCGGGCCGGCGACTACGGCGCGTTCACCCGCGCGCTGCCGAAGATCGCCCTGGCCCAGGGCATCCGGGTGCGGCAACTGGTGCCCGAGGACGAGTCCCTGGAGAGCGTCTTCTCCTACCTGGTGGAGGCCTGAGCATGTCTACCGTTTCCTGGATCACCGCGCGGGGGCTGTTCGGGCGTCGCCGGTTCCTCCTGCTGGTGCCGCTCCCGGCGGTGCTGGTGGTGCTCGCCGTGCTCTCCCGCTCGCTCGGGGTGGACCCGGGCGAGTGGGGCCCGCCGGTGCTGGTCGGCCTCGGCCTGGCCGTGGTGCTGCCGGTGGTCGCGCTGATCGTCGGCACGGGCGTGCTGGGGGCCGAGATCGACGACGGCACGGTCGTGCACATCCTGACCAAGCCGCTGCCGCGCTGGCAGATCGTGCTGCCGAAGCTGGCGGTGGCGACCGGCGTCACGGCGGTCACGGTCGCGGTGCCGCTCTACGTCGCGGGCGTGCTCGCCCACTCCGTACGCCTCGGCCTGGCGCTCGCCGCCGCGGCGGCGGTCGGTGCGCTGGCGTACTCGGCGCTGTTCCTGGCGCTGAGCCTGCTCACCCGGCGGCCCGTGCTGCTCGGCCTGGTCTACGTGCTCATCTGGGAGGGGCTGCTCGGCAACGTCGTCACCGGCACCCAGGTGCTCTCCATCCAGCAGTACGTGATCGCCCTCGCCGACCGGCTGGCCCCCACCGGGCTGCTGGAGGCCAGCGTCTCGGTGCCCGTGGCGGCGGTGATGACCGCGCTGATCAGCGTGGGCTTCACCGTGCTGGCGATCGACCGGCTCCGCTCGTTCAGCGTGGCCGGCGAGACGAGCTGACCCTCGCGTGACGGCCGTCCGGGCGGCCCGACCCACGATGGTAGGGCTGGCCGGATGGACCGGGCCGCGCCGCCAGGCGAGGCTGTGGAAGTGAGTGCGGAAGCGGGTCTGGTCATGTCGCGCGATTCCTACCCCGGTACCGGCCGGCACCGGCTGGTCAGCCTGGCGGTCGCCGGGCTCGCGGCGGCGGCGACCACCACGGCCGCCCAGGCCAGCGGGCACTTCCACTGGTGGGCGGGGTTCGTGCTGATCCCCGGGGCACTGATCGCCGCCGCCGGCGGGCCGCTGCTGGCCCGGGGCGGCGGGCGCGCCTTCGCCGGCTACGTGGCCGCCTGCCTCGGCGCGCTGGTGTTCGCGGTCGGGGCGCTGCTGATGTTCGGCGCGTTCGGCAGGGGCTGGCCGCTGATGGTCGTCCTGCCGTGCCTGGCGGTCGCCGGCACCTACCACTGGCGGCCGGTCCACCCGCTGGCCCGGGGGCTGCACCGGGCGGTCGCCCTGCTGGCGCTGGCCGGCGCCCTGCTGCTCGGCGGGACGCTGCAACTGACCCGCATCGGCCTGGTCGACGTGGGGATCGCCCCGATGTGGGGCGCGTTCCTGATGCTGGCCGGGGTGATCGTGCTGGGCAACGCGGTGGAGCTGACCCGGCACCGGATGCCGTACCGGCTCCAGGCGATCACCCTGCTGGTCGGCCCCGCCGTCGTCGCCTTCCTCCTCGGCCTGCGCCTGCTGCGCGGCTGGTGACCCCGCCGCGCCCCGTCGGGCGCGGCGGGGCCGCGCTCAGAAGGCGCAGGCGATCACCAGTTCCGGGGTGCGGTCGGGGAGCAGGTCCAGCTTCGTGATCCGGCCGGCGGCGCGGAGGTCGTCGGCGATCACGGTGAGCTGGTCCAGCAGGGCCGCCGGGCCGAGCGCCTCGGCCAGCGGCACCTCCGCCCGCATCGACAGCTTTCGCTCCGACTTGGCCCGGCGGACCTGGCTGAGCGCGTCCCCGGCCAGCCGCAGCAGCTCCGGCTCGCCGGTGCCCTCGATCGCCCGGCCCACCTCGTACGTGGTCGGCCAGGGCGCGCGGTGCACCGAGCCGTAGCGCCACCAGGACCAGACCTCCTCGGTCGCGTACGGCAGCACCGGGGCGAACAGCCGCAACTGCACCGAGAGCGCGGTGGCCAGCGCCGCCCGGGCCGAGTCCGCCCCCGGCCCGGAGCCGTAGGCGCGCTCCTTCACCAACTCGATGTAGTCGTCGCAGAACCGCCAGAAGAACGACTCGGCCACCTGCAACGCCGCCGTGTGGTCGTACGCCTCCAGCGCGGCGGTCGCGGCGGCGACCACCCCGGACAGTTCGGCGAGCATGGCGCGGTCCAGCGGCTCGGTCGCCGGGGCGCGCAACGCGTCGGCGGCGCCCAGCCCGAGGGCGAACCTCGACGCGTTGAGCAGCTTGGTGGCCAGCCGCCGGCCGACCTTGATCTGGGCCGGGTCGAAGGCGAGGTCCATGCCCGGCTTGCCGTTCGCCGCCCAGTACCGCACCGCGTCGGAGCCGTGCTGCTCCAGCAACGCCATCGGGGTGACCACGTTCCCCTTGGACTTGGACATCTTCTTGCGGTCCGGGTCCAGGATCCAGCCGGAGAGCACCGCGTCCCGCCAGGGCAGCACCCCGTGCTCCAGGTGCGAGCGGACCACGGTGGAGAAGAGCCAGGTTCGGATGATCTCCTGCCCCTGCGGGCGCAGGTCCATCGGGAAGACCCGCGCGAACAGGTCCGGGTCGGTCTCCCAGCCGCCCACGATCTGCGGGGTCAGCGACGAGGTGGCCCAGGTGTCGAGCACGTCCGGGTCGCCGACGAAGCCACCCGGCCGGCCGCGCCGGGACTCCTCGAACCCGGGCGGGGCGTCGCTGGACGGGTCGACCGGCAGCGCGGACTCGTCCGGCGTGAGAGGGTGGGTGTAGTCCGGCTCGCCAGCGTCGTCGAGCCGGTACCACACCGGCACCGGCACGCCGAAGAAGCGCTGCCGGCTGACCAGCCAGTCACCGGTCAGGCCGCCCACCCAGTGCTCGTAGCGGTGCCGCATGTGCTCCGGCACCCAGCGCAGCTCCCCGCCCCGGGCCAGCAGTTCCTCGCGCAGGGCGACGTCCCGGCCGCCGTTGCGCAGATACCACTGCCGGGTCGAGACGATCTCCAGCGGCCGGTCGCCGCGCTCGTAGAACTTCACCGGGTGGGTGATCGGGCGCGGCTCGCCGACCAGGTCGCCGGCGTCGGCGAGCAGCTGCACCAGCGTCCGCCGGGCACCGTTGACGGTCTGCCCGGCCAGCGCCGCGTAGGGCTGCGTCGGCACCCCGGCGGGCGCCTCCGGCAGCAGCCGGCCGTCCCGGCCGATCACCACCCGGGTGTCCAGTCGCAGCTCCCGCCACCAGGTCACGTCGGTCAGGTCGCCGAACGTGCAGACCATCGCGATGCCGGTGCCCTTGGCCGGGTCCGCCAGCGGGTGCGCCCGCACCGGCACCTCGACCCCGAACACCGGCGTACGCGCGGTGCCGCCGACCAGGTCCGCGTACCGCTCGTCGTCGGGGTGGCAGACCAGCGCCACGCAGGCCGGCAGCAGCTCCGGCCGGGTGGTGTCGATCAGCACCTCGCGCCCGGCCGGCCCGGCGAACCGCAGCCGGTGGTACGCCCCGGGCCGCTCCCGGTCCTCCAGCTCCGCCTGGGCGACGGCGGTGGCGAACCCGACGTCCCACAGTGTCGGGGCCTCCGCCTGGTACGCCTCGCCCCGGGCCAGGTTGCGCAGGAACGCCCGCTGCGAGGTCGCCCGGGCCACCCGCCCGATCGTCGTGTACGTCAGCGTCCAGTCCACGGACAGCCCGAGCCGCCGCCACAGCGCCTCGAAGACCTGCTCGTCGGCGACCGTCAGCCGCTCGCACAGCTCGATGAAGTTGCGCCGGGAGACCGGCGTCGGGTCCCGGCGGGCGGCGTCGTCGACGGGGGCGGCCGGCGGCATCCACGACGGGTCGTACGGCAGCGTCGGGTCGCAGCGCACGCCGTGGACGTTCTGCACCCGGCGCTCGGTCGGCAGGCCGTTGTCGTCCCAGCCCATCGGGTAGAACACCGCCCGCCCGCGCATCCGCTGGAACCGGGCCACGATGTCGGTGTGCGTGTACGAGAAGACGTGGCCCATGTGCAGCTCGCCGGATACGGTCGGCGGCGGGGTGTCGATCGCGTACACGTCCGTCCGCTCCTTCGAGCGGTCGAACGCGTACGTGCCCTCCTCCTGCCAGCGGCGCGCCCAGGTCTCCTCGAGCCCGTCCAGGGTCGGACGCTCGGGGACGCCGGCGCGGGCCGTCCTCGCCGTATCAGTCATCCGTCGATCGTAGGCACCGGCCAACGGCCGGACCACGGGTTAACCGGCGTGCCACGATGGATGTCGTGCCGACACTCCCGCTGAGCCCCGACGAGCTGCTCACCACCACCCGCTCGGTCCGCAGGCGGCTGGACCTCACCCGACCCGTGCCGATGGAGCTGGTCCGCGAGTGTCTGGAGATCGCCCTCCAGGCGCCGTCCGGGTCGAACCGGCAGGGCTGGCAGTGGATCGTGGTGACCGACCCGGCGAAGCGGGACCTGATCGGCCGGATCTACCAGCGCGCGGCGCACGGCTACCTCGCCTCGGAGCGCTCGGCCGCCCGGCTCTTCGCCGACGACCCGGAGCGGGCCGAGGTGCAGCGCCGGGTGGGGGAGAGCGTGGCCTGGCTCGCCGACCGGATGGGGCAGGTGCCGGTGCTGCTCGTCCCGTGCGTCGAGGTGGACTCCGGCGAGCTGCCGGCCGGCAACCAGGCGGGGCTCTGGGGGTCGGTGCTGCCGGCCGCGTGGAGCTACATGCTCGCCGCCCGGGCGCGCGGCCTCGGCACCGCCTGGACCACGCTGCACCTGGCGTACGAGGCGGAGGTCGCCGAGCTGCTCGGGCTGCCCGCGACCGTGCGCCAGGCCGCGCTGATCCCCACCGCGTTCCACACCGGGGAGGGCTTCCGGCCGGCGCGGCGGCAGCCCCTGGACGAGGTCCTGCACGTCGACCGCTGGTGAGCCGCCGGCGCGACGGTCGACCGGCCCCGGTGCCGGCGACCCGGTCAACGGGCCGCCGGCCGGGTCAGCGGGGGGCCGGGCCGCTCAGCGGGGGGCCGGGCCGCTCAGCGGGCCCTTGGTGGCCAGCCGGATCCGCAGGCCCCCGTAGGTGCGGGCGTTCGCCCGGTCGAGGATCGTGGAGACCGGGGCGTACGAGTTGCGCTCGTTCGGGTTGGTGCACGCGCCCTGCCCCGGGTCGCCGTGCGACAGGATGCCCAGCGCCTTGCCGTCGGCCTCGGTGAAGAGCGGGCCGCCGCTGTCGCCCGGGCGGGCGCAGATGCGCACGTCGATGCCGCCGCTGGTCTTGCCGATGATCTCCCCGCAGCGGGTGCCGGGCACGTAGCCGGCCCCGGCGCCCGAGTCGACGTACTGCTCGCCGGCCTTCGGCGTGTACGCCGCCCCGGTGGCGCAGACCACCCAGCCGGGCTGGATGGCGCTCCACGGCACGTGCCCGGTGATCGCCACGTCGCGGCTGCCCCGGGTGGCGCACCCGGTGCTGTCCGGCACGCACCAGTAGTTGACCAGGCTGGGCACCTGCGTGGCCCCCGCCGGGTACGCCCACCGCCCGATCGCGCCCGGCTGGTACGGCATGATCGCGTAGTCGTACGGGTAGGCGTTCTCGGCCAGCCCCGACCTCGACGACTCGACGGTCATCGGCACCTTCGGGCCGAGGAACTGGTGCCAGGTGCGGTCCACCAGTTGGTGCCGCCCCCCGACGACACAGTGCCCCGCCGTCAGCACGTACGGGTCGCGCAGCCCGACGAGCACGTTGAAGCCCGTCGTGCAGCCGCCCACGGTGCCGTCGTCGCGCGGCACGTCCAGCCGGATGCCGCCGCGCATCGGCGCCTGCGCGCAGTCACGCGGGTCGCAGGCCTTCTGCACCACGGTGTCGGCGACCCGGGCCTGCGCGCGGGCCGGCACCCCGGCGGCGCGCAGCGCGTCGGCCAGCCGGGGATCGTCGGCGGCGATCCGGTCGCCGGTCAGCACGACGACCTCGTTGGCCCGCTCGTCCACCACCACGTCGGCGCCGGCCGTGGCGTCGAGCGCGGTGGCCAGCCGGGTCGCCGCCTCGGTGAGCTGCCGCAGCGGGTGGCGCACCGGCACCACCCGGACGTGCGCCGCGTCCGGCATGCCGGTCAGCGCCGCCCGGATCGGTTCGACGCCGGTGGCGGCGACGGTCAGCACGCCGCCGGCGGCCTGGTCCAGCCACATCCCGCCGTACGCGGCGGGGAACTCCGTGGCGAGCCGGGCGGCCAGCGGCGCGGACAGCTCTTGGAGGGCGAGCCGCCGGGCCGCCTCGCCGGCGTCGACCCGGTAGCGGTCGCGCAGGTAGGAGACCGAGGCGGGGCTGTCGGCGGCGACCTCGGCGGCCGGTCGGGCCCGGAGGGTCGCCGCCGCGCCCGGCGTGGCGCCGCCTCCGGGGCGGTTGCCGAGTCCGCTGTCGGCGCGGGCCGGCGCGCCCGTCGGGGCGGCGTCGTCGCCCGGCGGCGCCGGGGATTCCTGCGCGGTGGGCGTGGCCGGCGTCCGGCCGGCGTCGCCGAACGGCATCCCGGCGACCGCCGCCGCCCCCAGCGCGCAGGCGACGACCACCCCGGCCACCATCACCCGTCGTCCGAACCGCACTCGCAACCTCCCCCGTCGCCGCCGTCGGGACGACCACCCGGTGGACGATCCGCTCGGCGCGGTGAGTCTAGTGGCACCGGTGATCTTCGTGGGGCCCGCCGACCGTGGGCGGCGGGGCGCCACGGACCGTGGCTCACACCAGCGAGTCGCGCCACTGCCGGTGCAGGGCGGCGTAACGGCCGCCGGCGGCGGCGAGCCGGCCGGGCGGGCCGTCCTCGACGATCCGGCCGCCGTCGAGCACCAGCACCCGGTCGGCCGTCTCCACAGTGGAGAGCCGGTGCGCGATCACCAGGGCGGTGCGGTCGCGCAGGACGGTGCCGAGGGCGCGCTGCACCAGCCGCTCGGTCGGCACGTCCAGCGAGGAGGTCGCCTCGTCCAGGACCAGCACCGCCGGGTCGGCCAGGAACGCCCGGGCGAACGCGACGAGCTGCCGCTGCCCGGCGGAGAGCCGGCCGCCGCGCCGGTGCACCTGCGTGGCGTACCCCTCGGGGAGGGCCGCGATGAAGTCGTGCGCGCCGATCGCCCGGGCGGCGGCCTCCACGGCGGCGTCGTCGGCGCCGGGACGGCCGAACCGGATGTTCTCCGCGACCGTCCCGCCGAAGAGGTGGGTCTCCTGGGTCACCAGCACCACCGCGCGGCGCAGCTCGGCGTCGGCGACCTCGCGCAGGTCGACGCCGTCCAGGCTGACCGTGCCGGCGAGCGGGTCGTGGAACCGGGCGAGCAGCTTGGCGACGGTCGACTTGCCGGCGCCGGTCGGCCCGATCAACGCCACGGTCTGCCCGGCCGGGACGGCGAGGTCGAGCCCGGCGAGGATGGGCGCGTCCGGGCGGTAGCCGAAGGTGACCGCGCGGAAGGCGACCGCCCCGCGCCCCGGCCCGGTGGGCAGCGGCACGGGCCGGGCCGGCTCGGCCACCGAGGGCCGCTCGTCGAGCACCCCGGCCAGTTTCTCCAGGGCCGCCGTGGCCGACTGCAACGAGTTGTAGAACTGGCTCAGCTCCTGCATCGGCTCGAAGAACCGCCGCAGGTAGAGCAGGAACGCGGCCAGCACCCCGATCTCGGTCGCCCCGCCGAGCACCCGCCAACCGCCGTAGCAGAGCACCACCGCCACGGTCACGTTGCCGATCACCTTGATCCCCGGCGAGTACGTCGCCATCAGCCGGAACGCGTGCCGGCTCGCCACCCGGTAGTCGTCGTTGACCGCCGCGAAGATCCGCTGGTTGCGCGGCTCCCGGCGGAACGCCTGCACCGCCCGGATGCCCCGCATCGACTCGACGAAGTGGACGATGACCAGCGCCACGGTCTCCCGGGTGCGCCGCCACGCGTCCGCCGACGCCCGCGCGAACCAGCGGGACAGCCAGAACAGGAACGGGAACGCGAGCAGGGTCACCGCGGCCAGCGGCGGGTCCAGCCAGAGCAGGATGCCGGCCACCGACAGGATCGACAGCACCGCCAGCACCAGGCCGTCGATGCCGCCGCCGACCAGTTCCCCGATCGAGTCCAGGTCGCTGGTGAGCCGGGAGACCATCCGGCCGGAGGTGTACCGCTCGTGGAACGCCACCGACAGGCGCAGGAAGTGGCCGTACACCCGCTGGCGGAGGTCGAGCAGGATGGCCTGGCCGATCCGCGCGGAGAGGGTGAGGAACCCCCGGCGGGCGGCGTACTCGACGACGGTGGCGGCGGCGAACGCGGCGGCGACGGCCAGCAGCGGGCCGGGCTCGCCGGCCCGCAGCGGCGCGATGGCCCGGTCGATGCCGAGCATGACGAGGTACGGCCCGGCCATCGCGGCGGCGTTCTGGCCGAGCAGCAGCGCGACGGCCAGCCCGAGCCGGCGCCGGTGCGGGCGCAGCAGGTCGCGCAGCAGCACCCGGCTGCGGGCCCGGAGCCGGGCCACCGCCTCCGGCGTGGTGTCCTCGGCGTGGCTGCGGTCGGCGTCGGGGTCGGTGGCGACGCCGCGCCACCGGGCGAGGTCCGCCCCGCCCGGGTGGGCGGCCCCGCCGGTCACGACCGCACCAGGCCGCGACCGTCGGGCGGCGCCGGGGCCGGCTCGGCGGAGAGCACCGCGCGGTACGCCGGCACGTCGGCGAGCAGTTCGGAGTGCCGCCCGACGGCGGTGATCCGGCCCCCCTCCAGCAGCGCCACCCGGTCGGCGAGGGCGATCGTGGAGGGCCGGTGGACCACCAGCAGCGCGGTCGTGCTGCGCAGCACCCGCTTCAACGCGGCCTCCACCAGCGCCTCGGTGTGCACGTCGAGCGCGGAGAGCGGGTCGTCCAGCACGAGCAGCGCCGGCCGGCCGAGCACCGCCCGGGCCAGGGCCAGCCGCTGGCGTTGCCCGCCGGAGAGCGACAGCCCCTGCTCGCCCACCCGGGTGGCCAGCCCCCACGGCAGCTCGTACGCGAAGTCCGCCTGGGCCAGCGTGAGGGCGGCCCGGACCTCGTCCTCCCCGGCCTCCGGCCGGCCCAGGGTGAGGTTCTCCCACACCGACATGGAGAACAGCGTCGGCTCCTCGAAGGCCACCCCGACCAGCCGGCGCAGCGAGGACAGCCGCAGGTCGCGCAGGTCGTGCCCGTCCAGGGTGATCCGGCCACCGGTCACGTCGTGCAGCCGGGGCACCAGGGAGAGCAGTGTGCTCTTGCCGCAGCCGGTCGCCCCGACCAGCGCCACGGTCTCGCCCGGCTCGACGGTCAGGTCGACCTCCCGCAGCACCGGCGTCGCGGTGCCCGGGTAGCGGAACGAGACCCGCTCGAAGCGCAGCCGGCCGCGCACCTCGCCGCGGCCCAGGGCGACCGCGCCCGGGGCGTCCACGATGGCGGGTGGGCTGTCCAGCACCTCCAGCACCCGGTCGGCGGCGGTCGCCGCCTCCTGGCCGTTGGCGACGATCCAGCCCAGCGACTGCACCGGCCAGATCAGCATCAGCTGGAGGCTGACGAACGCGACCAGCTCGCCGATGGTCAGCACGCCCCCGGCGGTGGCCGCCGCGCCGGCCACCAGCACCACGCCCAGGGTCAGGTTCGGCACCAGGTCGAGCAGGGCGG
This sequence comes from Micromonospora sp. NPDC047465, assembly GCF_040643125.1. NCBI lineage: Bacteria > Bacillati > Actinomycetota > Actinomycetes > Micromonosporales > Micromonosporaceae > Micromonospora > Micromonospora sp. NPDC047465. The sequence continues at coordinate 130,432 of NZ_JBEYTP010000009.1, forward strand.
AGGTGCGGGCCAGCAGCCGGCCCTTGCCGACCCCGGTGTCGTGCAGCGCCCAGGCGTCGGCCGCGAACCGGGCGGCCAGTTCCCGCCCCCGCCCGTACGCCTTCATCGTGCGCAGCCCCTGCGCGGTCTCCTCGACCAGCGTGGCCACGTCGCCCTGCTGGTCCTGCATCCGGCGGGAGGCGGCGTGGTAGCGCCGGGCGAAGCGCCGGGTGATCAGGAACAGCGGCACCGCGCTCGCCGCCACCAGCAGCCCCAGCGCGGGGTGCAGCCGGATCAGCAGCGCCACCACGGCCAGGTAGGTCACCAGGTTGAGGACCAGGAAGAACATGCCGAAGGAGAGGAACCGGCGCAGCACCGAGAGGTCGCTGGTGATCCGGGACAGGAGCTGGCCGGACTGCCACCGGTCGTGGAAGCTGGCCGGCAGCCGCTGCAGGTGGGCGTAGACGTCGGCGCGGATCGCCGCCTCGATCCGCATCGAGGACGACGACTGCACCCAGCGCCGGATGAAGATCAGCAGCGCCTCGACCAGGCCGAGCAGCAGCGCCAGCCCGGCCAGCCGGAACAGCCCGGCCGGGTCCTGCCGGGCGACCGGGCCGTCCACCACCCGCTGCGTCACCAGCGGTACGGCGATGCCCGCCCCGGTGGCGGCGAGCCCGGCCAGCAGCAGCCAGCCGAACTCGGCCGCGTGGGGGCGCAGGTAGTGGCGCAGCCGCCAGAGGTTGCGCAGCGGATGCGGGCCGGCCTCGACCCCCCGGGGAGCCGGGTTGCCGTCGCCGTCCGCAGGCACTACCCGACGGTAGCGGCAAACGGGTGCGGCGCCGCTGTCAGCTTCCCGTCACGGCCGCTCGTGCCCGAGAAGCCACTTCTTCACGTCCAGCCCCCAGCGGTAGCCGCCGAGCGTCCCGTCGGTGCGCAGCACCCGGTGACAGGGGACGAACAGGGCGACCGCGTTGCGGGCGCAGGCCGCCGCGGCGGCCCGTACGGCCGCGGGGCGGCCGGCCAGCCCGGCGAACCCGGTGTAGGTCACCGGATCACCCGGCTTCACCTCGCGCAGCACCTGCCAGGCGTGCGCCATGAAGACGCCGCCGGTGTGCTGCTCCACCGGCACGGTGTCGATCGCGGTCAGCTCGCCGTCCAGGTAGGCCGCGACGGCGGCGGTCACCGGGCCGAGGTCGACCCGGCGTCGCAGCGGGGCCCGCAGCGTCGGGTGCACCAGGGGGAGCAGGTGCTCGGGTTCGCCGGTGAAGCCCGCCGCCCGGACCGCCCCGTTTGGGCCGGCCACGATGCTGAGCGGTCCGGCGGGGGTGTCGACGACGGTGCTGTCGTTCATGCTCATGCTGCTCTCCAGAGTCGGATCACCGCGTACGAGCGCCAGGGGCGCCAGCGGTCGGCGTACGCGTCGAGGGTCTTCGGGTCGTCGGGCAGGCCGAGGGCGGCGGCGCCCCGGCGTACCGCGAGGTCGGTGGGGAGGAGGACGTCCGGGTCGCCGAGGGCGCGCATCGCGACGTAGCCGGCGGTCCAGGGGCCGATCCCGGGCAGCGCCAGCAGCCGCCGGACGCTCTCCTCCCGGTTCCCGCCGGGCGCCAGGTCCAGCGACCCGTCGGCGACGGCCCCGGCCAGGGCCCGGATCGTCGCCCGCCGCCCCGCCGGCATCCCGAACACCTCGTCCGGCGCCCCGAGCACCTCCTCGGCGGTGGGGAAGCCGGCCAGCCACGGCCCGGGCCCCTCCCCGGTGTCGGAAGGGTCGGGGCCGGGCGGACGGAGGTGGTCCAGCAGGCGGGTGAGGGTGGTGCGGGCCGAGCGGACGGAGACCTGCTGGCCGACGATCGCGCGCAGGGCCATCTCGAAGCCGTCGACCGAGCGGGGGAGGCGGATGCCCGGCTCGGCGGCGACCGCCCCGGCGAGGGCCGGGTCGGCGGCGAGGGTGCCGTCGACGGCGACCGGGTCGGCGTCGAGGTCGAGCAGGCGGCGGCAGCGGGCCACCGCGGGGGCCAGGTCGCGCATGTCGGTGAGCCGCAGCGTGGCGCTCACGTGCCCGTCCGCCGGGGTCAGGGTCGCCTCGCCCGGGCCGTGCGGCAGCCGCAGGCCCCGGCGGTACGTCCCGTCGCGCACCTCCTCGACGCCGGGCAGCGCGCGCAGCGCGAGGAAGTCCAGCAGCGCCCCCGCGTGCAGCGGCGGGCGGTACGCGAGCCGCAGCGTGATGGTGCCCGCCCCGCCCGGCGCGGCGCACCGGCCGCGGGCGGTACGCAGCTCGGACGGGGCCGTCCCGTACACCTCGCGGACCGTGTCGTTGAACTGCCGGACGCTGCCGAACCCGGCGGCGAACGCGATCTCCGCCATGCCCAGGCCGGTGGTCTCGATCAGGGTGCGGGCGGTCTGCGCGCGCTGCGCCCGGGCCAGGGCGAGGGGGCCGGCGCCCATCTCCGCCCGCAGCATCCGGTGCAGGTGCCGCTCGGTGTAGCCGAGCCGGGCGGCCAGCCCCGGGATACCGTCCCGGTCGACGACCCCGTCGGCGATGAGCCGCATCGCCCGGCCGACCACGTCCGCCCGGACGTCCCAGTGCGGGGAGCCGGGGGCGGCGTCCGGCCGGCACCGCCGGCAGGCGCGCAGCCCGGCGCCCTGGGCCGCCGCGGCGGAGGGGAAGAACCGGACGTTCTGCCGCTTCGGCGTCATCGCGGGGCAGGACGGCCGGCAGTAGATCCCGGTCGAGGTCACGCCGGTGTAGAACCAGCCGTCGAACCGCTGGTCGCGGCTGTCGACGGCCCGGTAGCACCGCTCGAAGTCCAATTCCACGTCACCGATGATGCCCCTGCTCGGCGCCCTCGGCTCGCGGAAATCGGACGCGGCCGTGCGGGTGGGAACGGGACGTCCGGCGCGGAAAGTGTCGGTTGTGGCCGGTACCGTCCGGTCACCAACTCAAGAAGGGGTGCGGCAATGGCGAGCGTGGCGGGTCGGGAAGCGGCGTCGACACGGGACGGGCACCCCCCGCTGGACGACGCGGTGGTGCAGGGCTTCTACGACCGGATGCGCGCGGTAGCCCCGTCCGCCGTCGGCGCGATCGAGCGGGACCGGGCCGGTGACCCGGGTCGGGCGTTCGGCGACACCGCCTGCGGTCGGCTGGTGCGTTCGCTGGACGCCGACGGGCTCCGCGCGCTGGGCATGTGGGTGCACCACTGGTGCATGCGCTTCTACGACGACGACACCCGGGTGGCGCTGCGCCTGGTCCGGGAGATCGCCGGCCGTCCCGGGCTGGGCTGGACGGCCGACGAGGTGCGCTGGATGCTCCGCGAGTCGTACGCGGCGGGTCCCGCCGCCGAGGCCCGCTTCACGTTGCCGCTCGCCGCCGCCGGGGCACTGGCACCGGGCGCCCTGCGGATCGAGCCGGTCGTCCCGCGCCAGCCCGGCCCCCGCGACTGACCGACGGCGCGGCAGGATGGGCGGCGCCGACAACCGACGGAAGGACGACCGTGCCCGCCAGCGAACCGACCATCCTCGCCACCAGCATGGGCATCTACGCTCCCCGCCACGACGGCGGGGCCCGGCGGGTCAACCCCGTCTTCGACCTCGCCGCCGAGTTGGCCGGGGCCGGGCCCGAGCCGAGGCTCTGCTTCCTCAACCAGGCCGAGGGCGACCAGCCGACCACGCTGGCCCGGGTCTACGAGGCGTTCGCCGGCAGCCGGTTCCGGATGACGCACCTGGCGCTCTTCCCGATGCCGAACGTCGACGACATCCGCGCCCACCTGCTCGCCCAGGACGTCGTGTGGGTGGGCGGTGGCAGCGTCGCGAACCTCTGCGCGGTGTGGCGGGTGCACGGCCTCGGCGAGATCCTGCGGGAGTGCTGGGAGGCCGGCGTCGTGCTGGGCGGCGTCTCCGCCGGCTCGATCTGCTGGCACGCCGGCGGCGCCACCGACAGCTTCGGCACCACGCTGCGCGGCTTCACCGACGGGCTGGGCTGGCTGCCCTACGGCAACGGCGTGCACTACGACAGCGAGGAGCAGCGCCGGCCGCTGATGCACCGGCTGGTCGGCGACGGCACGCTGCCGACCGCGCACTGCACCGACGACGGCACCGGCCTGCTCTACCGGGGCGAGCGGCTGGTCGAGGCGGTCGCGGACCGTCCGGGCGTCTGCGCGTACGAGGTCAGCCGTGGCCCGGACGGCAGCGTGCGGGAGACCCCGATCGGGCCGCGCCTGCTCGGCTGACTCCTACCGCTCCCGGCTGCGGCGACGCAGGGCCGCGTCGAAGACCTGGGCCAGCTCGGCGGCGTCCTCCCCGGCGTGGTGGGTGTGCGGCACGTCGGTCAGGCCCAGCTCGTGCTTGATCGTGCCCTTGCGGGTCCGCACCCACTCGCAGCCGGTCAGCCCCATCCAGTAGCTGCGCAGGTCGACACCGGAACCGGTGGCGCCGAACGGGCTGTGCCCGGCGAACCGGGTGAAGTACCAGTGCACGAACATGCCGTCCCAGACGGCCGGGGCGGCGAGGAACACCGGGCGGCCGATCTCGCGCAGCCCGTTGACCCATCTCGCGGCGGCGCCCATCGCCTCCTCGGCCGGGGGCGCCTCCCGGAGCAGCCGGTCCCGGTCCAGGCCGGAGACGGCGAGCGCGGCCGGCACGAACTCGTCGGAGATCGGCTTCAGCTCGGTGTAGAAGGTCAGCTCGGGGTGGCCGGCGACGGCCATGCCGAGCGAGATCATGCTGTACGGCCCGGGGATCGGCCCGTCCGCCTCCACGTCGACCGCGACGTACAGCTCCGGCAGCCGGCTCATCCCGCCTCCTTGGGGTCGCTCGCGCGGAACCGTGGCACCGTAACAACGGTCGGGCGCTCTCCGGCGGCTGTTTTCCGCCGGTGCGGAACCTGCCTGTCCAAGGGCGGCGGCGAACGGCGTAAGCTGGCTCGTCGTGAGTCTCACCATCGGCATCGTCGGCCTGCCCAACGTCGGCAAGAGCACCCTGTTCAACGCGCTGACCAAGAACGACGTGCTCGCGGCGAACTACCCGTTCGCCACCATCGAGCCCAACGTCGGCGTTGTCGGGCTGCCGGACGAGCGGCTGCACAAGCTCGCCGAGATCTTCAGCTCGCAGAAGGTGCTGCCCGCCCCCGTGTCGTTCGTCGACATCGCCGGCCTGGTGCGTGGCGCCTCCAAGGGGCAGGGCCGGGGCAACGCGTTCCTGGCGAACATCCGCGACGCCTCGGCGATCTGCCAGGTGGTGCGGGCCTTCTCCGACCCGAACGTGGTGCACGTCGACGGCAAGGTCTCCCCGGCCGACGACATCGAGACGATCAACACCGAGCTGATCCTCGCCGACCTCCAGACCCTGGAGAAGGCGGTGCCGCGGCTGGAGAAGGAGGCCAAGCTCCGCAAGGACCGGGCCGCCGCGGTGACCGCCGCCAAGAAGGCCGTCGAGCTGCTCGACACCGGCGTCACCCTCTACGCGGGTGCCAAGGACGCGGGCATCGAGCTGGAGCACCTGCGCGAGCTGCACCTGCTCACCACGAAGCCCTTCCTGTACGTCTTCAACGTCGACGAGGCCGAGCTGGGCAACGCCGAGTTCCTCGACGAACTGCGCGCCCTGGTCGCCCCGGCCGAGGCCGTCTTCATGGACGCCAAGATCGAGTCCGAGCTGGTGGACCTGCCCGAGGAGGAGGCCCGCGAGCTGCTGGAGTCGATCGGTCAGCAGGAGCCGGGCCTGGACCAGCTCGTCCGGGTCGGCTTCCGCACGCTCGGGCTCCAGACGTACCTCACCGCCGGCCCCAAGGAGGCGCGGGCCTGGACCGTCCCGGTCGGCGCGACCGCGCCGGAGGCCGCGGGGGTCATCCACTCCGACTTCCAGCGCGGCTTCATCAAGGCCGAGGTGGTCTCCTACGCCGACCTGGTCGCCGCCGGGTCGATGGCGGCGGCCAAGGCGGCGGGCAAGGTCCGCATCGAGGGCAAGGAGTACGTGATGCAGGACGGCGACGTCGTGGAGTTCCGCTTCAACGTCTGAGCCCGGCCGGTTCCCACAGGTCAGAAGGTGTGCCCTCGTTCTGGGGCACACAACCCCACACCTCATCGACCGCGGCGGGTGCGCTCCTCCGAGTCCGGCATCAGGTGCCCGTACGTCGACAGGAGCAGGTTCGCGTTTTCGTGCCCCAGCCGCTCGGCGACCACGGGGTGGCCGCCGGTGGCCAGCTCCGACCCCGGGATCCGGGTCCGTGCCGGGCGAGGTTGGGTGGCGGACCGTGCGGCGGCCCGCTCCCCAAGAGGGCGAGTCGGCGGCAGACAGATGGCCAGGTAGGGCTTTCTGCTCGCGCGAGGCTCGCTCAGGTGCTCGGCGGGTTTTGGCCGCGCCGCCATACCTCACCTTGGACGGCATGACGCTCTGCCGCGTACCGCTCTTGCGTAGACCGGGCATCGCGGGCCGAAGCCGAGTCCTCGGGCGAGGAGAAACGCTTCCGGTCACGCCAGCCAACGAAGACGAACGCCGCGATCAGTAACGCGGCGAACGTTATGAGGGACACCACCACCGGCTTCATGCCATCGACGCTACGGCATACGCGCCAGAAACGCCCTCCGCCTCAGTCCGGCCGACCGGTCGGGTGACCAACTGGGTGACGACCGACGCGGCCAACGCTGGACGCTCATGGACGCGGGCGGTATTCCCACTGCTCCCACCCGCGGGGGAGAAGGTTCCCTCATCGACGGGAGGAGGCGGGGGGCCACCGCCAATACCGTCGTATCCATGGTCAATAACGTTCACCCCCGGCGATGGCCGGCGTACGCCCTGGCGGTCCTGTTCCTCGGGTACGCCGCGGGGAAGGCCGTCTTCGCCGCCCAGTCCCGGCTCGGGTTCCCGGGTGGCCCGGTCGTGTCCGCCGCCGAGCACGAGAGCTACGCCCGCGACGTCATGGGCGTGGCCACCGCGCAGTGGTCGGCGACCGCTACCGGGTTGTTGGCCGCGTGCCTCGCCGTCGCCACGGTGACGACGCTGGGGCGCCGGGTGCCGAGGATGGTGATGCTGCTGGCGCTGGCCGGCATGCTGCTGGCCGTCGGGGCCGGTGCCATGATCATGGTCGTGGACGGCTTCGTCGGCATCGGTGTGGGCTGGCAGTGGTACCACGCGATCCTCGGGCTCGTCGTGATCGGGCTGCTCCTGGAGACGATCCGGTCCTACGCGACGGCGACGAAGCGTGTCGCGGCCTGATCGCGCGCGCTGGGGCGCGTACGGGGCGGCGGCCTGCGCCGTGGCGTACGGCTCGATGAAGCTCGCGCAGGCGCTGGGGGCCAACGCGCTCGCCGACAAGGACCCGCTGCCCCCGGAGATGCGGGAACGGCTGCTCGCGCGAGACCCGCTGTTCGTAGCGAGCCACTGGGCGTTGGCCACCGCCGCCGTGGTCGGCGTCGTGGTCGCGCTGGCGACGCTGCGGCCCGGGCGGGCGGCCCTCCCGCGTCGCCTGCTGCTCGCGATCGCCTGGACGCTGGGGGTCTTCATGATCGCCCGGTCGATCGGGGTGCTGGGGTTCGGCTTCGTCGGCGACACGCTGCTGCTGGCCGGAGTCCGCCCGCCCCCGGCCGGGCACGCCGCGCTGGCCCGCGAACTGGCACGGTGGGACCTGCTGCTGTGGTCGCCGTTCTTCCTGCTCTGGGGGATGTGCTGGACGGCGGCGGGATGGCGGCTGCACCGAAGGTCCACTGTGGCCGGTGGTCCGGCGTCGGCCGTGGATGCGGCGAGCCCTACCATCTCGCCATGATTACTCCGCCGTTGGCACTCGACGTGCTCGCCCGCTACCCCGGGCTGGAGAAGCTCGGCCGCACGGCCACCCGGCTGCACCCCCGTCGCGGGGCGGTCACGGCCACGGAGAGCCACGTCGGAGGGCCGCTGCTGTGGCCGGCCGACGAGCCCTGGCCCACCTGCGCCACGCCGTGCATGGTGCAGGAGGAGGTGCCGATCCCGGCCGAACTGTTGGCCCGGATGCGGGAGGCGGAGAGCCGCCGTACGGTGGCGCACGTGCTGGCCGACGGCGAGATCGAGCTGCACGAGGAGCTCGCCCGGCTGGTCGGCCCGGGTTTCAGCGGTTGGGGCTCGGTGAACGGCGGCCCGACGGTGGGCTACCGGTACGGGCCGCGACCCCACCCCCGGCCGAACCCGATGGTGGCGCTGGCGCAACTGCGCGCGGCGGACGTCCCCGACCTGCCCCGGCCCGGCGGGGCGGACCTGTTGCAGGTGCTGTGGTGCCCGTTCGAGCACGACACGCCGCCGTGGGGGCCGATCGTGGAGCTGCGGTGGCGGCGGGAGGCGGACGTCACCGCCACGCTGACGGAGCCGCCGCGCGGCGAGACCGGGACGGAAGGGTACGTGCCCCAGCCGTGCCGGCTGCACCCGGAGCAGATCGTCGAGTATCCGTACGTCGAGGAGTTGCCGGCGGAACTGCGGGCGCTCGCCGAAGCGGACGAGGAGTACCTCGACACCTTCATGGCGCCCGGATGGAAGGTCGGCGGGTACGCCCGGTGGAGCCTCACGGACCTGCTCCCGACGCCGTGCCCCCGCTGCGCCGGTCCCACGACGCTGGCCCTCGTCATCGACTCCTCGGAGCACGGGGCCGACCGGTGGCGCCCGACCCGGGCGGACGGCGCCCCGGACGACGACGACCCGTACGAGCCGACCGGCGTGGTCGTCGGCCGCTATGGCGCGCTGCGCATCTTCGTGTGCCTGACCTGCCCGGACGTGCCGTTCCTGCTCGACCAGCAGTGAGGCCTGCGGTGTCGACGGCTGTCCGGGCCGACCCCGACCGGGCGGCTGCCGCGCGAACGCCTGGCCGAGCGCATCCGCACCCTGCTCTCGTCGCAGAACATGTGCGCGCTTGCCACCGCCGGGCCGGACGGACGGTCCCTGGTCGGGAACGGCGCGGACCGTGTGGTGCCGCCGTCCCCCTGGGGCGACGAGGAGGTGCGACGGGCGAAACCGCGACGCCCCGGTGGCGCCGCTGGCTGCCATCCGTCGTCAAGGCGGGACGAGTGGAACACCATGGGTGTCAAACAGGTGCGTTGGCGGCCATGGTGTTCCACTCGCCGGAGTAGCGGGACATGCCCCGTTGTCGCCTGCGGTCAGCCGCTGGCGGAGCGGTCCGCTCGACCTGATCGGCGGCCAGCACAGGCAGGGCGATCGTGACCTGGCCGCCACGCTGTTCTGCCGGGCTGCCGAGGCGGAGTGTCGCGCCCTGCTCGACCGCGCCGACCAACTCAGCTGATGTGGTGGAGGATCACGTTGTGCACGTGGTGGCTCTTCTGGGCGCCGCGGAACTCCACCTCGTAGGTGTGCGTGCCGACGTGGATCGCGATCGCGCCGGTGGAGAAGAACGAGCCGCCCCAGGACTTGTTGCTGACCACGCTGACGCTCGTGATCTTCGAGTACGGGATGCTGGTGATGGCGTACCGTTTGCCGACGAAGGAGCGGTCCTGGATGATCACGCGCCGGTCGGTCAGGCCGATGAAGCCCGTGCCCGTGCCGACGGCGTCGTAGACGGCGATGATCTGTTCCCCGTGGAGCAGGCCGCTCTGGATCTGCTGGAACTGCTCCTTGCGGTCGTACGTCGCGTTGGCCATGACCTCACGGTAGGCCGGGCGTGCCAGCCCAAGATCACTCTCGGCGCGCCAGGACGAGGAACTCGCCGTCGCCCCGGCCCGCCGGCTCTCCGCCCCAGCCGCCGTGAATCCGCTCGACTGCGAGCCCGGCGGCCCGCAACGACCCGCGCCGAACGTGGCGCGGGTCAGCGTGCGTTCGCGTCGGTCGCGGCCCGGACGAACTCGCGGACCCGGGCCGTGGTGTTGCTCTCCCGCCAGACCAGGCCGCGCCGGATCGGGGGCGCGTCGCGGATCGGCACGTACGCCACGTCGGGGCGGGGGTAGTAGCGCCGGGTGTGCTCGCCCACGGGCAGCACGCCCCGCCCCATCGCGACCAACGTCAGCATCTCCGAGAAGGTGTTGCCGGCCGGCCCCTTCGGCACCGGCCGCCCCGACGGGGTGTGCTCGGGCGTGCGGTCGCGCTTGAACTCCGCCGAGGTCACCGCCGGGTACTGCACCACCGGGTGGTCGCCGAGCACCTCCAGGGAGACGGACTCCTGCCGGGTCAGCGGGTGCCCCGCCGGCACCGCGAGCACCCGCTCCTCCTCCAGCAGCGCCGGCCCGCAGGCCATCCCGTCGAATGGGTACGCGGCCATCAGGATGTCGATCGAGCCGTCGACCAGGCTCGGCCGCGAGTTGAAGAGTTGGACCTCGTGCACCTCGACCTGGCAGTCCGGGTGGCGCTGCGCGAACAGGGCGACGGCCTTGAGCAGCACCGGGGCGGTCCACTCGCCGAGGAAGGCGACCCGCAGCCGCCCGGTGACGCCCCGCCCCGCCTCGACGGCCCGGCGTACCGCCTCGTCCATGCCGACGACCAGCGGCGCCAGGTCGTCGGCGAGCTGCCGGCCGATGGGGGTGAGCTGCACGACCCGGCTGGTGCGGGCGAACAGCGGGGCGCCGATGCGACGTTCCAGCTTCTTGACCACGTGGCTGATCCGCCCGGTCGTCACCCGCAGGCGTTCGGCCGTCCGGCCGAAGTGCAACTCCTCGGCGAGCGTCAGGAAGGTCTCCAGCTCGTGGCGTTCCAGCACGTCGGTGTCCCGTCGTTGAATCCGGCTCAACGATCGTAGTGTGATCGCGTCTTGGTCGGCCGGGCCGGTCGGCGCATCGTGGGGGCATGGAAACGACGACAGTGACCGACTACCTGGCGGGTCTCGACGCCCCGCTGCGGGAGATCGGCGAGAAGCTCCTCCCCGTCATCGAGGCGGCGCTGCCGGGCGCGACGGGGGCGGTATGGCACGGCCACCCGGTCTGGGGCCTCGGCGACCGGCCGGGCCGGCGACCCGTCTGCCTGGTGAAGGCGTACGCCGCGTACGTCACCTTCGGGCTGTGGCGCGGGCGGGAGATCATCGACCCGTCGGGGCGGCTCGTCCCGGGCGCCCGGCAGATGGCCGCGGTGAAGCTGCGGACCCTCGCCGACGTCGACCCGGCCCTGTTCACCGACTGGCTGCGCCAGGCCCACGACCTGGAGGCGAAGTGAGCGCGGTGCGGGTCACGGGCTTCGACCACCTGGTGCTCAACGTCTCCGACGTCGAGCGGGCGCTGGGCTTCTACTGCGACGTGCTGGGCCTGGCCCCGGTGCGGGTCGACGAGTGGCGGGCCGGCAAGGTCCCGTTCCCGTCGGTACGCGTCAGCCCGGAGACCATCATCGACCTCGTCCGTCGGGACCGGGGCGAATCCAACGTGGACCACTTCTGCCTGGTGGTGGAGCCGCTGGACTGGCAGCGCGTCGTCGAGGTGGGGGTGTTCACGGTTCTGGAGGGACCGGTGGGCCGGTTCGGCGCGCGCGGCAGCGCCACCTCCCTCTACGTGCGGGACCCGGACGGCAACTCCGTCGAGTTGCGCTGGTACCCCCAGGACGCCGATTAGCCGGCGCGTAGGTCAGGGCTGGGTGACCGCGCGGTACGCGTCCTCGATGCGCGCGGCCAGCAGCACCTCGCGCTCGGTCAGCGGGGCGTTGCCGTGCCCGACCCTGATGTGCGTGTGGTCGGCGCGGCGGCTGATCTCGGGCCGTAGGTGCAGCGCGTCGGCGACCACCTTCACCCGCTCGGTGAGGGCCGCGTGCTGCGTGTCGTCGATCACGAGGGTCCGTCGGATCTGCTCACCCTCCCGGATCCAACCGGTGAGCAGGGTGAGGGCGTCGCTGAGGTAGTCGTGCTTCGCCCGGCCGTTGAACAGCACGCGCATCACCGCACCTCCCAGGCGCCGTTGCCGGCTTGTGGCCAAATCGTCGCCGTCCCGTGTCTTGTCGGTGCCCTCTAGTCTGTCGTCGCACGGTGGGTGTGTCCACGCCCACACTTCCGTGTTCTCCTGCCCTGACGGTCGGCCACGCTACCCAAACCGCCGATTGATCTGGCACGCTGGACGCCCGTGCGGACCGAACGGGCTAACGGCGGCGGGCAGGCCGAACGACGGGATCTGAGGGTCGTCGTCGGGGCGGCGATCATCAGGAACGGCAGGGTGCTCGCCTGCGCCCGGGCCGCCCCGCCCGAGGTGGCGGGCATGTGGGAGTTCCCCGGCGGCAAGGTGGAGCCGGGCGAGAGCGAGACCGCCGCGCTCGTCCGCGAGTGCGCCGAGGAACTCGCCGTACGCGTGGAGATCGGCGACCGGGTCGGCCGCAACGTCCGGATGGCGCACGGCCGCTCCGTGCTCAAGGTGTACGCGGCCCGCCTGCTGCACGGCGACCAGCCGCAGGCGCTGGAGCACTCGGCACTGCGCTGGCTCTCCGCCGACGAGTTGGACAGCGTCACCTGGCTGCCGGCCGACGCCCCCATCGTCGCCGCCCTCCGCCCGATCCTCGCGCCCGGCTGAGCCGAAGCGGACACCCGGGCGGAAACGGGACGGGGGCCGGCGGCAACAGCCGCGGCCCCCGTCATCGTCGACGCCCTCAGTGCTTGTCCTGCTCCGGGTGGGCGAAGTTCAGGTGCTCCGGCGGCAGCGGGAAGGTCACGTCCTCACCGAACGGCGACGGCGCCGCCGCCCGGTCGAAGGTGAGCTCCGTCAGCGGAAGCCTGCCGTGGGTGTCCACGGCCGGCGCCGTCGGCTTCGGCACCTCGCGGTGCCAGTTGACGCCGCGCTGCGCCTGCACCTCGGACTGCGGGTCGTGCGAGCCGCCCGCGTGCGAGTGCACGCCCCCGTGGGCCGCGCTGCCGTGCACCGCACCGCTGGCGTGCCCGCTGGTCACGATGGTCTGAGGCACCTGACCCCTCCGGAAGATCTTGCTACCAAGCCACACGAGGGGATCGTACCTGCGGTCGACGACCCGCTCCTTCATGGGGATGATCCCGTTGTCCGTGATCTTGATGTGCTCCGGGCAGACCTCGGTGCAGCACTTGGTGATGTTGCAGAATCCGAGGCCCTGTTCGGCCTGCGCGTACTCCTTGCGGTCGGTCCTCGCGTCGAGCGGGTGCATGTCCAACTCCGCGGCCCGGATAAAGAACCGCGGCCCGGAGAACGCCTGCTTGTTCTCCTCGTGGTCCCGGATCACGTGGCAGACGTTCTGGCACAGGAAGCACTCGATGCACTTGCGGAACTCCTGCGAGCGCTCCACGTCGACCTGCTGCATCCGGTACTCGCCCGGGGCCAGGTCGGCCGGCGGCGCGAACGCCGGGGTCTCCCGCGCCTTCTCGTAGTTGAACGAGACGTCGGTGACCAGGTCCCGGATGACCGGGAAGGTGCGCAGGGGAGTGACCGTGACCGTCTCGTCCTCCGTGAAGGTGGACATCCGGGTCATGCAGCTCAGCCGCGGCTTGCCGTTGATCTCCATCGAGCAGGAGCCGCACTTGCCGGCCTTGCAGTTCCACCGGCAGGCCAGATCCGGGGCGTCGGTGGCCTGGAGCCGGTGGATGACGTCGAGGACCACCTCGCCCTCGTTCACCTCGACCATGTAGTCCTGCAGGTCGCCGCCGTTCTCGTCGCCGCGCCAGATGCGGAACTGGCGCTTGGCGCCGGGCTTGCCGGCCCCGGGGGACTTCTGCTCCGCCATTACTTGCCCGCCTCCTCGGCCTCGGCGTCGGCGACGAGGGCGTCGAACTCGGCGAGCTCCTCGTCCGTGAGGTACTTGGCCAGCTCCGCGCGGTCGAAGAGGCCGATCAGCTCCGCGCGCATCTTCGGCAGCGGCTTGCGCTCCAGGCGCACGGTGTCGCCGTCCAGCGAGCAGACCAGGTTGACCCGGCGCCACATCGGGTCCATCGCCGGGTAGTCCTCCCGGGTGTGGCCGCCGCGCGACTCCTGCCGCTCCAGCGCCGCCTTCGCGGTGCACTCCGAGACCACCAGCATGTTGCGCAGGTCCAGCGCCAGGTGCCAGCCAGGGTTGTAGCGGCGACCGCCGCTCGCGCTGACCTTGGCCACCCGCTCGCGCAGCTCCGCCAGCCGGCTCAGCGCGTCGGCCAGCTCCCCCTCGCGCCGGATGATCCCGACGAGGTCACCCATCACCGCCTGGAGGTCCTGCTGGAGGGTGTACGGGCTCTCGCCGGTGTCCCGCTGCAACGGTGCCAGCGCGGTCTCCACCGCGGCCTCCACCGCCGCGACGTGGACCTTCGGGCGGGCCGGCAGGCTGTCGGCGTACGTGGCGGCGTGGCCGCCCGCGCGCTTGCCGAAGACCAGCAGGTCGGACAGCGAGTTGCCGCCGAGCCGGTTGGAGCCGTGCATGCCGCCGGAGACCTCACCCGCGGCGAAGAGCCCCCGCACGGTGCCGTACGCGGCGCCCGAGTCCGGGTCCACCTCCACGCCGCCCATCACGTAGTGGCAGGTCGGGCCGACCTCCATCGGCTCCTTGGTGATGTCGACGTCGGCCAGCTCCTTGAACTGGTGGTACATCGACGGCAGGCGGCGGCGGATCTCCTCGGCCGGCAGCCGGGAGGCGATGTCCAGGTAGACGCCGCCGGCGGGGGTGCCCCGGCCGGCCTTGACCTCGCTGTTGATCGCCCGGGCCACCTCGTCGCGGGGCAGCAGCTCCGGCGGGCGCCGGTTGTTGTCCGGATCCTTGTACCAGCGATCCGCCTCGGCCTCGTTGTCCGCGTACTGCTTGCGGAAGACGTCGGGGACGTAGTCGAACATGAACCGCTTGCCGTCGGAGTTCTTCAGCACGCCGCCGTCGCCGCGCACCGACTCGGTGACCAGGATCCCCTTCACCGACACCGGCCAGACCATGCCGGTCGGGTGGAACTGGAGGAACTCCATGTTGATCAGGGTCGCGCCGGCGCGCAGGGCCAGCGCGTGCCCGTCCCCCGTGTACTCCCAGGAGTTCGAGGTGACCTTGTAGGAGCGGCCGACGCCGCCGGTCGCCAGCACCACGGCCGGCGCCTCGAAGAGGACGAACTCGCCGGACTCCCGGTAGTAGCCGAACGCCCCGGCGACCCGGTCGCCGTCGAGCAGCAACTCGGTGATGGTGGTCTCGGCGAAGACCTTGATCCGGGCGTCGTACGAGCCGTGCTCCCGCTTGTCCTCCTGCTGGAGGGAGACGATCTTCTGCTGGAGGGTGCGGATCAGCTCCAGGCCGGTCCGGTCACCGACGTGCGCCAGGCGCGGGTACTCGTGGCCGCCGAAGTTGCGCTGCGAGATCTTCCCGTCCTTGGTGCGGTCGAAGAGCGCGCCGTACGTCTCCAGCTCCCAGATCCGCTGCGGCGACTCCTTCGCGTGCAGCTCGGCCATCCGGAAGTTGTTGAGGAACTTGCCGCCGCGCATGGTGTCGCGGAAGTGCACCTGCCAGTTGTCCCGGCTGTTCACGTTGCCCATCGCGGCGGCGGCGCCGCCCTCGGCCATCACCGTGTGCGCCTTGCCGAAGAGCGACTTCGAGATGATCGCGGTCTTCTTGCCGGCGAGCCGGGCCTCGATCGCCGCGCGCAGGCCGGCGCCGCCGGCCCCGATCACGACGACGTCGTAGTGGTGTCGTTCGATTCGCGTGGTAGACGTGTGGTGGTGAGGATTGGTCATGTCAGGGGGCCCTCTAGTTGATGAACCGCAGGTCGTTGAACCAGCCCGCCGCGACCGCCATGACGTAGAAGTCCGTCAGGGCCAGGGTGCCGAGGGTGATCCAGGCGAGCTGCATGTGCCGGACGTTCAGGGCGGAGATGAAGGTCCAGGCCCGGTAGCGCACCGGGTGCTTGGAGAAGTGCTTGAGCCGCCCGCCGATGATGTGCCGGCAGGAGTGGCAGGAGATCGTGTACGCCCACAGCATGACCACGTTGCCGAGCAGGATGATGTTGCCCAGACCGAACCCGAAGCCCTTCGGCGAGTGGAAGGCCAGGATCGCGTCCCAGGTGTTGATCAGCGAGATGACGGCGGCGGCGTAGAAGAAGTAGCGGTGCAGGTTCTGGCCGAGCAGCGGGAACCGGGTCTCGCCGCCGTAGGACTGGTGCCCGTCCGGCACCGCGCACGCGGGCGGCGACAGCCAGAACGACCGGTAGTACGCCTTGCGGTAGTAGTAGCAGGTGAGGCGGAACAGCAGCAGGAACGGCAGGGTCAGCGCGGCGTCCGGGATGATCCACCAGCCGGGCAGGAAGCTGCCGAAGTGCGAGGAACCCTCGACGCACCGTTCGGTGACGCACGGGGAGTAGAACGGGGTCAGGTAGTGGTACGCGTCGACCCAGTAGTAGTCGTGCATGAAGACCCGGACCGTCGCGTACGCGACCCACGCGCCGAGCCCGATCACGGTGAGCAGCGGGGCGAGCCACCAGCGATCGGTACGCAACGTCTTCGCCGCGATGGCGGCGCGTGCCCGCGCTCCCCGCGGCCTCGTTGCCGTTGATGTCATTCGAGTCGTCTCCCTGACGGGGCCCGCACGCGCGGGCGATCAGCTTCCGGTCGGCACGCGGACCGGCGAACCCGCACCCGCTTGCCACGTCATGCGCACACCAACGACCGCGCCGGCGATACGGCGCAGCTAAGTGACACACGTTACGCCGATCTTTGCGGGCCGTCCGCGCAAGGCAGTGTCCCGTGTGTCCCGGCCGGTGGAAAGCCCCGAACGATGATCGATGTCCGGATGTTAAGAACCTCACCGGTCGCCTGTCCGGCGTACGCGCGCGACTCACCCGGAGGCGTCGCCGGCCCGGAGTCCGTCGTGGAGCGGGCCGCCGGGCTCCGTCGTGGAGCGGGCCCGCCGGGCCGGGCTCCGATCCGTGCAGCGGGCCGCGGGTCAGCCGGAGGCGCCGCCCGTGAAGTTCCAGGAGGCCAGTCGCAGCGGCGGGGCCTCCCACCAGACGCCGTCCGTCCGGTCCGGCTGGCGTACCGCCCGGCTGCCGACGCCGAGCACCGCGCCGGGACCGAGGGCGCGGGGGTAGGACTCGGTGAAGCGCAGGTCGCGGACCGCCCGGGTCACCACGCCGTCCTCCACCAGCCAGACGCCGTTGCGGGTCAGGCCCGTGACGACCAGGCTCTTCGGATCGAGCACCCGGGTGTACCAGAGGTCGCTGACCAGCAGCCCCCGCCGCACCCGACCGACCAGCCCGGCGGTGTCCCCGTCGACCACCGCACCCGGCACGCCGCCGCCCGCGCCCGCCGTGCCCGGCCCGGCGGAGCCCGCCGTGTCGGCGCCCGACGTCGCTGCCGGCCCGCCGCCCGTGGCTCCGGCACCCGTCGCCCCGGCCGCGTGCAGGCGCAGGTTGCGGGGCATCGGGCCCCACGTCGCGGCACCGGCCAGCGCGTGCCCGGTCGAGGCCGCGCCGGCCTCGGCGGCGGTGCGCCGGTCGTGCGCCACCGCCCGGGTGGTGCCCGCCTCGACCAGGGTCACGGCGCGCCGGGGCGTGCCCTCGACGTCGAACGGCAGCCCGGAGCCGCCGAGCGGGTCGTCGACCAGGGTGACCGCCGGGTCGAACTGGGCCGCCCCCGGCTCGGCGAAGGACTGCCGCTCGGCGTACCGCTTGCCGTTGAAGCCGAACCAGGAGAGATTCTGGAGCAGGTCGGCGACGGCGGCCGGCTCCAGCACCACCTCGTAGCGGCCGGGCGGCAACTCGACCGGGTCGGCCGCGGCGCGCGCCTTGGCCGCGGCCCGGGCGCCGAGCGCGGCACCGTCGATCTCGGCCAGCCGGTCGGCGCAGAACCGGGCCACGCCGTCGGAGCCGCCGGTGCGGGCGATGCCGTCCATCGCCGCCTCGGCGGCGCGGCCCGACGCCGAGTGGCCGGCCGAGTTGGCGAACGCGGAGGAGCGGTGCGCCGTGCGGCAGTAGCCGGCCGCCTCCAGCCCGCCGGCCGCCGCCACGAACGCGCGCACCACCTCGGCCCGCTCGTCCGGCTCGGCGTACGCGGTGGCCTCGTCGAAGATCGCGGCGGTCGGCGCCGGCGCCGACGGGGCGAGGCCCGGCCAGGCCGGGTCGGGCGGGCAGAGCCGTGCCGCGGCGAGGGTGCGCTCGACCAGCGCGCGCAGCCCGTCGGCGGTGACCACGCTGCCGCTGCCGGCGGCCGTGCGCCCGCCGACGTGCAGCCGCAGTCGGACCTCGACGCCGGACTCGGCCACGTTCTGGTGGATGAACGAGTTGGCGAACCGGGTCAGCGCCAGGTCGGCCCGGGTGACCACCACCTCGGCCTGCGCGTCGGGCCCGCCGAGCCGGCGGACCAGCTCCACCACCTGACCGGCGATCTCCAGCTCACTCATGCGGCACCCCCTTCGTTCGCGACTGCGGGACTCGCTCGCTGCGCTCGTTCGTCGCGCTCGCCGTGTCGCCTTCGTTCGCGGCTGCGGGACTCGCTCGCTGCGCTCGCTCATTCCTCGCGCTCACGCACGAACTCCTACCCGGACGTTGCGGAAGCGGGCCGGCGCGGCCGGGTGGCCGGTGTGGCCGACCTGGCCGGGCTGGCCCTTGCCGCAGTTGGGCGTGCCCCAGGCGACGGTCTCCGAGGAGAGCATGTCCATCGAGCGCCAGAAGAGGGGACCGATGCCGGTGTAGGTGGGGTTGCGCAGCATCCGCCCGCGCCGGCCCTTCTTCACCTCCCAGCCGATCTCGCAGCCGAACTGGAAGTTGAGCCGCTTGTCGTCGATCGACCAGGAGCGGTTGACGTCCATCAGCACCCCGTCGTCGGTGGCGGCGACGATCTCCTCCAGGGTGTGCGGGCCGGGCTCCAGGCCCACGTTGGTCATCCGCACCATCGGCAGCCGGGCCCAGCCGTCGGCGCGTACGCTGCCGCCGTGGTCCAGGCCGGCGACGGCGGCCGAGTCCCGGCCGGCGAGCACGCCCACCCAGCGCCCCTCGCGCACCGCGTCGCGCCTGACGGCCGGGGAGCCCTCGTCGTCGAAGCCGAAGCTGCCGAGCGCGCCGGGGATGGTGGGGTCGATGGTGACGTTCATGAGCTCGGAGCCGTAGCGCAGCGAGCCGAGCTGGGCCAGGTCCAACCAGGAGGTGCCGGCGAAGGCGGCCTCCCAGCCGAGGATCCGGTCCAGCTCGATGGCGTGCCCGACCGACTCGTGGATCTGCAGGGCGAGTTGCTCGCCGCCGAGGATGAGGTCGGTCTCGCCGGCGGGGCAGGGCGGCGCGGTGAGCAGCGCCCGGGCCTCCTCGGCGATCCGCGCGGCGTGCGCGGCCAGGTCGAGCGAGGTGACCAGCTCCCAGCCGGTGGTGCCGTATTGACCTCGGTAGCTCGGGTAGGAGCGGCGCTGGGTCTCCCCGTCACCGACGGCGGTGGCGGAGATGCCGCCGCCGCACTCGCGGATCCGCTGGTCGATCCGGTGCCCCTCGCTGGAGACGAACCACTTGGCCGTGTCCCAGACCTGGTAGAGGCCCTCGGCCACGTCGGCGCCGTGCTCCGCCATCGTCCGCGTGGCACCGACCAGCAGGTCGCCCTTGTCGGAGAGCGGTACGCCGAGCGGATCCACCACGCAGGGGGACGCCCAGCTCGCGGTCACCGCCGCGGCCGGCACCAGGTCGATCGGCGGCCCCGGGACCCGCGCGCTCGCCGCGGCGATCCGCGCGGCGCGCCGGCCGGCCTCGCGGGCGGCGGCGTCCGACAGGTCCGGTACGGCGTGGAAGCCCCAGCTCGACCCGACCAGCGCGCGGACGCCCAGCCCGATGCTCTCGTCCTGGGTCAGCTCCTCGATGTCGCCGTTGCGGGCCGACATGGATTCGTAGCGGCGGTGCATCACCCGGGCGTCGGCGTATCGGGCTCCCGCGTCGAGCGCGGCCTGCACCGCGGCGGCCGCCGCGTCGAACTCGGTCACGACGTCACGTCGCCGCGCTCTGTGCCGTCATGAGGCACCACCGGGCTGCGTTGATGATTCGCTCGCTGGAGCTCGCTCATGCGCCCGACCCTAGGCGAGTCCACCGACATCCGTCAGGCGAGCAGGTCCTCCGGCCGGATCGTGGCCCGTACGGGCTCGGTCAGCTCCGACTCGTCGCCGGCTCTGGTCACCGACCGCTCGACGTGGATGCGCTGGTGGGGGTGTCGGAGCCCGTTGCAGAGTCGTTACGCTGTGGCCCGCTGACAGCCCCCGGATATGTAGCTTATTTTCACCCTCAGTGATTTCCTGTAGGTTCTCTTCGTCACTGAGGGAGGCGGTCGTGGGCAGTCCGGAGTCGGCGTCGTCCGGGGAACCGGGCCGCCCCAGCGTGCCGGAGCAGCGCTCCGGCCAGGACCCGTACCTGCGGGTGAGCGACCTGCGGGTCCGCTTCGACACCGAGGACGGCGTGGTGCGCGCGGTCGACGGGGTGTCGTTCGCGGTGGAGCGGGGGCGCACGCTCGGCATCGTCGGTGAGTCGGGCTCGGGCAAGAGCGTCACCTCGCTGGCCGTCCTCGGCCTGCACAACGCCAAGCGGACCACCATCACCGGGGAGATCTCCGTCGGCGGGCGCCAACTGGTCGGCCTGCCGGAGGAGGAGGTACGCCGGCTGCGCGGCCGGGACATGGCGATGATCTTCCAGGATCCGCTGTCCGCGCTGCACCCGTACTTCACGGTGGGCAGGCAGATCGCCGAGGCGTACCGGGTGCACCACCCGAAGGCCGGCAAGCGCGAGGCCCGCCAGCGCGCGGTGGACATGCTGGGCCGGGTCGGCATCCCGCAGCCGGCCCGCCGCTTCGACCAGTACCCGCACGAGTTCTCCGGCGGCATGCGGCAGCGGGCGATGATCGCCATGGCGCTGGTCAACGACCCGGACCTGCTGATCGCCGACGAGCCGACCACCGCCCTGGACGTGACCGTGCAGGCGCAGATCCTCGATCTGCTGGCCGACCTCCAGGCCGAGTTCCACTCCGCGATCATCATGATCACGCACGACCTGGGCGTGGTCAGCCAGGTCGCCGACGAGGTGCTGGTCATGTACGGCGGGCGGGCCGTCGAGCACGGCAGCGTCGAGCAGGTGCTCCGGCGGCCGCAGCACCCGTACACCTGGGGCCTGCTCTCCAGCGTGCCCTCCCTGCACGGCGACGCGGACGCGGACCTGGTGCCGATCAAGGGCAACCCGCCCAGCCTGATCAACCTGCCGCCCGGCTGCGCCTTCCACCCGCGCTGCCGGTACGCCGGCCGCAACGGCGACCGCTCGCGCACCGAGGTCCCGGAGCTGCGCCCGGCGGGCGCGCCCGGCCACCTGGTGGCCTGTCACCTCTCCGCCGACGACCGGACCCGGTTGTACGCGGAGGACATCGCCCACGTGGGAGTTGCTCGGTGAGCGCGAGGAATGCAGCGGAGCGGAGTCCCGCAGTCGCGAACAAGGGTTGCTCGGTGAGCGCGAGGAATGCAGCGGAGCGGAGTCCCGCAGTCGCGAACGAAGGTGGGACCCGATGAGTGTGGAGACGGTCGAGTCGCTGCTGCGGGTGCGCGGGCTGGCCAAGCACTTCCCGGTGCGCAGCGGGCTGCGCAGCACGGGCCTGGTGCGGGCCGTGGACGGGCTGGACTTCGACGTGCGCCCGGGCGAGACGCTCGGTCTGGTGGGGGAGTCCGGCTGCGGCAAGACGACGACCGGCCGGATGCTGGTCCGCCTGCTGGAGCCCAGCGCGGGGAGCATCGAGTTCGCCGGGCGGGACATCACCCACGCCGGCCGGCGTGAGCTGCGCCCGCTGCGGCAGGACCTTCAGATCATCTTCCAGGACCCGTACGCCTCGCTGAACCCCCGGCACACCGTCGGCCGGATCGTCGCGATGCCGTTGCAGGTCAACGGGATCGACCCGCCGGGCGGGATCAAGGCCCGGGTGCAGGAGCTGCTGGAGCTGGTCGGGCTGAACCCGGAGCACTACAACCGGTACCCGCACGAGTTCTCCGGCGGCCAGCGTCAGCGCATCGGCATCGCCCGCGCCCTGGCGCTGCGGCCGAAGCTGATCGTCGCCGACGAGCCGGTCTCCGCCCTGGACGTGTCGATCCAGGCGCAGGTGGTCAACCTGCTCCGCGACCTGCAGCGCGACCTGGGCCTGGCGTTCGTCTTCATCGCGCACGACCTGGCCGTGGTGCGGCACTTCTGCCAGCGGGTCGCCGTCATGTATCTCGGCAAGATCGTCGAGATCGGCGACCGGGACGACATCTACGAGCGCCCGCAGCACCCGTACACCCGGGCGCTGCTCTCGGCGATCCCGGACGTCACCAAGCTCGGCCCGGCCGGCCGGATCCGGCTGGCCGGCGACGTGCCCACCCCGCTCAACCCGCCGTCGGGCTGCCGGTTCCGCACCCGTTGCTGGAAGGCGCAGGACATCTGCGCCACCGAGGAGCCGGCGCTGGTGCCCCGCGACGGCGGAGGCCAGGCCGCGGCCTGCCACTTCCCGGAGCGGGGGCCCGTCGAGGCCGCCCCGGCGGGGCAGCCGGCGACGTCGGCCGCCGAGCCGGCGGACGGCGCGGGCGGCGAGCCGGCGGACACGGGTGCGGGCGTCGAGGAGGTGTCGAGATGAGCATGTCCCCGGCGGAGGGCGTGGCGCTGGCCGAGATCGACTCGGGTGGCGGCGCCGACGCGCCGAAGGAGAAGGGCTTCGTCGGCCGGTCGCCCGGCCAACTCGCCATGCTCCGGCTGCGCCGCGACCGGACGGCGATGGTCAGCGGGGCGATGCTGGTCTTCTTCGTGGTGGTGGCGCTCGCCGCGCCGCTGATCGAGGCGTTCTACGGGATCAGCCCGCGCGACCAGTTCCAGGCCAAGCTGGACGGCTTCGGCATGCCGCTGGGCTACGCCGGTGGCGTGTCGGGCGAGCACTTCTTCGGGCTGGAGCCCAACCTCGGTCGGGACATCTTCATCCGGCTGGTGTACGGCCTGCGTACCTCACTGCTGATCGCCTTCGCGGCGGCGGTGATCACGGCGGCGATCGGCATCGCGCTCGGCGCGCTCGCCGGCTACCTCGGCGGCTGGCTCGACGCGGTGATCAACTGGATCACCGACCTGACCCTGGCCATGCCGTTCCTGATCATCGCGCTGGCCCTGACCCCGACCCTGACGCTGCGCTTCTACGGCGAGCGGGACGCGGTCTCGCCCGCCTTCGGGGTCGGGGTGCTGATCGCCGTCTTCGCGATCTTCGGCTGGACCGGCACCGCCCGGCTGGTCCGCGGCCAGGTGATCGCGCTGCGCGAGCGGGAGTTCGTGGAGGCCGCCAAGGCCAGCGGCGCCGGGCTGGCGCACATGCTCTTCCGGCAACTGCTGCCGAACATCTGGGCACCGATCCTGGTGTCGTTCTCGTTGGCGGTGCCGCAGTTCATCACCAGCGAGGCCGCACTGTCGTTCATCGGCGTCGGGCTGACCGAGGAGACGCCGAGCTTCGGTCGGATGATCTACCAGAGCCTGGACTACCTCCAGACCGACCCGGCGTTCGTCTTCTTCCCCGGCATCACGATCTTCGCGCTCGTGTTCGCGTTCAACCTCTTCGGCGACGCGCTGCGCGACGCGCTCGACCCGAAGTCGTCCCGGTAGGGGGCATCCGATGACGCGCTTTCTGATCAAGCGGATCTTCTCCGCGGTGCTCACCCTGTTCGCGGTGAGCGTGCTGACCTTCCTGATGTTCTTCGCGCTGCCCCGCGACCCGGTCAGCGGCATGTGCCCGAAGAACTGCAACCCCGAGCGGCTGGAGCGGGTCCGCGAGGAGTTGGGCCTGCGTGACCCGCTGATCACCCAGTACGCCGGCTACATGAAGGGCATCTTCACCGGGCGGGACCTGGGCAGCGCCCAGGGCGGCCGGTGCGACGCGCCCTGCCTGGGCTGGTCGTACGTCAACAACGAGGCGGTGCTGGACACCATCGCCCGGGTGCTGCCGGTGACGCTGAGCATCGTGATCCCGGCGGCGATCCTCTGGCTGCTGCTCGGCGTCGGCCTCGGCATGGTCTCGGCGCTGCGCCGGGGCACCTGGCTCGACCGGGCCGCGATCGGCTTCTCGCTGACCGGCGCCTCGCTCCAGCTCTACTTCGTCGGCGCGGTGCTGCTGCTGGTCTTCGTCTACAACCTGCGCCTGCTGCCCGTGCCGAGCTACACGTCGATCTTCGACAATCCCCTGAAGTGGGCCAGCGGCCTGGTGCTCTCCTGGGTCGCGCTGGCCTTCCTCTTCTCCGCCATCTATGCCCGGCTGTCGAGGGCACAGATGCTGGAGACGCTCTCCGAGGACTTCGTGCGCACCGCGCGGGCGAAGGGCCTGGCGAAACCGAAGGTGTACGGGCGGCACGCGCTGCGCGCCGCGATCACTCCGGTGGTCACCATCGCCGGCCTGGACGTCGGGGCGGCGCTGGGCGGCACGGTGATCACCGAGACCACCTTCGGCATCCAGGGGCTGGGGCGGACCGCCGTCGAGGCGGTGCGCGCCGGCGACCTGCCCACCATCATGGCGACCGTGCTCATCTCGGCGGTCTTCGTGGTGATCGCCAACGTGCTGGTCGACCTGCTCTACGCCGCCATCGACCCCCGCGTACGGCTCGGGTGACCCGCCCGTCCCGGCCGGCGCGCCCGCCCCGGGCGTCCGCCGGTCGGACGGCGGTGAAATTTATCGACAACTGTTACACAACTCGTAGGTTTTCTTCTTTACGATCCTCGGGACGTCGGCGTTCACGCCCGGCGGCACCTGGGTGGAGGAGGTAGGAGATGCGACCACGCGTGGCGGCCGCCGCAGGCGGCGCGATCGCACTGGTTGTGGCATTGGGTGCGTGCTCGGAGAACACGGGCGAAGGCACCACGGTGGACACCAACCGGCAGCAGACCGGGGTCATCGCGACCGACCCGAAGGACTCCATGGGTCCGGCGGCCGAGGTGCCGGGCGCCCAGAAGGGCGGCACCTTCACCATCATCCGGGAGACCCCCATCTCCCACCTGGACCCGCAGCGGACGTACTCGTTCGCCGGCCTGATGACGTCGCCGCTGTTCTCCCGTTACCTGACCACGTGGAAGGACGACGGCAAGGGCGGCCTGGTCCTCGTCGGCGACCTGGCCGAGACGCCGGGCACCAACGTCAACAACGACTGCAAGGTCTGGGAATTCAAGATCAAGGATGGGGTCAAGTTCGAGGACGGCCGCCCGATCACCTCCAAGGAGATCGCGTACGGCATCGCCCGCTCCTTCGACCCGGACCTGTCGGGCGGCCCCACCTACATCCAGGAGTGGCTGGCCGACAGCCCGCAGTTCGACACCAAGTGGGACTTCAAGAAGAACAAGACCTCGCTGCCCCCGGGCCTGAGCACCCCGGACGCGAAGACCCTGCGCTTCGAGTTCGCCAAGCCCCGCTGTGACCTGCCGTTCGCGGTCTCGCTGCCGACCACCGCGCCGCTGCCGGCCGACAAGGACACCGGCGTCAACCTGGACCACCAGCCGTTCTCGTCCGGTCCCTACAAGATCGCCAAGAACCAGGTCGGCGTGCAGATCACCCTGGACCGCAACCCGCACTGGGACCCGAACACCGACCCGGTGCGGCACCAGTACCCGGACCAGTTCGTCTGGAGCTTCGGCGCGACGGCCGACGCCGCGAACAACCGGGTGATCGCCGACAACGGCGCCGACCAGAGCGCCGTCGCCTTCAACTACGTGCCCGCCTCGCTGGTCGCCAAGGTCGCCAACGACCCGGCGCTCAAGGAGCGGACCATCCTCTCCCCGACGCCGAGCTCCAACCAGCTCGTCATCAACAACCAGCGGGTGAAGGACCTGAAGGTCCGCCAGGCGCTGAACTACGCCATCGACCGCGAGGGCCTGATCAAGTCGGTCGGCGGGCAGACCGTCGCCGCGCCGATGACCACGCTGATGCCGCCGTCCACGATCGGCTTCAAGGCGTACGACGCCTACCCGGCCGGCGCCAACGGCAACGTCGACAAGGCCAAGGAGCTGCTCGGCGGCCAGACGCCGGAGCTGGTCCTCGGCGTCGCGGACAACACGAGCGAGCAGCAGATCGCCACCCAGCTCAAGGGCAACCTGGAGCGGGCCGGCTTCAAGATCACCGTCCGGAACATCCCGGACGACTCGAAGCTCGACGAGGTCAAGAAGAAGGACAACCCCTGGGACCTGTACATCGGTAACTGGGCGGCGGACTGGCCGAGCGGCGCCTCGATCCTGCCGGTGCTCTACGACGGCCGCACCATCAAGCCCGAAGGCAACAGCAACAGCGCGTTCTTCAACGACCCGGCGATCAACGCCGAGTTCGACCGGATCCTGGCCCTGCCGCCGGCCGAGCAGGGCCCCGAGTGGGCCAAGCTCGACGAGCGGATCATGAAGGAGCACGCCCCGGTCGTGCCGCTCTACGTCGACGTGGCCTACCTCGTGCACGGCTCCAAGGCCGGTGGGGTCTTCGTCTCCAGCGTCTTCGGCTACCCGTCCTTCGTGAACGCGTACGTCAAGCAGTAACCCTCAGGCACCAACCCCACGGACGGGCCCCGGTCGACAGCGTCGTCGACCGGGGCCTCCGCGCGTCCGGCGCCGCCTGCCACGCCGCTGGCCCGCCGGCACCGGTCCGGCCGTCCCGGCCCGTGCCCGGCGGCCGTCAGAGGTGCCGGCGGACGAAGTCCAGCTCCAGCCTGAGCAGGCGTTCCGCGGTGCCGCCGGCGGCCATGTGGGTGGCCCCGGTCAGCGGGAGCACCGAGTGCGGCCGGCCGGTCGCCAGCAGCGCCGCCGACAGGCGCAGGGTGTGCGCGGCCACCACGTTGTCGTCGACCAGGCCGTGCACCAGCAGCAGCGGCCGGGCCGACTCCGGATCGGCCACCGGCTCGCCGGCCAGCTCCACCAGCGAGTGGTGCGCGTAGATGTCCGTGCCGTCCTCCGGCAGGCCCAGGTAGCGCTCCGTGTACGCGGTGTCGTACAGCGCCCAGTCGGTGACCGGCGCCCCGACGATGCCGCACCGGAACAGCTCCGGGTGCCGCAGCACCGCCAGCCCCGCCAGCCAGCCGCCGAACGACCAGCCGCGCACGGCCACCCGGCCGAGATCGAGGTCGGGGTGCTTGCCGGCCAACGCGGTGAGCGCGTCCACCTGGTCGAGCAGCACGACGTCGGCCACCCGCCGGTGGATCGCCTTCTCGAAGGAGGGGGCCACGCCCGGGGTGCCGCGGTTGTCGACGGTGACCACCGCGAAGCCGGCGTCGGCCCACCACTGGCGCTCCAGCCAGGCCGAGCGGGCGGCGAGCACCTCCTGGTGCCCCGGGCCGCCGTAGACGTCCAGCAGCACCGGCAGCCGCCGCCCGGTGACGTAGTTGTCCGGGTAGAGCACCGCCGTCGGCAGCCGCCGGTCGGTGACCCGCTCCAGCAGCGGCAGCGGCGAGTACGGCGGGGTCGCGGCGAGCGAACGCAGCACGGCCACCTCGCGCTCGCCCTGCCACACCGTCCACCGGGTGCCCGGGTGGTCGAGCGAGGCGCTGCCCACCACCAGCACGTCCCCGCCGACGGCGGCGGTGTGCCAGCCCGGGTCGGTGGTGATCCGGCGGGCGTCGACGCCGCCGCCGATCGTGGTGCGCACCCGGAACAGGTGCCGCTCGCTCGGCTCCCCGTCGCTCGCCTCCACCAGCAGGTCGGCCGGGCCGGTGCCGCCGGGCAGCCGCCCCACCACCCGTCGCACGTAGAGCGACGGCGGGGTGAGCAGGGTCCCGTCGGCGAAGAGGCAGCGGGCGTCGTACCCGTCGTGGGCCAGTTCCCCGCCGACCAGCACCCGGCCGTCCGGCAGGTGCGCCGGGGTGCCGGGGATCGGCTCCACCCAGCGCGGGTCGGCCAGTTCGGCGTGCACCTGCGTCTCGCCGGTACGCGGGTCGACCGCGAGCACCAGGCCGTGCTGCTGGGAACGGCGCAGCACGGTGATCAGCGGCCCGCCGTCGGCCCAGTGCACCGCGGTCAGGTACGGGTAGGTCTCCCGGTCCCAGTGCACGTCGACCCAGCCGTCGTCGAGGTCGAGCAGGTGCAGGCTGACCTCGGCGTTCGGGCCGCCCGCCCGGGGGTACGCGACCGTGGTCGGCGGGCTCGCCGGGTCGGCCGGGTCGTGCAGGTGCCAGCGGTCCAGCCGGGACTCGTCCACCCGGGCGGCCAGCACGGAGCGCCCGTCGGGCGCCCACCAGTAGCCGCGGAACCGGTCGAACTCCTCGGCCGCGATGTGCTCGGCCAACCCCCAGGTCACCCCGGAGTCCTCGCCGGCCAGCAGGGTGTCCGTGCCGTCGTGTTCGACCACCCGCAGCTGACCCCGGCGGACCCCCTCGGCGGCGTCGGTCACGTACGCCAGGCGCTGCCCGGTCGGGTCGGGCCGCGGGTCGAGCACCGGGCCGACGGTGGCCACCTCGACCACGTCGCCGTGCACCAGGTCGGCCCGGAACAGCCGCCCGGCCAGCGCGAAGACCGCCACCCGGCCGGCGGCGTCCAGCGCGTACGAGCCGATGCCGGAGGCGCTCAGCCGCAGCCGCTCGCGCAGCGCGCGCTCGCCGGGGCTGAGCGCGTCGGCGTCGGCGTCCGCTCCGAGCAGCGCCGCCGGGTCGGCGACCAGCCGCTCCTCGCCGGTCGCCACGTCCAGCAGCCAGAGCGCGTCGGCCGGGTCCTCCGGGCCGGCCGAGCGCAGGAAGACCACCCGGGAGCCGTCGTCGGCCACGGCGACCGCGCGCGGCGCTCCGCGGCTGAACCGGCGGGTGCGGGCGGCCAGCTCCGGAAAGTCCACAGGCCAGATCGTAGAGCGGCGCCGGGGGTGATGTGGCCGACCTGCCTGGACGCGTCACGGCCGGCGGAGGAGAACCGCCGGATAGAGTGACCACCGTGACGACGCTGCCCGACCGCCGCCTCCTGCTGGTCCACGCGCACCCCGACGACGAGTCCATCGGCACCGGCTCGACGATGGCGCACTACGCCGCCGCCGGTGCCCACGTCACCCTGGTGACCTGCACGCTCGGCGAGGAGGGCGAGATCCACGTGCCGGCGCTGGCCCAGCTCGCCGCCGCCGAGGCGGACCAGCTCGGCGGGTGGCGGATCGCCGAGCTGAACGCCGCGTGCGCCGCGCTCGGCGTCACCGACCACCGCTTCCTCGGCGGCGCCGGCCGCTACCGCGACTCCGGCATGATGGGGCTCGCCACCAACGAGCACCCCCGGGCCTTCTGGCAGGCCGACCTCGACGAGGCCGCCGGCCACCTGGTGGAGATCATGCGGGAGGTACGCCCGCAGGTCGTGGTCACCTACGATGACAACGGCTTCTACGGGCACCCCGACCACATCCAGGCGCACCGGGTGACGATGCGCGCCGTCGAGCTGGCCCGCGCCGAGGGCATCGCCCCGGCGAAGGTCTACTGGACGGCCATGCCGCAGAGCGTCCTGGAAGCCGGGATGGAGCACTTCGGCGGCTCGTCGGACAACCCCTTCGCCGGCATCGACCAGGCCACCGAGCTGCCGTTCTGCACGCCGGACGCGCAGATCGCGGCGCGGATCGACGCCACCGACCAGCACGCCGCCAAGGAGGCGGCGATGCGCGCGCACGCCACCCAGATCCCCGACACCTCCTGGCTCTACTCGATCGCCGGCAACTTCGGCAGCGAGTTCATGGGCGTGGAGTACTACACCCTCGCGATGGGCGAGAAGGGCCCGGGCAGCGGGCCGTACGGCTGGGAGGACGACCTCTTCGCCGGGCTCGACGTCGCCGACGGCCCGGACCGGTCCCCGGTCGGGGCGGCCGGCCTCCGGTGACGCTGCCCGCCGCGCCGATGTCGGTCGTCCCCGAGGAGAGCGCCCCGCCACCGCCGCCCGGCCGGTCCCGGCTGTTGCTCGACCTGGCCCTGCGGGTGGCCGGTGGGCTGGTCGCCGTCCTCGGCGGGGTGCTGACCGCGGTGCTGGAGCTGCTGCTCGCCACGCTCCGGGTCGGCGGGCAGCTGATCGGCGTCTCGGTGGTCCTCGCCGTCGCCGCCAACATCGCGCTGAGCTGGTTCGCCCACGAGGCGGTCGGCCGTCGCTGGGCGGTGGCGCTGCCCGCGCTGCCCTGGTTCGTCCTGATGGCGGTCGCGGCGGTCCGCACCACCGAGGGGGACCTGCTCGTCGCGGGCGACAACTGGGTCGGCCTGGCGATGATCGTGGCCGGCGCGATGACCTTCGCGGTGATGGGCTTCCGGCAGGTCCTGGCGCAGCCGCCCGTCCGTCCGGGGGACTGACGACACCCAGGTTCCGGTGGTAGACATTCCTGCCAGGAAGCCCGCCGCGGAGGCGGGCGGTACGGCGGGAGGCGTGCGATGAGGGAGCGGTGGCGCGCGATCGGGATACTCGCGGTCGCGCTGTTCGGGGTCAACGTGGTCGCCCGGCTGGTCATCCGGTTCGGCTTCGACGGCGACGACACCACCGCCGCCGACCGGGTGTCGCTCGGGATGTTCGCGGTGATCGGGCTGGTGCTGGCCGTGGTCGCCTTCCTCTGGGGCAAACGTCGGCCGGTCGCCGCCTGGGGGTCCGACATGGCCGCCGCGGTCGGCGTCGCGCTGCTGCTGACGGTTCTGGTCGGGCCGCTGCTGGTCGGGGAGAACCCGTTCGGCGGGGGCGCGGGCACGTTCTTCGCCCAGATCTGGCTCTACCTCGCGGCCACCGGCGTCGGGGTGCTGCTCGGCTACCTGCTGCTCACGGCGCTCGGCCTCGACCACCGCTCGCAGTCCCTCAAGCGGTACGCCGAGCTGAAGGCCACCAAGCCCCGCAAGGTCGTCCGCCGCTGACCCGCGCGCCGCGCCGGTCCACCGGCGCGCGCCGGGCGGCCGGGGCGCTCGGGGCGGCACCATGCCCCTTGTTCGGCCCTGTCGAGCTGCCCTCACAGCTGGGGCACGGCCCCGCCCGGAGGGCGGGTGCGCCTCCCGTACGCGGCGGAGGGCGGTGCGGTCAGCGCGGGGCGGTGCGGGTGAGGTAGGTGTGGTGGGTGGTGAAGCCCAAGGTCCGGTAGAGGGCCACCGCCGGGGTGTTGCGCTGCTCGACCTGGAGGAAGGCGCGCGAGGCGCCGGTCGCGGCGCCCCAGTCGGCGAGCGCGCGGATGACCCGGCCCGCCAGGCCCTGCCGCCTCGCCTCGGGTCGCACCTCGATCACGCTGAGCCCGAGCCAGCGCCCCGAGCCGGTGACCGCGCCGCGGCCGACGGCGACCAGCGCGCCGTCGGCGTACACGTGGGCGAAGCGGACCTGCCCCACGGCGGTGAGCACGTGCCGGGCGGCGTCCGGCAGGCCGCCCTTGCTGCCCGCGACGACGGCGAGCCAGTCGTCCGACGGCGCGGCGGCCAGCTCGACCGGCGGTGACCCGGCGGCCGCCGGCGGCAGCCCCGCCAGCGGCACGGTCTGCACCAGCACGGGCGGGCCGCTGCCCCAGCCCCGCGCGTCCAACTCGGCGCCGACCGGGGCGGCGAGCGGCAGCGGGGTGTTGACCAGCGCCGGTTGGCCGAGGTCGGCGTACCAGCGCTCCACCGCGTCGAGCGCGGCGGGCAGCGGACGGTCCGGGTCGCCCACCGGCAGCGCCGAGTTGGCCCGGCCGGTCCAGCCGTCGGCGGCGCGCAGCAGCCAGTCCCCGAGCCGACCCCGGACGGCGGCGGGCCACGCCTCGTCGGCGGCCAGCTCCAACTCGGTCACGGCCGCGGCGGTGGGCCGGCGGGTCGGCGGCACCCGCTTGGCCCGGTGCACCTCGGCCACCGGGACCCGGAGCCGGCCCTGCGTGGTGGCGAGAGTGAGATGGGTCTCGCTCAGCTCGACCAGCTCGCCGAGGGCGTCCGAGAAGAGGGGTCGGCCTTCGCGAATCCCCACAATCCGGCGAACCACGATCCGGTGTCCCACATCCTGCTGTCGGAGCACGATCGACCCCCTCCCCGGCGAGATACTAGGCTCTTACCGTCGCGGGTGATCGCGGCGTGTCTTGCGGAGGAGAAGACCGGTGACCTACATCATCGCCGAGCCGTGCGTGGATGTGCTCGACAAGGCATGCATCGAGGAGTGCCCGGTCGACTGCATTTACGAGGGCAACCGGATGCTCTACATCCACCCCGACGAGTGCGTCGACTGTGGTGCCTGTGAGCCCGTCTGCCCGGTCGAGGCGATCTTCTACGAGGACGACGTCCCGGAGCAGTGGAAGGACTACACCGGCGCCAACTACGAGTTCTTCGAGGACCTGGGCTCGCCCGGTGGCGCCTCGAAGATCGGCAAGGTGGAGAAGGACGCGTCCTTCGTCGCCGCGCAGCCGCCGCGCGGCGAGGGCCACTGAACCGCCCCGCGCCGGTCTCGTCGCGGCTGCCCGAGTTCACCTGGGACACCCTGGACGCCGCGGCCGCACTGGCCGCGGCGCACCCGGAGGGCCTGATCAACCTCTCCATGGGCACGCCGGTCGACCCGGTGCCCGAGGTGATCCGGCGGGCGCTCGCCGAGGCGTCCGACGCCCCGGGCTACCCGCTGACCGCCGGCACGCCGGCGCTGCGCGAGGCGATCGCCGCCTGGGTAGCGCGGGCCTGCGGAGCGGGCGTCGACGGCCTCGGCGTGCTGCCGACGATCGGCTCCAAGGAACTCGTCGCCTGGCTGCCCACCCTGCTCGGGGTGGGCCCCGGTGACGTCGTCGTGGTGCCGTCGGTCGCCTACCCGACGTACGAGGACGGGGCCCGGCTCGCCGGCGCCACCGTCGTGCGCGCCGACTCGCTGACCGCGGTCGGCCCGACCC
Organism: Micromonospora sp. NPDC047465; assembly: GCF_040643125.1. NCBI lineage: Bacteria > Bacillati > Actinomycetota > Actinomycetes > Micromonosporales > Micromonosporaceae > Micromonospora > Micromonospora sp. NPDC047465. The sequence goes on from NZ_JBEYTP010000009.1 coordinate 162,993, forward strand.
CCCGGGTGCGCCTGGTCTGGGTCAACTCGCCGGGCAACCCGACCGGGCGGGTGCTGCCGGCGGCCCATCTGCGCAAGGTGGTCGACTGGGCCCGGGAGCGCGGCGCGGTGGTCGCCAGCGACGAGTGCTACCTGCCCCTGGGCTGGTCCGCCGAGCCGGTCTCGGTGCTCTCGCCCGAGGTCTGCGGCGGGTCGTACGACGGCGTGCTGGCGGTGCACTCGCTCTCCAAGCGGTCCAACCTGGCCGGCTACCGGGCCGGGTTCGTCGCCGGCGACCCGGCGCTCGTGGCGGAGCTGCTCAAGGTCCGCAAGCACGCCGGCATGATCGTGCCCGCGCCCGTGCAGGCCGCGATGGTGGCCGCGCTGGGCGACGAGCGGCACGCCGACGAGCAGCGGGAGCGCTACCGTGCCCGGCGGGAGATCCTGCACGCCGCGTTCACCGGGGCCGGCTTCACGGTCGAGCACTCCGAGGCGGGCCTCTACCTCTGGCTGACCCGGGGCGAGGACTGCTGGGAGACCGTCGACTGGCTGGCCCGCCGGGGCATCCTGGCCGCCGCCGGCGCCCTCTACGGCCCGGGCGGCCGGCAGCACGTCCGGGTGGCGTTGACCGAGTCCGACGCGCACGTGGCGGCGGTCGCCGGCCGGCTGCGCGGCTGACCCCGCGCGACTGTGGCGCCTCCTGCGGCGGCCTGCCGCACGACCGCGGCGCCGGCCGGGAGCGGTGGGCTCGACGGGGTCGCCCAGGGCGCCGCCCGAGCGGTAGTCTGCCGCGGGCCTCGCATGTGATCTTGCGTCACGTCGCGGTCGTGCGCGCGCCCGGACAGGTCGAGGTCGGGGGGCGTGGCGATGGACGGTGGTGTGCGGGTGGCCGGTCGACCGGCCAGCGAGGCCGGGGCGTCCCGGTCCGGCGCGAGGGCGGGCTGAGGTGCGCTACCTGCACCCGCTGCTGCGGGACCGGAACATCGACGGCGTGCGGCAGGCGTCCCTGGCGACGGCCGCCGTGATCTTCGGCGTGCTGAACGTCGCCGTGCTCCGGCAGGCCGAGCTGCGCGACAGCGGGGCCAAGGTGCTGGCCGTGCTGGTGTCCGCGCTCAGCCTGGCCCTCATCGGTGGCGTGGTGCAGCGGCTGTTCCTGCTGATCTGGGCCCACCCGGTGCTGGGCCGGTGGGTCTACGAGTCGTCGTCGGGCACCTGGGGGGTGGCCCACATCGGCCTGCGTGGCGGTGAGCTGACCTACTCCGTCCAGCTCTACCGGACCGAGCAGGACGCCCTGGCGGCGGTCCGCCGCGAGCCCGGGTTCGTCGCCCGCTGCTTCGCCACCGTCTCGTCCGTCGGCGTCACGTACGACAAGGGCCAGCTCGAACTCATCTACAAGATCGGTGACGCGCACGAGGACTACGCCCCGCGCAGCGGCATGCTGACCCTCACACCGCTCGGCGAGCGGGAGATGAAGGGGTACTGGAAAAGCGATATCCTCGGCGCCGAAGCGAGTCGGGGCGTTCTCGACATGTACCGACCGAAACGCCGAGGTGCCTGATGCGTGAGAGACCCGGCGGGTCGTTGCGGGCCGCCGTGGTGGGCACCGGCCTCATCGGCGGGTCGATCCTGGTGCGGCTGCACGAGGCGGGCGTGGACGTCGCCGGCTGGGATCCCGACGAGGCCACCCGGGCGGAGGGCCGCCGGCGGGGGATCGCCTTCCCCGACGAACTGGTCGAGGCGGTGCGCGACCGTGACCTGGTGTTCCTCTGCGGGCCGCTGCCGACCCTGCCGGACGCCCTGGTCACCGTCGTCGCCCACACGCCCGAGAGCTGCGTGGTCACCGACGTGGGCAGCACGAAGGGCGGGTTGGCGGCCTTCGCCGTCGAGCGCGGCCTGACCGGCCGGTTCGTCCCCGGGCACCCGATGGCCGGCACGGAGCGGTTCGGGCTGACCGCCGCCGTGCCGGCGCTGTTCGAGGGGGCGGCCTGGGTGCTCTGCCCGGCGCCGGAGGGCATCGACGCGTTCCGGCTCCTGGCCGGCCTCGTCGTGGACGTCTTCGCGGCCCGGGTGGTGCCGATGTCCCCGTCCGTGCACGACGCGGTGGTGGCCCTGTCGTCCCACGTCCCCCACCTGCTGGCCGGCAGCCTCGCCGGGGCGGTGGCCCGGTCGGACGTCCGGGACGCCGTGCTCGGGCTCGCCGCGGGCAGTTTCCGGGACGGCACCCGGATCGCCGGTACGCCCGCGAGGCGGACCGCGGACATGTTGTTCCACAACCGCGAGCAGGTGGTCCGGCAGCTCGACCGGGTGCGCGCCTTCCTGGACGAGTTGTCGGCGGCATTGGTCCGCGACGACCTGGACGCGCTCGTCGAGGGCTACCGGCAGGCCCGCGACCTGCGGACGGCCCTGCTCGACCGGGATCTGCACGCGTCCCGGCGGGAGTTCCCGACGAGCGGGGACCACGCCGACGAGCTCGCGTACCTGGTGGCGCTGGGCGAGGCGGGCGGGCACCTCACCGGCTGCCGCGTCGGCCCCGGCACCGTCGCCTACACGGGCCACCTCCCGGAATCCGCCGACCCCGCCTGACCGGGCGGCCCGCAGGGTCTCCTGCGCCTGCGAACCGGTGCCGAGGACGGTCGGCGCGCCGCGGCACGTCGGTCGGTCGTCGCCCGCGTCGCTTCCCGCGCGGGGCGGGCGGGCGGACGGGAGCGCGGTTAGGGTGAGGGCATGGTGGACGGGCCGGTGGTGGCGGTGCGCGGCGAGGCGTACCGGGAGGTCCCTCCCGAGATCGCCCGGTTCACGGTGACCGCCACGGCCCGCGACCGGGACCGGGAGGCCACCCTGACCCGGCTGGCCGAGCGGGCCGCCGCCGTCCGGGTGCTGCTCGACGGCTACGGCCCCGCGATCGACCGGCGGGAGACCGGCGAGCTGCGGGTCCGGCCGGAGACCCGGCGCTCCGGCGAGCGCGTGGTCGCGTATCACGGCAGCGTGGCGACCACCGTGACGGTCAGCGACTTCACCGCGCTCGGCGACCTGATGCTGCGCCTGGCCGACCAGGACCAGGTCGAGGTGGCCGGGCCGTGGTGGTCGTTGCGGCCGGACAGCCCGGCCCACCGGGAGGCCCGGCACGCCGCGATCGCCGACGCGCTGTTGCGCGCCCGGGAGTACGCGGAGGCGCTCGGCGCCCGGGTGACCGCCCTGATCGAGCTGGCCGACGCGGGCGCGGCGGAGCGGCCCATGATGAGCCGGATGGCGTACGGGACGGGCGGCGGCGCCGAGGGCGGGCCGCCGGAGCTGGAGCTCGACCCGCAGCCGCAGACCGTGCAGGCGGCGGTGCAGGCGCGGTTCGCGATCAGCGAGCCGGTTCTCGGCTGATGACGACCGCCCGGGTCGTCGGGGTCGACGAGTTGGTCGCGCGGGCGCGCGCCCTCGCCGACGCCGGCCCGCGTCAGCTGCTCGGCATCGTCGGGGCGCCCGGCGCGGGCAAGTCCACGCTGGCGGAGCGGATCGTCGAGGCGGTCGGCCCCGCCGCTCGGCTGGTGCCGATGGACGGCTTCCACCTGGCCCAGGCCGAGCTGCACCGGTTGGGCCGGGCCGAGCGCAAGGGCGCCGTGGACACGTTCGACGCCAACGGCTACGTCTCGATGCTGCGGCGGCTGCGCCGGCTGGAGCCGACCGCCGTCTACGCGCCGGCGTTCCGGCGGGACCTGGAGGAGCCGGTGGCCGGGGCGATCGAGGTGCCGCCGTCGGTGCGGCTGGTGGTCACCGAGGGCAACTACCTGCTGCTGGGTGCGCCGCCCTGGGACGAGGTGCGGTCGTTGCTGCACGAGGCGTGGTTCCTCGACCTGGACGCCGAGCTGCGGCTGCGCCGGCTGACCGCCCGGCACCAGGCGTACGGGCGGTCGGCGGAGCAGGCCCGGGCGTGGGCGACGGGCAGCGACGAGGCCAACGCCGCCCTGGTGGCGGGCACCGCGCACGCCGCCGACCTGGTCGTCCGGCTCGACGAGCCGCCGCCGGCCTGAGCCGCGCCCCGCCCCACCGCCGACGGCCTGGCCCTGGGTGTCCCGCCCCGCCGCCGGCCTGACCCGCGCCCCGGCCACCGCCGCCGGTCGGGGTCAGCCGGCGCCGCGCCGGGGCGCCGGCACGCCCCGCCGCAGCAGCCGGGCCACCCGCGAGCGTTCCCGCTGGAACTCCGCCGCCTCCGGATAGCCGCTGTGGTTGCGGATCGGCGGGTCGGCCACCTCCCCGTCGCTCGGGTGCAGCGCCTCCGGGTCGCGTACGGCGACGTCGCGTTCCCCCGCCGTCACCTGCCAGCCGAGGGGGTCGGTGGCCCGCCAGAAGTTGGTCCAGCGGGTGCGCCCGCCGGGCGGCGTCAGCGCGTCGGCCAGCACCGGCAGCCGGTCGGGCCCGAAGTACGCCGGGAAGACCCGCCCGTAGAGCCGGGTGAGCTGGCAGCCGTAGGAGAAGTACCAGATCCGCCGGCGCGACCGGGCGGGAAGCTGGAGGATCACCGCGGCGCAGATCACCGTGCCCTGGCTGTGCCCGGAGAGGATGATCCCGTCCACGGCCCGGGGGTCGTGCTCGTCGAGCGCCAGCAGCCCGGCCGTGCGGGTCTGCAACTCGGGCACGGCCCGCTCGGCGTAGCTGGGCGGGGCGAGCGGGTGCGCGGCCCGGGGCCAGAAGGTGCCGACGTCCCAGAGCACGCCGACCGAGCGGCGGACGAGGTCGTTCCGGTAGACCAGCAGACCCACGGCGCCGACGAGCACAGGCAGCCAGCCGAGCATCCGGTCGCCCACGCCGGAGATCCACTCGACCACGGCGGCGCCGCCGGTCGCCACCGTGGGGTGGGGCCGGCCGCCGGAGAGCGCCGCGGCGTAGCCGAGGGTGACCAGCACCCCGGCTGCGGCGGCGTAGCGACCGACCAGCCGCACCGCGTGCTCGCCGACCAGCCGGTGCAGCGCCCGCCAGGCGCTCACCTGCCGGCAGCGCCGCAGGTCGTGGCCGGAGAGCCGGTGGCCGGCGGGCACCAGCTCCGCGTACTCGTGGCGGCGCAGGCGGAGGAAGAGCAGGCCGGCCCGGGCGGCCGTGGCGACGAGCGTGAGCAGGGCGACGGCGAACGCGAGCCCGGCCCAGGTCACCGGGACCGGGGGCGCCACGGGGGAGACCGCGTCGGCCGTCGCGCCGCCGCCGAGCCGGCCGGTGACCCAGTAGAGCAGCCCGGCGCAGTAGGAGACGCAGAGCACCCAGCCGAAGCCGGCGATGAGCGCCGGGGCCCGGCCGCCCCAGGCCAGGTCGGTGTGGGGCTCCGGCGGCTGCCGCTCGGCCGGCGTCGGTGCGCGCGGCAGCAGCAGGCCCGTCGCGGCGAGCGCGACGACCCCGACGGCGAGCATCCAGACCTCCAACGGCGGGGGCGCGGGCGGGATCCCGGGCAGCCGGCCCGCGATCCAGGCGACGCCGAGGCCGAGCAGCAGGGCGGCCGCCGCCGGCGCGGCGAGCGCCCGCCGCCCCGACCGGCTCACCGACCCGATCGCGATCAGCAGCAGCAGTTGCCCGGTGCCGAACCAGGCGACGACCCGGTCGACGCCGGGCAGCGACCGGTCTGCCGGGCACGGCGGCGCGGCGGGCTGCCGGCCGCAGCCGGGCACCTGGCGCAGGTCGGCCAGCGGGGTGCCCGCGGGCCCGTCGGGCAGCAGCAGGATCAGCAGGGTGCCCGCCAGCCCGGCGCCGGTGAGCACGACGACCGCCACGCTCCAGCGGCCGAGCGGGGTCCGGCCGGCGCGCCGGGTCAGCCAGGGCCGCGCGAGCGCCACGACCACGATCAGCACGGCGGCGGCGAGCGCGGCCACGGTGGGCCAGGCGACGGCGGCCCGGGCGCCGCGGGGCGGGTCCATCGCGAGGACCGCACCGAGTGGTACGGCGGCGGCCACGACGGCGCCGGTGCACAGGTGCAGCACGGCCGCGCGGCGCAACTGCCCCTCCCCGTTCCAGAAGGTGGGGTGCTGGAGCGGATTGCCCAGCGGGCCGGGTGGCGGCTCCGGCACGGGCTGCCCGGGCTCACCCGTCGGGGTCCCCCCGGGCGGCCGGGGGCCGGCGAGGGGGACCGGCTCGGCCGGCATCTGCGCCTCGTACTGGTAGGTCCGCCAGCTCACCAGGCCGAGCAGGGCCAGCACGCCGAGCGGTGCGAGCAGGCCGACGGCGAGGGGCCGCGCGCCCTCGCTCCACCAGCCCTGCCCGAGGAACTCCCACGGGCCGGGGATCCGGCGCAGGCAGTCCTCGTCGACGCACTGCCAGCCCACGAGGTCGACCCCGACACCGGTGAAGGTGAGCGCGAGCGTGCCGGTGAGGCTCAGGCAGAACAGCCGGATCAACCAGGCGGTGACCCCCGACCTGCCGGCCGGGCGTTCGTCGTCCGGGTCCGCCGGGATGCCCGGCCGGGCGTGCAGCGCGACGTTGGCCAGGGTGAAGGGCAGCAGCAGCGTCCACAGCGCCCGCTCCACGTCACGCGCGGTCCGCCCGCCGGAGGTCAACTGCCCCCAGCTGTACGCCTCGACGACGACCGGGTCGTCCGGCCCGGCGGCGGGGGAGCGGTAAAAGCCGGTGACCGGGTCGCCCGCGACGCGCCACGGCGGGGGCGGGTCGACCCCCGGCGCGGGCCGCAGGCCGAGGATCTGGCCCGGGGGCGTGTTGGAGACCCCGTGCACGCGCAGTTCGAGCACCCGACCGTTCATCCCCGCCTCCTGGTGACGACGTCACCACCCACAGTGCCGTGGGCGGGGCTGTCGGCGCCAGTCGCGGATGGACGTTTGTGCAGGTGGTGGGCTTGATCGGGGTCAGTCGAGCTGGCGTACGACGCGAGCCGGATTACCCAGCGCGACGACGTTGGCCGGCAGGTCCCTCGTCACGACGGCACCCGCGCCGACGACGGTGTTCTCCCCGACGGTGACGCCGGCGAGCACGATCGCGCCGCCGCCGAGCCAGACGTTGTCGCCGATGGTGATCGGCTTGGCCGCCTCCCACTTGTCGCGGCGCGGCCCGGACTCGACGGGGTGGGTGGGGGTGAGCAGTTGCACGTTCGGTCCGATCTGGACGTCGGCGCCGATGGTGATCGGGGCGACGTCGAGGAAGACCGCGTTGAAGTTGACGAAGCTGCGCGGCCCGATCCGGATCTGCCAGCCGTAGTCGCAGTAGAAGGGTGGCCGCACCGAGGTCTCCTCGCCCACCTCGCCGAGCAGTTCGCGCAGGGCCGCGAGCCGGCCCTCGGGGTCGGCCGCGGGACTGGTGTTGAAGCGTTCCATCAGCCGCGCGGCGCGGTCCAGATCGGCGATGATCTCCGGCTCGTTGGCGATGTACGGCTCGCCGGCCAGCATGCGTTCCTTCATGGAGGTCACCGGTCGATCATCCCGAAGGGCGGGCGCGTCCGTTGGCTGGTCCGTCATCTTCGCGTCTTCATTTTACATACCCGGTATGTAAACATGATGACTGTCAATGCGCGTCTCTCCACAGGTAGTAACGCCCGACGAGGAGGATCCGTTGCAGCGAAGTAGAAAACTGGCCGGTCTCGGTCTCGTGCTCGGCATGGTGCTCGGCACTCCGGGGATGGCCGTGGCCCAGGCGCCCGCCGGCCCCGCCGCCCGTCCTGACCCGACCGCCGGCCCGGGTGCCGTCGCCCCGGCGCCGCAGCCGGGCAGCCGTCCCACCACCGTCACCCTGATCAGCGGGGACCGGGTCACCGTGACCGGCACCGGGGCGAGCGTGCGTCCCGGGCCGGGGCGCGAGAAGATCCGCTTCCTGACCCGCCGCGAGCAGGGCCGGCTCAGTGTCGTGCCGCAGGACGCGGTGGTGCCGATCCAGGCGGGGCGGGTCGACCGGCGGCTGTTTGACGTCACCGGGCTGATCGAGGCCGGCTACGACGACGCCCGCCGTGACGACCTGCCGGTGCTGATCACCGGCGGGTCGGGCGCCGCCCGGCGTGCGGCGGCGCCGGCCGGGGTGACCGTCACCCGCGAGTTGCCCGCCGTCCGCGGGGTCGCCGCGACGGCGGCCAAGGACCGGGCCGGCGAGGTGTGGGCGGCGGTCACCGCCGCCGGGGCGCGGGTCGGCGCGGCGGGGGGTGTCGACCGGATCTGGCTCGACGGCCGGCGGCGGACCACCCTCGACCGCAGCGTGCCGCAGATCGGCGCGCCGGCCGCCCACCAGGCCGGTCTCACCGGCCGGGGCGTGCGGGTGGCGGTGCTGGACACCGGGCTGGACGCCACCCACCCGGACCTGGCCGGCCGGGTGGCGCAGGCGCGCAACTTCACCGAGGAGGCCGCGGCCGGCGACGTGGTCGGGCACGGCACCCACGTCGCCTCGATCATCGCCGGCAGCGGCGCCGCCTCCGGTGGCCGGCACCGGGGCGTGGCCCCCGACGCGACGCTGCTCGACGGCAAGGTCTGCGAGACGTACGGCTGCCCCGAGTCGGCGATCCTCGCCGGCATGCAGTGGGCCGCGGTCGAGCAGCGGGCCGACGTGGTCAACCTGAGTCTCGGTGGCTTCGACACCCCGGAGGTCGACCCGCTGGAGGAGGCCGTCAACGCGCTCACCGCGCAGACCGGCGCCCTCTTCGTGATCAGCGCCGGCAACGACGGCACCTTCGCCCCGGTCAGTTCCCCCAGCACCGCCGACGCCGCCCTCTCCGTGGGTGCCGTCGACCGGGACGACAGCCTCGCCGACTTCTCCAGCCGTGGCCCCCGGGTCGGCGACGACGGGCTCAAGCCGGACCTCACCGCCCCCGGCGTGGGGATCGTCGCGGCGCGCAGCCGGGACGGGGTGATCGGCGAGCCGGCCGGGGACGGGTACGTGTCGCTGTCCGGCACGTCGATGGCCGCCCCGCACGTCACCGGCGCGGTGGCGCTGCTGGCCCAGCAGCACACCGACTGGACCGCCGACCGGCTCAAGGCCACCCTGATGGCCTCGGCGAAACCTCGCCCGGAGCTGACCGCGTACCAGCAGGGGGCCGGCCGCGTCGACGTGGCCCGCGCGATCGGCCAGACGGTGACCAGCGACCCGCCGAGCGTCTCCTTCGGCCGGGCGCTCTGGCCCCACCACGACGACGCCCCGATCACCCGCACGGTGACCTGGCGCAACGACGGCCCGGCCGCGGTCACCCTGGACCTGGCCGTCGAGGTGACCGGCCCGGACGGCGAGCCGGCCCCCGCCGGCATGTTCGCCCTCGGCGCCGACCAGGTCAGCGTGCCGGCCGGCGGCACGGCGAGCGCCACCGTCACCGCCGACACCCGGGTCGACGGGCCGGACGGCCACTACACCGGCCGGGTCTTCGCCCGCTCCGGCGACACGGTGGCGGTCACCCCGCTGGCCGTGCACCGGGAGGTGGAGAGCTACGACGTGACGGTCCGCCACCTGGGCCGGGACGGCGCGGCCGTCGGCGAGCACGGCACCACGCTGGTCTCGCTCGACGGATTCGCCACGTACGACGTGTACGACCCGGACGGCACCGCCGAGCTGCGGCTGCCGAAGGGCCGGTACGGACTGAACAGCCTCGTGTTCGAGCTGGAAGGCGGGCAATTCGCCGGGGTCACGCAGCTCGTCCAGCCGGAGCTGGTGGTCGCCGGGGACACTCGGGTCACCGTGGACGCCCGGCGGGGCAAGCCGGTCCGGATGAGCGTCCCGCAGGGCTCGGCCACCCCGGTGCTGGTCGACACCGGCGCGAACTTCCTCCTCGACGAGGGCAGCTACGGCTTCGGCCTGCTGGCCTTCGACTTCGACGGTCTCTTCAGCGCCGGTCTCGGCCGGTCGGTGTCGGGGGAGCGTTTCGTCGCCACGATCAGCAGCCAGTGGGCCGACCGGGAGGCCGCCAGCAGCCCCTACCTCTACGCCCTCAGCGAGGCGACGCCCGGCCGGATGCCGACCGGATTCGTCCGGGACTACCGGGCGAAGGACCTGGCCACCGTCACCCACCGGTTCCGGGCCGCACCTTCCGGGCTGGTGACCGAGCGGATGGTCTTCCCGCACCTGGAGCCGGACGTCGGCGGCTGGGCGGTCGTCCTGCCCACCGCGACGCCGGGGCAGCGGGTCGAGCACTACAACACGCGGGGCGTGCGCTGGTCCTCCGAGCTGAACTTCGGGGTGCCGACCGAGGACGGCTGGACCGACGTGAAGGCCGTGCTCGTCTCCGAGGAGCGGAGCCTGCGGGCCGGCCGGCACTACCGGGAGAGCTGGAACGGCGCGCCGTACGGGCCGTCCGTCCCGGGGGGCGCGATCATCCGCCAGGGCGACCGCATCGAGGTCGGCGTGCCGTTGCACGGTGACGCCGAGGGGCACCCGGGCGGCTCCGTCGCCGACACCGCCCGCACCGCCCTCTACCGCGACGGGGTGCTGGTCGGGGAGACCCCGGAACCGGCGTACGGCAGGTTCGAGGTGCCGCCCGGCGCGGCGGACTACCGGCTGGAGGTGCTGTCGAGGCGGAGCTTCACCGACCTCGCCACCGAGGTCGCGGCGACGTGGACGTTCCGGTCCCGGCACGTCGCCGGGGACGACCCGGCCGCGCTGCCGGTGTCGGCGATCCGCTTCGCGCCCCGGCTCGACCAGGACCACGCTGCCCCGGCCGGGCGTACCTTCGCCATCCCGGTGCAGGTGCAGCGGCAGCCGGGCGCACCGTCGGCCCGGGTGGCCGCGTTGACCGTCGACGTCTCCTACGACGGCGGGAAGACGTGGCAGCCGGCCCTGGTCCGGTCCGGCGGGGACGGCTGGACGGCCACCGTACGGCACCCGGCCGGCACGGGACACGTCTCGCTGCGGGCCACCGCCCGGGACACCGCCGGCAACACGGTCACCCAGCGCGTCATCCAGGCGTACCGCCTGCGGTGAGGCGTACCCCCTCCGGGTCCGCGGCCGACCGCGGGCCCGGAGGGGCGGCCGTCAGTCGTTGGCGTGCAGGGCGGCGTTCAGCTCGATGCCCCGGCCGGTGCGCTGCTTCGCCTCCAGCGCCCCGGTGACCGAGTTGCGCCAGAACAGCAGCCCGTCCACGCCGGAGAGCTCGCGGGCCTTGACCACCCGGCCGTCCGGCAGCGTGATCTTCGACGCGGCGGTGACGTAGCACCCGGCCTCGACCACGCAGTCGTCGCCGAGGGAGATCCCGACACCGGCGTTCGCGCCGATCAGGCTCCGCTCGCCGATGCGCACCTTCTCGGTGCCGCCGCCGGAGAGGGTGCCCATGATGGAGGCACCGCCGCCGATGTCGGAGCCGTCGCCGACCAGCACGCCCTGCACGATCCGCCCCTCGACCATGGAGGTGCCGAGCGTGCCGGCGTTGAAGTTGACGAAGCCCTCATGCATGACCGTGGTGCCGGCGGCGAGGTGCGCGCCGAGCCGCACCCGGTCGGCGTCCGCGATCCGGACACCGGAGGGCACCACGTAGTCGGTCATCCGGGGGAACTTGTCCACCCCGTGGACGGCCAGGTGGCGGCCGGCCGCCCGCTCGATGACCCGCAGCTCGTCCACCCGCTCCGGCGGGCACGGCCCGGCGGAGGTCCACGCGACGTTCGCCAGCTTGCCGAAGATGCCGTCGAGGTTCAGCTCGTTGGGACGCACCAGGCGGTGCGAGAGCAGGTGCAGCCGCAGGTACGCGTCGGCGGCGTCCTTGATCGGGTCGTCCAGCGAGCCGATCACGGTGACCACCTGGACGGTACGCAGCCCGGGCAGCGCCCGGTCGCCGACCGCCCCCGGCGGCAGGTCCAGCACGTCCGTCTCGTCCTCGCCGGCGACCAGCGGCAGCTCGCCGAGCCCCAGCTTGCCGGTCGGGTACCAGGTGTCGAGCACCTGGTCGTCAGCGGTCACGGTGGCCAGGCCGATGCCCCAGGCGGATTCGGACGTCACTGATTCACCTCTCGTTCGTGGCTGCGGGTCGCCGGTTCCCCTCGCGCCCCCGCGCGGCGGCGTCCCACGCCGGTCGCCCGGGGAACGCTCGCTCCTCGCGCTCACCCGACCTGACGGTACCGTGCGAACCATGGAGAACCCGCTGACCCCCGAGGTCCTGGCCGATCCGGTGGCCCTGACCCGCGCGCTGGTCGACATAGAGTCCGTGTCCCTCGACGAGAAGGCCATCGCCGACTGCGTGGAGGAGGTGCTGCGGGGCGTGCCGCACCTGACCACCTACCGGCACGGCAACACGGTGATGGCGCGGACCGACCTGGGCCGGGACCAGCGGATCGTGCTCGCCGGCCACCTTGACACGGTGCCGTTGAACAACAACTTCCCGTCGAGCATGCGCGGCGACCTGATGTACGGCTGCGGCACCTCGGACATGAAGTCCGGGGTGGCGTACGCGCTGCACCTGGCGGTGACGCTGCCGGACCCGCGCTACGACGTGACGTACTTCTTCTACGAGGCCGAGGAGATCGAGTCGAAGTACAACGGCCTCTTCCTCGTCGCCGAGGCGCACCCGGAGTGGCTGGAGGCGGACTTCGCGGTGCTGCTGGAGCCGACGTACGGGATCGTCGAGGCGGGCTGCCAGGGCACCATGCGGGCGATCGTCACCACCACCGGCGTACGCGCCCACTCGGCCCGCTCGTGGCACGGGGTGAACGCGATCCACGCGGCGGGCGAGGTGCTCGACCGGCTGACCCGGTACGAGGCGCGGCGCGTCACCATCGACGGCTGCGACTACCGGGAGGGGATGAACGCGGTCCGCATCAACGGCGGCGTGGCCGGCAACGTGGTGCCGGACCGGTGCGAAGTCGAGGTCAACTACCGGTTCGCGCCGGACCGTACGCCGGCCGAGGCCGAGGCGCACGTGCGGGAGGTCTTCGCCGGCTTCGACGTGCGGGTCACCGACTCGGCCGCCGGCGCCCCGCCCGGGCTGGAGGCGGCCCCGGCCCGGGAGTTCCTCGCGGCGGTCGGCGCCGCGCCGATCGGCAAGCTGGGCTGGACGGACGTGGCCCGGTTCGCGGCGATGGGCATTCCGGCTCTGAACTTCGGCCCCGGCGACCCGAACCTGGCCCACCACCCGGACGAGCACGTCGAGATCAGCAAGATCCGGGACGGCGCCGCCACGCTGCACCGCTGGCTCGCCCCCGCCTGACGGCCTCCTGGGCGGTCGTCCGGTCGCCTGCCGGCCGCCCGCCCCGGTGGTCGCCCGCCCCGAGCGCGACCGGGAGGCCCACGTCGGCCGGGCGGTGCCCGGTGACGCGAACCTCCCGGTCGCGTGTCGTCGGTGCGGTCGGACGATGGCGGTGCGGTCGGACGGTGGCGGTGCGGTCAGACGGCGGCGGACGCGTCGGCGGTGGGCCGGGCGTCGGCCGGGCCGCCCTGGTCGGCGGCGGACGGCTCCATCAGGCGGGCGCGGCGGCGCTCGGCCACCACGTCGCGGATCCGGCGCTGCATCTGTCGCCGGATCCGGATCATCTCGCTGTTGCTGATCACGCTGGCTCCTCCCCCGAAGGCGCGCGCCGGGGCATACCCGGTATGTGAATAGTAAGACGTACGGGCGACCGAATTAGTTGCCCATGATCCGGAACTAATTTCCGGGCTCGTCGCCCCGCGCACCCGGCGGGTGTCGCTCCACTACGGTTGCTCCCATGGGTCAGAGCAACGGGCGGGAGGCCGGCCGCGAGCCGGGACGGGAACGGCACCGGGGCGCCGTGACACTGCGTCGGCAGGCGATCCCGAGCAGCACCGCCGACCAGCGCCTGCTCGACTCGCGGGGGCGCGGCGACTGGAAGACCAAGGACGCCTGGCGGGCCCTGCGCATCCTCTCCGAGTTCGTGGAGGGCTTCGACACCCTCGCCGACCTTCCTCCGGCGGTGAGCGTCTTCGGCTCCGCCCGCAGCCGGCCGGAGAGCCCGGAGTGCCGGCTGGCCGAGGCGCTGGGCGGGGCCCTGGCCCGGGCCGGCTACGCGGTGATCACCGGCGGCGGGCCGGGCGTGATGGAGGCGGCCAACCGGGGTGCCAGCGAGGCGGGCGGGCTCTCCGTCGGGCTCGGCATCGAGCTCCCCTTCGAGCAGGGCCTCAACGACTGGGTCGACCTGGCCATCGACTTCCGCTACTTCTTCGCCCGCAAGACGATGTTCGTCAAGTACGCGCAGGCGTTCGTCGTGCTGCCCGGCGGGTTCGGCACCATGGACGAGCTCTTCGAGGCGCTCACCCTGGTGCAGACGGGCAAGGTCACCCGGTTCCCGGTGGTGCTGATGGGCGCCGACTACTGGCGTGGCCTGCTCGACTGGTTGCGCGACACCATGGCCGCCGACGGCAAGATCGGGCCGATCGACCTGGAACTGATCTGCGTGACCGACGACGTCGACGCGGCGGTCCGGCACATCGTGGAGGCCGAGGCCGTCCTCTCCGCCGAGCAGGAGGCGGTCCGCGAGGAGGCCGTGGCCGTCGCCGCCGCCGAACAGCAGGCCGCCGCCGCGGCCGGCGGCGGGTCGACCGGCGGCGCCGACGTGCCCGGCGACGCCACGTCGCGCGGCGGTGCGCCGGGTGGTAATGCGCCGGGTGGCGCTGCGTCGGGTGGCGGTGCGTCGGGTGGCGGTGCGTCGGGTGGCGGTGCGTCGGGTGGCGGTGCGTCGGCCGGGCCGCGCCGGGCGGGCGACACGAGCGGGGAGGGCTGAGGCGTGGCGGCGATCTGCGTGTTCTGCGCCTCCTCCCGTACGCTCGACCGCCGCTGGCTGGACCTCGCGGCCGAGACGGGCGCGGAGATCGCCCGGCGCGGGCACACGCTGGTCAGCGGGGGCGGGTGCGTCGGCATGATGGGCGCGTTGGCGGACGGCGCGCGGGCCGCCGGCGGGCGGACGATCGGGGTGATCCCGCAGTCGCTGGTCGACCTGGAGGTCGCCGACCTGGCGTCGGACGAGCTGCTCGTGACCGACTCGATGGCCAGTCGCAAGACTTTGATGATCGACAAGTCGGACGCGTTCCTCACGCTGCCCGGCGGCCTCGGCACCCTCGACGAGCTGTTCGAGGTGTGGACGACGGCGACGCTCGCCCTGCACGCCAAGCCGATGGTGCTGGTCGACACCGACGGCTTCTACCGCCCGATGCTCGACTGGCTGCGCGCCCTGGCCGACCAGACCTTCCTCAAGCCCGCCGGGCTCGACCTGCTCACCGTGACCGACACGGTCCCCGTCGCCCTGGACACCCTCGAACTCCGCCTGACCTGACCCACCCCACCCTTCCCCGCTTCGTCGCGATCTTGCACACGTGGCCCCTGTCGCGCCCCCTTGCGTGTCGGGGCCGACAGTGCAGGATCGCGGAAGGAAGGCGGGACGTTGGCCTCGGCACCGTGCGAGCGGGGTGGCGGGGCGGGGGTGTCGTACCGGCGTGGTGGGATGGGGGGATGCAGGCGTACCGGCTGGTGCGCCGGCCCGCCGAGGCGGCCCCGGGGGGCCACCGGTCCGGTGGGCCGGCGCGGGGGGACGGGCGGCCAGGTGGGCCGGCCGGCGGTGACGCGCACCAGGGGACGGCGCGGCTGACCGACCCGCGCCAGGCTGAGGTCGTCGCGCACACCGACGGGCCGATGCTGGTGCTCGGCGGCCCCGGCACGGGCAAGACCAGCACCCTGGTCGAGGCGGTCGCCGCGCGGGTGGCCGAGGGCGTCGACCCGGAGCGGATCCTGGTGCTCACCTTCGGCCGCCGGGGCGCCACCGCGCTGCGCCAGCGGATCGAGGCCCGGGCCGCCGGGGGCGGGCGCCGCGTGCTGCGCGAGCCGCTGGTGCGCACCTTCCCGGCGTACGCCTTCGGGCTGCTGCGCCGGGCCGCGGCCGAGCGGGGAGAGCCGTCCCCCCGGCTGCTCACCGGCCCCGAGCAGGATCTGATCATCCGCGAGCTGCTCGACGTGGTCGGCGAGGAACCGGGCGACGACCCGGTCGGCTGGCCGGAGGACCTGCGCCCCGCGCTGCGCACCCGGGCCTTCGCGGCACAACTGCGCGACCTGCTGATGCGCGCCGCCGAGCGCGGGGTCGGCCCCGTCGAGCTGGCCCGGCTGGGCGAGAAGCTCGGCCGCGCCGACTGGCCGGCCGCCGCGCGCTTCCTCCGGGAGTACGTGGCCGTGCTCGCCCTGCGCGACGTCAGCAACCGCGGCTCCGTCGCGTACGACCCGGCCGAGCTGGTCCGGGCCGCCACCGGGATGCTGCTCGACGACCCCGAGCTGCTCGCGGCCGAGCGACGCCGGCTGGCGTACGTCTACGTCGACGAGCTGGCCGACACCGATCCCGCACAGCAGGAACTGCTCGCGACGGTGGCCGGCGGCGGCAAGTCCCTCGTCGCGTTCGCCGACCCTGATTCGTCCACGTACGCCTTCCGCGGCGCGGACCCCGCCGTGGTGACCACGTTCCCGCACCGCTTCCGCACCGCCTCCGGCGCGCCCGCGGCGCAGGTGGTGCTGACCACCTCCTACCGGGCCGGCCCCCGGCTGCTCGCCGCGTCCGGCCGGCTGGCGCGGCGGCTGCGCGGCCCGGCGGCGCACCGCAGGCTGCACCCGCTGCCCGACGCGCCGCCGGGCTCGGTGGAGGTGCGTACCTTCCGCTCGGCCACCAGCGAGGCGGCCTGGCTGGCCCACGCCCTGCGCGAGGCGCACCTGCTCGGCGGCGTGCCGTGGTCGGAGATGGCCGTGCTGGTGCGCTCCACCGGGCGGCAGCTGCCCTCGCTGCAACGCGCGCTGCACGCCGCCGGGGTGCCCACCGTGGTGCACGGCGAGGACCTGCCGCTGCACCTGCAACCGGCGGTCGCGCCGCTGCTGCTCCTGTTGCGCTGCGCGCTGGAGCCCGAGCGGCTCGACGAGGAGGCCGCCGTCGCCCTGCTGCACTCGCCGCTCGGCGGCGCCGATCCGCTGGCCGAGCGGCGGCTGCGGCAGGGGCTGCGGGCCCTGGCGCTGGCCGCCGGCGACCGCCGGCCCTCGGGCGAGCTGGTCGTCGAGGCGCTGCGCGACCCGGCCGAGCTGGCCGGGATCGAGCGGCGCTGGGCCGAGCCGGCGCAGACGGTGGCCGGCCTGCTGGCCGTCGCCCGGGAGACCGCCGCCCGGCCCGGCGCCACCGCGGAGGACGTGCTGTGGGCGGTCTGGCGGGCCAGCGGGCTGGCCGAGCTGTGGTCCGCCGCGATCGGCCGGGGCCAGACGGTGGCCGGCGAGGGGGACGTGGCCCGGCGCCGGCGCGCCGAGGCCGCCGACCGGGACCTCGACGCCGTGATGGTGCTCTTCGACGCGGCGGCCCGGTTCACGGACCGGCTGCCCGGCGCGCGCACCGAGGTCTTCCTCGACCACGTCCTCGGCCAGGACCTGCCGGCGGACACGATCGCCCCCACCGCCGACCGGGGTGAGGCGGTCCGGCTGCTCACCGCGCACGCCGCGAAGGGGCTGGAGTGGGACCTGGTGGCGGTCGCCGGGGTGCAGGAGGGCGTCTGGCCCGACCTGCGGCTGCGCGGCAGCCTGCTCGGCTCCGAGCGGCTGGTCGACGTGCTCGCCGGCCGGGCGGCCGGCGCCGGCACGGTGGCCACCCTGGTCGGGCAGACCTCGGCGCTGCTGGACGAGGAGCGGCGGCTGTTCCACGTGGCGGTCACCCGGGCCCGGCGCCGGCTGCTGGTCAGCGCGGTCGCCTCCGCCGCCGTCGGCGGCGACGACCACGAGGAACAGCCGAGCCGTTTCCTCTACGAGCTGGGCCCGACCGACCCGCCCGCGCCGGACGACGGCTCCCCGCCCGGCCGGCCGGACCCGTCCGGGCCGACGCGGGCCGGATCGACGTCGGGCGGGTCCGGCCCGGCTCGGCCGGAAGCCGGGGCGGCGGCCGAGGAGGAACCGGCCCGGCCGGGAGCCGGGGCGGTGGCGGCGGGGGCGGGCGACGGACCGGTCATGGCGGCCGAGGAGGAACCGGACCGGGCGAGGACGCTGCCGGTGAGCCGGCCGCCCCGCGCGCTCACCCTGCCCGCGCTGGTGGCGGAGCTGCGTACGGCGGTCAGCGACCCGGACGCGCCCTACGCCCGGCGGCACGCGGCGGCGGCCGAGTTGGCCCGCCTCGCGGCCGCCGGGGTGGCCGGCGCGCACCCGGACGACTGGTGGGGGCTGCGGCAGCTCTCCGACGACCGCCCGCTCGTCGACGAGGGGGAGCCGGTCCGGGTCACCCCGTCGGGCATGGAGAGCGCGCTGCGGTGCAGCCTGCGCTGGCTGCTGGAGCGGCACGGCGGCAGCGCCCCGGCCAGCGCCGCCCAGGGGGTCGGCAACCTCGTGCACGCCGCCGCGATGCTCGCCGAGGACGCGAGCGTCGACCGGGGCGCCCTGCTGGACTACGTCGCCGCCCGGTTCGACGCGATCGAGCTGGCCGCCCGCTGGATGGTCGGGCCCGAGCGGGCCCGCGCCGAGGGGATGGTCGACAAGCTGCTGCGCTGGCTGGCGGCCAACCCGCGCCGGCTGCTCGCGATCGAGCACGAGTTCGCGGTGCGCCTCGACGACCCGCACCGGCCCGTCGAGTTGGTCGGCCGGGTGGACCGGCTGGAGGTCGACGCCGACGGCCGGCTGGTCGTGATCGACCTGAAGACGGGCAAGTCCACCGCGGTCACCGCGCACGACCTGGCCGAGCACCCGCAGCTCGGTGCGTACCAGGCGGCGGTCGAGGCGGGAGCGTTCGCCGAGTTCGGCGAGGAGTCCGGCGGGGCGGCGCTGGTGCAGCTCGGCACCGGGGCGAAGGACGCGAAGGAGCAGAGCCAGCCGCCGGCCGGGGAGGGCCCGGAGGCCGGCTGGGCGACCGCGCTGGTGCGGCGCACCGCCGATACGATGGCCGCCGCCACGTTCGCCGCCGTCGCCAACTCGAAGTGCCGGGTCTGCCCGGTGCGGTCGAGCTGCCCCGTGTCCGGGCAGGGCCGCCAGGTGGTCGAGCCGCCGACCGCCCGCCGCCCCGACCAACCGTGAGCCTGAGAATGAGGCTGCGAGCCCCTGCGGCCGCGAAACCAGGACAGCACCGTGAGTGTGAGGAGTGAGCTTGCGAGCCCCGCAGTCGCGAACTGAGGCGGAGCGGTGACCCAGCCCGCCCTGTTCGGCACGGCGACACCGGCGCCCCGGGTCGCCGACGCCGGCCCCCGGTACACGCCGGTGGAGCTGGCGAAGCTGCTGCGGCTGCCGGCGCCCACCCGGGAGCAGGCGGCCATCATCGCCGCGCCCGTGGAGCCCCTGCTGGTGGTCGCGGGCGCGGGCTCGGGCAAGACCGAGACGATGGCGGCCCGGGTGGTCTGGCTGGTCGCCAACTCGCACGTGCGGCCGGAGCAGGTGCTCGGGCTCACCTTCACCCGCAAGGCCGCCGGCGAGCTGGCGCACCGGGTGCGTACGCGGCTCGACCAGTTGGTGCGGCGGCTCGGGCGGCGGGGGCGGGACCCGCTCGACGACCCGCTGGCGGGGGAGCCGACCGTCTCCACCTACCACTCGTACGCGGGCCGGATCGTCACCGAGCACGGGCTGCGGGCCGGCTACGAGCCGTCCACCCGGCTGCTCACCGAGGCGTCCCGCTGGCAGCTCGTCGACCTGCTGGTGCGCAACTACGACGGCGACATGTCCGAGGTGGACCGGATGCCGAGCACGGTCACCGACGCCGTGCTGGCGCTCGCCGGCGAGCTGGACGAGCACCTGGTCGACCCGGACGAGCTGGCCGCCTGGACGGGCCGGTTCTTCGCCGAGGTGCAGGCCCGCCCCGGCCGGGTCTACGCCGACGTGCGCAAGGCCCTGGCCCTCCAGCAGACCCGGCTGAAGCTGCTCCCGCTGGTGCGCGCGTACGCCCGGCGCAAGGAGGACTTCGAGGCGATGGACTTCGCCGACCAGCTCGCCCGGGCGGCCCGGGTGGCCCGGGACCACCCGGGGGTCGGCGAGATCGAGCGGGACCGCTTCCGGGTGGTGCTGCTGGACGAGTACCAGGACACCAGCCACGCCCAGGTGGTGCTGCTCAACGCGCTGTTCGGCGGTGGGCACCCGGTGACCGCGGTCGGTGACCCGTGCCAGTCGATCTACGGCTGGCGGGGGGCGAGCGCCGGCACCCTGGACCGCTTCCCCACGGAGTTCGCCCGCGCCGACGGCGCGCCGGCCGAGGTGCTCGGCCTCACCACGAGCTGGCGCAACCGCCCCGAGATCCTCGGTGTCGCCAACGCCCTGGCCACCCCGCTGCGCGCCGCCGGCGCCCGGGTGCCGGAGCTGCACGCCGCGATGAGCGTCAAGGACCCGGTGCCGCACCGCAGCGCCCGCGGCGCAGCCGGCGGCACCGTCCACTGCGCCCTGCTCCCGACGTACGCCGACGAGGCCGACTGGATCGCCGACAGCGTGCTGCACGCCTGGCGCGGAGCGGCTGCCATGCCCGGCGCGTTGCCCGAGCACATCCCGGTGCCGTTGCGGCCGACGACGGCCGTGCTCGTGCGGCTGCGCAGCCAGATCCCCGCGATCGAGTCGGCGCTGCGCGAGCGCGGGCTGCCCGTCGAGGTGGTCGGCCTGGGCGGCCTGCTGGACACCCCCGAGGTGCGGGACGTGGTGTGCACGCTGCGGGTGCTGGCGGACCCGACGGACGGGGCGGCCCTGTTGCGGCTGCTGACCGGGGCGCGCTGGCGGATCGGCCCGCGTGACCTGGTGGCCCTGCACCGGCGGGCGAAGGGCATCGCCGCCGCCCGGCGGAAGCTCGCCGACGACGGCAGCCCGGAGATCACCCCCGACCTGCTCGACGAGGCGACCCTGGTCGAGGCGCTGGCCGACCTCGGCCCGGCGCAGGCGTACTCGGCGGAGGGCTACGCCCGGCTGCGCGCGTACGCCCGGGAGCTGGGGCTGCTGCGCTACCGGCTGGACCAGTCCCTGCCGGAGCTGATCGCGGACATCGAGCGCACGATCGGCCTGGACGTGGAGGTGGCCGTACGCGCCGGCCGGGACGGCGCCGGGGACGCCGGCCTGGCCCGGGGCCACCTGGACGCGCTCGGCGACGTCGCCGCCCGGTTCGGCGGCGAGACGCCGGGCGCCACCCTGTCGGGCTTCCTGGCCTACCTCGCCGCCGCCGAGGACGAGGAGCGCGGCCTCAGCCCGGGCGAGGTGGAGGTGGTCGAGGGGGCGGTGCAGATCCTCACCGCGCACGCCGCGAAGGGCCTGGAGTGGGACGTCGTCGCGGTGGCCGGGCTGAGCCGGGGCGTGTGGCCGGGGCCGGTGCGCAACTCCGACCACTGGCTGGGCGGGCTCGGCGTGCTGCCGTTCCCGCTGCGCGGCGACGCCGACGGGCTGCCCGAGCTGGGCCTGGGCGGCACCGAGGACCAGCGCGGGGTGGCGCGGGCGCTGGAGGACTTCACCGACGCCTGGCGGGCGCACGACGAGCGGGAGGAGCGTCGGCTGGCGTACGTGGCGGTGACCCGGCCCCGCCGGTTGCTGCTCTGCTCCGGCCACTGGTGGGGGGAGGGGACCAAGCGGCCGCGCGGCCCGTCGGTGCTGCTGCGGGAGGTGCACGACGCCTGTCTGGACGGCCGCGCGGGGCACCTGGTCGACGAGTGGGCGCCGGAGCCGCCGGGCGACGCGGTCAACCCGACCACCGAGGTGGTGCTCCGCGCCGAGTGGCCGGCCGATCCGCTCGGCGCCCGCCGCCCGGCGCTGGCCGAGGCGGCCGTCCTGGTCCGCCGCTTCCTCGCCGACGGCGACGCGGCGGGCCGCCCGTCGGCCGGCGGGCGGGGCGCGGCCGGCCCGGAACCCGGTGACGGGGCGGGCCCGGAACGGCCGGCCGACGGCGACGACGCCGCCGGGGCGGGAGCCGAGCCGCCGGCCGGCGACCCGGACGTCGCGCGGTGGCGGCGGGAGGCCGACCTGTTGCTCGCCGAGCGGGCCGAGCTGACCCGGCAGGCCGGCGCGGTCGAGGTGGCGCTGCCCGGGCAGCTGTCGGTGACCCAGCTGGTGGCGCTGCGCCGGGATCCGGCGGCGCTGGCCCGGGCGCTGCGCCGTCCGGTCCCCACCGAGCCGAGCCCGTACGCCCGCCGGGGCACCGCCTTCCACACCTGGCTGGAGCAGCGGTTCGGCGCCGACCGGCTGCTCGACCTGGACGAGCTGCCCGGCGCGGCCGACGCCGACGCCGCGCCCGACGAGGCGCTCGCCGAGCTCCAGGAGCGCTTCCTGGCCAGCGAGTGGGCCGACCGGGTGCCGGTCGAGGTGGAGGTGCCGTTCGCCACGGTGATCGCCGGGGTGGTGGTGCGGGGCCGGATGGACGCGGTCTTCGCCCGGCCCGGCGGCCGGTTCGACGTGGTCGACTGGAAGACCGGCCGGCAGCCTGCCGGCCCCGCCGCCGAGGTGGCCGCGGTGCAGCTCGCGGTCTACCGGCTGGCCTGGGCGGAGCTGGCCGGGGTGCCGGTGGAGCGGGTCGGCGCGGCGTTCCACTACGTGCGCGACGGCGTCACCGTGCGCCCGGCCGACCTGCTCGACGCCGACGGGCTCACCGCGCTGATCACCTCGGTGCCGGAAAATCCGGCAGACGGTGGGCCATCCGGCGAATCCGTGATAGGTTGATCGCGTTGCAGTTATGGTTCCCAGAGACTCTGTGTGCGCCTGGAGGATTGTGGCCCAGGCGCTCTTTGTTGTGTCCGGAGTTCTCCGGGCGGGGCGACCAGAAGCGACAAGCGAGCCAGGCAGTTCCGCGTGGCGCGCTCCTCTTCGGGCCCGCAACAAGTGCGGGTTCGACGTTCCGTCAAGGAGACGAGACAAAAATGGCTATTGGCACCGTCAAGTGGTTCAACGCTGACAAGGGCTTCGGCTTCATCACCCCGGACGGCGGCGGCGCCGACGTCTTCGCCCACTTCTCGGCGATCCAGTCCTCCGGCTACCGGAGCCTGGACGAGAACCAGCGGGTCGAGTTCGAGGTGACCCAGGGCCAGAAGGGCCCGCAGGCGGAGAACATCCGCCCGCTCTGATCTTCGGATCTTCGCGTAACACCCACCGCGCCCTCCGGGCCTGGTGACGGGACCGGTCCGCCCCGCCGTCGACCTGCGTACGCAGGCGGCAAAACGGCGGCGGGCCGGGCTCCCGTACCCCTTTCGGTTCGTGCTTGTGAGTCACCCGCGGCTCGGTCCGCCGGTGACAGCGCCGCCTCCGGCGCCCTCCCTCGACACGTGCCGCCGTCGAGGAAGGCTTCCGCATGACCACTGTCGTACCCTCTTTCGCCCTTACCGGGCTGGCCCCGGCGCTGCTCGCCGAGTTGGCCGCCCAGGGCATCACCGAGCCGTTCCCGATCCAGTCGGCGACCCTGCCGGACTCGCTGGCCGGCCGGGACGTGCTCGGCCGGGGCCGCACCGGCTCCGGCAAGACCCTCGCCTTCGGGCTTCCGCTGCTGTCCCGCACCGCCGGCCGGCGGGCCCGTGCGGGACGGCCGCTGGCCCTGGTGCTGGTGCCGACCCGCGAGCTGGCCCAGCAGGTCACCACCGCGCTCGACCCGTACGCCCGGGCCGTCGGCCTGCGCTGCGCCACCGTCGTCGGCGGCCTGTCGCTGCAGCGCCAGGCGGACGCCCTGCGCGCGGGCGCCGAACTGGTCGTGGCCACCCCCGGGCGGCTGCACGACCTCATCAACCGCGGCGACGCCCGGCTGGACCAGGTCGCGATCACCGTGCTCGACGAGGCCGACCAGATGGCCGACATGGGCTTCCTGCCGCAGGTGACGAAGCTGCTGGAGCAGGTCGCCCCGGACGGGCAGCGGATGCTCTTCTCGGCCACGCTGGACGGTGGTGTGGACAAGCTGGTCCGCCGCTTCCTCACCGACCCGGTCTCGCACTCGGTCGACCCGGGCACCGCCACCGTGACCGCGATGACCCACCACGTCCTGCACGTCGACGCGGCGGACAAGCCGGCCGCGCTGACCTGGATCGCCGCCCGCGAGGGCCGCACCATCCTGTTCATGGGCACCAAGCACCGCGCCGACCGGGTCGCCCGCCAACTGTTGGCCAAGGGCGTACGCGCGGCCGCGCTGCACGGCGGCAAGTCGCAGCCGCAGCGCACCCGGATCCTGGAGCAGTTCCGCACGGGGCAGGTGACCGCGCTGGTCGCCACCGACGTGGCGGCCCGGGGCATCCACGTCGACGGGCTGGACCTGGTGGTCAACGTGGACCCGCCCACCGAGGCGAAGGACTACCTGCACCGGGGTGGGCGTACCGCCCGGGCGGGGGAGTCGGGCACGGTGGTCACCCTCGTCCTGCCCGAGCAGCGCCGGGACGTGTCCCGGCTGATGAGCACTGCCGGCATCCGCCCCGAGTCCGTCCAGGTACGCCCCGGCGACGAGGCACTGGCCCGGGTGACCGGCGCCCGTGAGCCGTCCGGGGTGCCGGTGACGATCGCGCCGCCCCCGCCGCAGGCCGCCTCCGCCACGTCGGCCGCCGGCCGCTCGGGTGGCCGGGCCGGCGACGGCGCGCGGGCCGGCGAGGGTGGCCGGGCTCCGCACCGCGCCTCGGGGCGGCCCCGCCGCCCGCGGCGGCCCCGGACGCCCCGCGCCTCCTGACGCCCACCCTCCCGCGGCCCGGCCCCGGTCGGTCTCGGGAATGGGCAGGCACCCGTACCGGACCGGTCGTGACGGTCCGTGAACACCCGTTCCAGACCGGCGCCGGCTGAGTCGGGAATCAGCGGACGTTACGTCCGATCGGTGACTGTTCCGGTGGCCGGTGGTGGTGGAAGCTGGGGGCCGGGGGGAACGACCCGGGCGGGACCGCCCGGCGCGGGAGGGGTGATCATGGCGGGCGACGTCGGCACGGGCGCGGTGCGTGAACTGCTGCTGGTGCTCGCGGTCGCGCTCGCCGGGCTGCTGCTCGCCATGGTCGCGGTCTTCACGCCGTGGCACGCCACCCCGGACGGGGCCGCGCCGGCCGCCCCGGTCGAGCTGCACAGCCCGACCGGGGGGCCGACCACCATCGCCGGCTGACTCACCACCATCGCCGGCTGACTCACCACCATCGCCGGCTGACTCACCGCCGTCGCCGTGAGCCACCGCCGTCGCCCCGGGCCGCGCCGTCGCTTCGGGCCGCGCCGTCACACTGGGCCATCGCCGTCGCCCTGGGCCGCCGTCGCCCGCTGAGCCACCGCCGTCGCCCGCTGAGCCACCACCGGCCGGGCGCCGCGGCGGGGCCGCCGCCGGGAGCCGGCGGTCAGCGGGTGGGGGCCTGCCGCGTGTCGACCGCCGGATGCTGCGTGCCCAGCAGGTCGGCGAGGGTGGTCCGGTCGACCACCAGGGCGACCGCCCCGTGCACGGCCAGCCAGACGTCCCGGAGCCCGGTCGCCGCGCCCCGGTAGCCGGCCTGGTCGGCCGGCAGCCCGCGGACCGTCGTCAGCGATCCGCCCACCGCGCGGAGCACGTCGCCGACGCTGATCTCGGCTGCGGGGCGGGCGAGGGTGTACCCGCCGTCCGTGCCGCGGTGGCTGTGCAGCAGGCCGGACCGGCGCAGGTCGACCAGGATGCCCTGGAGGAAGCTCAGCGGGATGTCCTGGCGGCCGGCCAGGGCCGCGGCCTTGACCAGCCCGCCGCCGCCGACCGGGTCGGCGGCGGCGACGGCGAGCATGGCCTGGAGCGCGTAGTCGCTGCGCGCGGAGACGTACACGTCACTGACCGGCCTGGTCCAGTACGCCCCAGCGGCGCCGGATCGCCTTGTCGGCCGCCCCGAAGGCGGCGTCGACCACCAGGCCCAGGACCAGGATCACGATCATGGTGGAGATCAGCCAGGGCGAGTCCGACAGTTCCCGGGAGTAGGTCAGCTGGGCGCCCAGCGAGGTCTGCGAGATGCCGACCACGATCAGCTCGCCGGCCATCAGGCTGCGCCAGGCGAACGCCCAGCCCTGCTTGAGGCCGGCCACGATGGCCGGCAGCGCGGCGGGCGCGATGACGTACCGGTACAGGTTCAGCCCCCGGGCGCCGAGGTTGCGGCCGGCGCGCAGCAGCAGCGGCGGCACGTAGTCCACGCCGGCGATCACGCCGTTGGCGATGGACGGCGCGGCGCCGAGCACCACCACGAAGAAGATCGCCTTCTCGCTCAGCTCGAAGAGCAGGATCGCCAGCGGGAACCACGCGATCGACGGCATGGTCTGCAGCGCGGTGATCATCGAACCGATCGCGGCCCGCAGGATCCGTGACCGGGCCACCGCGAGGCCGAGCAGCAGGCCCACGGCGACCGAGAAGAGGTAGCCGACCGCCGCCCGGCGCAGGGTCGTGGCGAGTCCGTCCCAGAGCTGGACGCCGCTGACCTGCCGGAGCAGTTCCTGCCCCACGGCGGCCGGGCCGGGCAGGGCGTACTCGGGCTTCCAGCCGGTCCAGACGACGACCTGCCACGCGCCGACGGCGATGCTGAGCGCGGCCAGCTTCGGCCAGGTCGCCGTCCAGAGCCGGGCGGCCCGTGGCCTGCTCTGCTCCCGGCCGGCCAGCTCCAGGGCGTCCAGCCCCGAGATCTCCGCGTCGGTACGCGGGACGGCGGCGAGTGTGTCACCGGCCATGGCGGCCCACCTCCGTACGCAGGCGGCCGGTGACCTCGGCGGCGACCGCGGCGACCTCGGGGGAGTCGATGCGTCGCGGCCGGGGCACGTCGACCGGGGTGGACCAGATGATCCGGCCGGGTCGGCTGGAGAGCAGGATGATCCGGTCGGCGAGCCGGGCCGCCTCCCGGACGTTGTGCGTCACGAAGAGCACGGTGAGCCGCCGCTCGGTCCAGATCCGTTCCAGCTCGTCGTGCAGGATGTCGCGGGTCATCGCGTCCAGCGCGCCGAACGGCTCGTCCATCAGCAGCACCGGCGTGTCCAGGACGAGGGTGCGGGCCAGCGCCACCCGCTGGCGCATGCCGCCGGAGAGCTCGTGCGGGCGCTTGTGGCCGAAGTCGGCCAGGTGCACCGTGCCCAGCAGTTCGGCGACCCGTTCCCGGCGCGCGGCCCGGGGCAGCCCGCGCAGCTTGAGCGGCACCTCGACGTTGCCCTCGACGGTCAGCCAGGGGAAGAGGGCCGGCTCCTGGAACATCAGCCCCGGCTCGACCCTCTCGCCGAGGGCTATCCGCCCGCCGCTGGGCCGGTCCAGGCCGGCCACGAGGTTGAGCAGCGTGCTCTTGCCGCAGCCGGAGGCCCCGACCAGGCAGACGAACTCGCCGGGCGCGACGTCGAGGGAGACCCCGTCCAGGGCGAGGACGGCGTTCGCCCCGCGCCCGTACACCTTGGTGACGCCCCGCAGCGCGACCGGGCCGGTCGCGCTGCGGGGCGCCGTCGTGGTCGACGTCATGGTTGGACGACCTCGGCCTTGCCCTGGCCCTTGAGCACCTCGTTGAGGTACGTCAGGTCGTAGAGCCCGTCGAGGCTGACCGGCTGGGTCAGCCCGACCGCGACGGCGTGGTCGAGCCCGGTCTTCAGCGAGGAGGCGATGGGGTCGTTGGTGAACTCCAGCGTCGGCCAGGCCTGCTTGATCAGCTTGAGGTCCAGCGGCTTGCCGCTGATCTTGCCGATGTGGTCGGAGATGGCCTGCTGCGCCTCGTCGGGCTTGCCGTTGACGAACTCGTTCGCCGCCACCTGCCCCTCGACCAGCTTCTTCACCACGTCGGGGTGGGCCTTGAGGAACTTGGTGCTGACGATCAGGTTGGTGATCACGAACTTGCCGTCCGGCCAGAGGTCGCGCTCGTCGACGAGCACCTTCCCGCCGGCGTTGACCAGCCGGGAGACGAACGGCTCGGGCACCCAGGCGCCGTCGATCGCCCCGCTGCCGAACGTCTCCACCGTCTGGGCGTTCTCCTGCGGGATGATCTTGACGTCGCCGCCGCCCTCCTTGGTCGTCGTGAGGCCCTTCTCCTTGAGCCAGTGGCGGATCGCCACGTCCTGTGTGTTGCCCAGCTGCGGGGTGGCGATCTTCCTGCCCCGCAGGTGCTCGACCGACGTGATCCCGGGCTTCACCACGAGCGCGACGCCGCCGGAGGCCGCGCCGGAGACGACCCGGACGGCCTCGCCCTTGGACTTCGAGAAGGCGTTCACGGTGGGGTTCGGGCCGATGTACGTGGCGTCGAGCGCACCGGAGAAGATCGCCTCGATCGCGGCGGGGCCCGCGTTGAAGGTCTTCGTCTCCAGCGTGACGCCGGTGCCGAGCTTCTCGGCGAAGATGCCCTTCTCCACGCCGACCACCGCCGGCGCGTGGGTGATGTTGGGGAAGTAGCCGAGCCGCAGGGTCACCGGGCCGGAGCCGCCGCCCGCGCTCTCGCTGTCGTCGCCGCACGCGGCGGCGGTGCCCAGGGTCGCCGCGCCGACGACGGCGAGGGTGGCCAGGGAGGCCAACCGACGCCAGGGGAGCCGTCTCATCGTCCATCCAATCCGCAGTATTCCTACTTAGTTGGTAGGAAGAGTGGGTCAGGTGGTGAGCTGGCGTCAAGGGCCAACCACATGACGGGACTGGTGTCTCAGTAAAGGCGGCAATCTCTATCCGTTGGATGGGTTCAACGGCCGCCGGGCCCGGCGTCGCCGCCGGCTGCCGGGACCGGCGGGCGCGCCGGTTGGTACGCCGGCCGAGGCGGCTGGCCGAAGGTCGGCGATGGCGCGGGTGCCGACGCGCTAGGGTCGATCCCGTGGCGGCGCGGAGATCGAGAATTCCAGCGACGAAGTACCCGGTCGAGCGGTTCACCCTCGACAACGGCCTGCGGGTGGTCCTGACCCCCGACCGCAGCGCCCCGGTGATCGGGGTGGCGGTGGTCTACGACGTCGGCATCCGCTCGGAACCGGAGGGGCGCACCGGCTTCGCCCACCTCTTCGAGCACCTGATGTTCCAGGGCTCGGAGAACCTGGAGAAGCTGGCCCACTTCCGGCACGTGCAGGGGGCGGGCGGCACCTTCAACGGCTCGACCCACCTCGACTACACCGACTACTTCGAGACGCTGCCGAGCAACGCCCTGGAGCGGGCGCTGTTCCTGGAGGCCGACCGGATGCGCGGCCCGCGGCTGACCGAGGAGAACCTGCGCAACCAGGTCGACGTGGTCAAGGAGGAGATCCGGGTCAACGTGCTCAACCGGCCGTACGGGGGCTTCCCCTGGCTGACCCTGCCGCCGGTCATGTTCGACACCTTCCCGAACGCGCACGACGGCTACGGCTCCTTCGTCGACCTGGAGTCGGCCACCGTCGCCGACGCCGCCGACTTCTTCCGCCGCTACTACGCCAGCGGCAACGCGGTGCTGGCCGTCAGCGGCGACATCGACGTCGCCGAGGCGACCGCGCTGGTCGAGCGGCACTTCGGCGACGTGCCGGCCCGGCCCGCGCCGGAGCGGCCCGACTTCGCCGAGCCCGACCTGACCGCGGAGCGGCGCACCTCGTACACCGACAGGCTGGCCCCGCTGCCGGCGGTGGCCGGCGCCTGGCGGGTGCCCGACCCGGTCACCGACTTCGCCGGCTACCTGCCGTACGTCGTGCTGGCCGAGGTGCTCACCGACGGCGACGCCTCCCGGCTGGTGGAGCGGCTGGTGCAGCGGGACCGGGCGGTGACCAGCCTCGGCGGTTACCTCGGCTTCATGGGCGACCCGTTCGACGTGCGGGACCCGACGGCGCTGCTGCTCCAGGCGCACCTGCCGCCCGGCGGGGACGTGGACAAGGTGCTGCGCACCATCGACGAGGAACTGGACCGGCTGGCCACCGACGGTCTGACGGAGGGCGAGCTGGCCCGCACCCAGGCCCGGATGGCGACCCACCTGCTGCGCGACACCGACGCGGTGCTCGGCCGGGCGCTGCGGATGGCCGTGCTGGAGCAGCAGCGTGGCGAGCCGGGGCTGCTCAACGACCTGCCCCGGCTCGTGGGCGAGGTCACCGACGAGCAGGTCCGGGCCGCCGCGGCCACCCTGCGGCCCGAGCGCCGCGCGTCCATCGAGGTCATCGCCGGAGGCGCCCGATGAGCACGAGGAGTGAGCCGGGTTTGCGAGCCCCGCAGTCGCGAACGAAGGAAGGCCAGTGAGCGCGAGGAGTGAGCCGGGTTTGCGAGCCCCGCAGTCGCGAACGAAGAAGGGCCAGGCGTCGGCAACCGCACAGGCCGGGCCGCGGGAGCTGCCGCCCCTCGGCCCGAACCGCAAGCTCAAGCTGCCGAAGCAGGCCGAGCGCACGCTGGGCAACGGGCTGACCGTGATCGCCGTACGCCGGCCGGCGGTGCCCCTGGTCGAGCTGCGGCTCTGGATGCCCTTCGGCCGCAGCCACCTCGCCCGGGGCGCGATGCTCGCCCAGACCCTGCTCTCCGGCACCGAGGGCATGTCCAGCGTGCAGATCGCGGCCGAGCTGCAGAAGGTCGGCGGCGGGCTGTCCGCCGGGATCGACCCGGACCGGCTGATGCTCTCCGGCGCCGGCCTGGTCACCGGGCTGGACCGGATGCTGGAGATCCTCGCCGACGTGCTCACCGGCGCGACCTACCCGAACGGGGACGTGGCGACCGAGCGGGACCGGCTGGTCGACCGGATCCAGGTCGCGCAGAGCCAGCCCTCGCACCTGGCCCGCACCGCCCTGCTCAGGCGGGTCTACGGCACGCACCCGTACGCGGTGCAGACCCCGGACCCGGAGGCGGTCCGCGCGGTCCGGCCGGGGGTGTTGCGCACCCTGCACGCCCAGCGGGTGCACCCCGCCGACGCGGTGCTGGTGCTGGTCGGCGACGTGCAGCCGGAGCGGGCGCTGGACGCCGCCGAGAAGGCCCTGTCGGGGTGGAACGGCGCCGGGCACACCGCCGACCTGCCGCCCGCCCCGCCGCTGGAGCCCGGGCCGCTGCTGCTGGTCGACCGGCCGGGGTCGGTGCAGTCCTCGCTGCGCATCGCGTTGCCGGCGGTGCCCCGCACCCATCCCGACCACGCCGCGCTGCAACTGGCCAACCTGGTCTTCGGCGGCTACTTCTCCTCCCGCTGGGTGGAGAACATCCGCGAGGACAAGGGCTACACCTACGGCCCCCACTCGCTCGTCGAGCACTCGGTGGCCGGGTCGGTGCTGGTCGCCGCCGCCGAGGTGGCCACCGAGGTCACCGGGCCGGCGCTGCTGGAGACGACGTACGAGCTGGGGCGGCTGGCCAGCCTCCCGCCCCGGGAGGACGAGCTGGAACAGGCCCGCCAGTACGCGCTCGGCACCCTCCAGCTCGGCATGTCCACCCAGGCCGGGCTGGCCTCGCTGACCAGCGCGTACGCCGGCAACGGGCTGCGGCTGGAGTTCCTGGCCGAGCACGCCGCCCGGCTGGCGAAGGCCACCGTGGCCGACGTGGCCGAGGCGGCGGCCCGCTACCTCGCCCCGGCCCGTGCGGTGACCGTGGTGCTCGGCGACGCCGAGCGGATCGCACCGCAGCTCGCCGCGCTGACCCCGGTCGTCACCGAGCCGGCGCGGCCGTGAGCGGGGAGCCCACGCCGCCGCTGGCCCGCTCCACCCTGGACCGGGCGGCGCATCGGCGCACCGACCCGGGGTGGCTGGCGCAGGCGTGGGCCAGGGCGCGGGTGCTGGTGCTCGACTCCGGCGACGAGGGCCGGGCACTCGTACGCACGGACACGTCGCCGCCGGCGTTGGTGCTGCTGGACGCGGCCGACCTGCCGCCGGCGGCGTCCCCGATGTTCCTCGGCGTCGAGCCCGACGGCGTGCCGGTCTTCGCCGTGGACGCCCCGCTGCCGGCGGTGCCCGGCGCCCGGCCGGCGCACCTGCGCGAGGTCGGTCACCTGCTGGTCGACCGGGACGCCGGGCTGTTCACCACCGCGCTGGCGCTGGTCAACTGGCACCTGCGGCACCGTTACTCGTCGGCCACCGGGCATCCGACGGAGGTGGACGAGGCCGGCTGGTCCCGCGTCGACCGGGCCGGGGAGCGGATCTGGCCGCGTACCGACCCGGCGATGATCGTGCTGGTGCACGACGGCGTGCCGGGGGCGGGCGGGCGGTGCCTGCTCGGCAACAACGCCACCTGGCCGCAGACCCCCGGCGAGCGCCGCTTCTCCTGCCTCGCGGGCTACGTCGAGCCGGGGGAGTCGGCCGAGGCCGCCGTGCTGCGCGAGGTCCGCGAGGAGGTCGGCGTCCCGGTCGAGGACATCGCGTACGCGGGCAGCCAGGCGTGGCCGTTCCCCGGCTCGCTGATGCTGGGCTTCCTCGCCACGGCCGACCCGGAGCACCCGGTGCGGCTGGACCCGGCGGAGATCGCGTACGCCCGGTGGTTCACCCGCACGGAGATCGGGGCGGCCCTGGCGGGGCGGCCGGTGGATGTGGGCGGCGCCCGGCTGGTCCTGCCGCCGCGGTCGTCCATCGCACTGTTCCTGATCCACCGCTGGCTCGACGGCCACTGCTGAACCGGCACCTGCGGGGCCGGGCGGGTGACCGCGCGAACGTGCGGTCCCGGCCCGTGGCCGCCGTTGCCGCGACGGTCACGGGCCGGGAACACGGGCCGTCGTGGTCGGCTGGGCAAGGAACGCGGCGGGGGAGCCGGTCGGCCACGACGGACGTCTCGGAGGGGTCAGCTGCCCCGGTCGCTTCGAGTTCGCCAGCCGAGGGCCGGCTCGTCGAGCGGGAGCACCTTGACCCGCTGTTTCCCGGAGCGGACCGCGCCCACCGTGGATAAAGCCCGGGCCAGCAGCAGCGCGGCGTCCCGGTCCTCGGCGTGCACGATCTGTCGGCGTGGTTCGGGCGTGGTGGTCTCGTCCCGCAGGCGGCCACCGCACGCCCAGGCGGCGACGATGTCCACGTCGGCGGCGGCGCGGATGTCGGTGCGAACGATCAGGAAACGCATGTGGGTCTCCGGATGAACCGCGACGGCGGGGAACGGGTGGAAGTTCCACGTCACTCTGTCGCCATGCTACGCCGGCCGAGGGTCTCAGCAAGTGAAACGCGACGATCGGTGCGGAGCCTCGTCCGATCAGCGGATGCCTGGTCAGCGCGGACGCGGGCCGGAGACGCGGCGGGGGGGGGGGGCGGGGGGGGGCCCCCCCCCCCCGGGGGGGGGGGGGGGGGGCGGCGAGCCACGCTGACGTGGGGCCCGCGCGGGAACCCCCCCACCCCCCCCCCCGGGCCAACCCCAC
>NZ_JBEYTP010000010.1:0-189390 GCF_040643125.1 Micromonospora sp. NPDC047465
GCCCTGCCTGTGCTGCCTGGGGTGGTCACGCACCGTCGAGCCGGCCGGCACCTCCCCGGCACCGGCCGGTCCCGACGTGACCCCCGCCGCCCACCGGGCGGTGTGAGGGTCCAGATGGCCCGCTGTGGCCCGCCCCATCAACCGGTGGGGAGTCGCTCGCCAATTCGGCGAGGATCCACAACCCCACCGGAAACCCGGTGAACGTTAGTGGACACAGCACTAGGAACTGGTGAGGTATTGCGCCATGGTCGAGGGTGGGCCGTCCGTGCGGCATCGCCAACCGGGGATCGCACGTACCAATCCGGGGTCACTCCGGAAGGGTTTCCCCGTCCGTCACGATGACCGGTTCGCCCTCGTACGGACCGCCGCGACCCGCGCCGCGCGGGGCCCCGGTCACGGCCCGGAGGGTCGGCGGGAGTACGAGGCCCCCGGTGCGGTACGAAGACAGCGTGACCGCCAGCCTCCTGCCGCTCGCCCTGCCCGCCGTCGAGGCGCCGACGCCGGACCCGTCGCCGACCTGCCTGGACGACGCGCTCTGCCGCAGCGTCTTCGACATCACCAACTCGGTGTGGTTCGCCGAGGGCAGCTACTGGATCCTGCTCAAGCCGCTGCGGATAGTCATGATCCTGCTGCTGGCGGTCGCCGCCCGGTGGCTGGTGCACCGGACGATCAGCCGGCTGGTGCGCACCACCACCGACGCGGGCGTGCCCACCATGCTGCGGCCCCTGCGCGAGCGGATCCCCACCGCCGCCGCCGAGCCGGGCGAGTTCGTCCCGGAGCGGCGCCGCCAGCGGGCCGAGGCGATCGGATCGGTGCTGCGCAGCCTCAGCACGGCGTTCATCTTCGGCATCGCGGTGCTGATGGTGCTCAAGGAGTTCAGCTTCGACCTGGCCCCGCTGCTCGCCAGCGCCGGCATCGCGGGCGTGGCGCTCGGCTTCGGCGCGCAGAGCCTGGTCAAGGACCTGCTCGCCGGCCTGTTCATGCTGATCGAGGACCAGTACGGCGTCGGCGACACGGTGGACCTCGGCGAGGCGACCGGCGTGGTGGAGTCGGTCGGGTTGCGGGTCACCACCGTCCGCGACGGGCGGGGCGTGCTCTGGTACATCCGCAACGGCGAGATCGTCCGGGTGGGCAACAAGAGCCAGGGCTGGGCCCTGGTCGTGGTGGACCTGCCGATCGGCTTCGCCGGCACCGAGCAGGCCACGGCGGTGCTGCGGACCGCGGCCGCCTCGGTGGCGGTGGACCCGGAGCTGGCGCCGGAGATCGTCGAGGCGCCCGAGGTGCTGGGCGTCGAGCAGATGACGGTCGAGGGCGCGGTGATCCGTACGGTGGTCAAGACGACCGCCGACGGGCAGTTCGCGGTCGGCCGGGAGCTGCGGCGCCGGCTGGCCGAGGCGCTGGAGAACTCCGGCATCACCGCGAAGATCGCGGCCGCCCGGCTCTATCCCGGCGTGCCGATCGCCGCCCCCGGCGAGACCGGGCAGGGCGGCGCGACCTGAGCCGGCCGGGAGGCCATCGGCGGGGGTCGCGGTCCGGGCGGCCCCTCGGGTATCGTCCGTTCGTTCAGTCGGAGATGCGACGATCAATCCGTTCGCCCTAGCCAGTTGTCAGACGATCGGGCAGAATCCGGTGCACGCGCTCCCCCAGAGCGTGATCACGTCCTCGCTGATCCGTGAATCTGACGACGGTTCCCGGGCCCGTCCATCACGAGTGGACCGCCCCGGGAACGATGGAGGCGACGGTGCCCGACGAGCGACCATCCCCGGAAGGGCCGGCAACCTTCCGTGAGGTGTTCGTCGATCGCGAATACCGCGCCGTCTTCACGGCGAGCGCTCTCTCCTGGATCGGCGACTACATCGCCAAGGCCGCGGTCACCCTGCTGGTCTACGAGGCGACCCGGTCGGTCGCGCTCTCCGCGGCCGCGTTCGCGGTGAGCTACCTGCCCTGGCTGGTCGGCGGCCCCCTGCTCGCGACGCTCGCGGAGCGGCACCGCTACCGGCAGGTCATGGTGGTCTGCGACCTCGTCCGGATGGTGCTGATGGTCGGCATCGCCATTCCCGGCATTCCCGTCCCGCTGATCCTGGCGCTGCTCTTCGCCACCACCCTGGCCAACCCACCCAGCCAGGCCGCCAAGTCCGCGCTGATCCCCCTGATCCTCACCGGGGACCGGCTGGTGCTGGGGCTGTCGATCAACAGCAGCGTGGGCCAGGCCGCCCAGGTCGTCGGCTACCTCGCCGGCGCCGCCATCGCCGCCTTCAACCCCACGGTCGCGCTCCTGATCAACGCGGCGACGTTCGCCCTGTCGGCCGCGCTGGTCCGCTTCGGGGTGGCGGACCGCCCGCCGGCGATGACCGCCGCGCACCGCAGCCACCTGTTGCGGGAGACCGCGGAGGGCTTCCAGATCGTGTTCGGCACCCCGGTACTGCGGGCCATCGCCGTCCTGGTCTTCGCCGCCATGCTCTTCTCCGTGGTGCCGGAGGGCCTGGCCGCCGCCTGGGCCAGCGAGCACGCCGGTCAGCTGGACGCCGGCACCGCCCAGGCGATCATCATGGCGGCCAGCCCCGTCGGCTTCATCGTCGGCGGCCTCGTGGTCGGCCGGGCGTTCGGGTCGGACCGGCGGCTGACCATGATGCGGCCGTTGGCGGTGCTCTCCCCGCTGGCCCTGGTGCCCGCCCTGTTCGACCCGCCGGCGCTGGTGGTGGCGCTGCTCGCCGCGGCCTCCGGGTTCGCGGTCGCCGGCATGCTCCCCGTGGCCAACGGCCTCTTCGTCCGGGCCCTGCCAGCCGGCTTCCGGGCGCGCGCCTTCGGGGTGATGGCCACCGGCCTCCAGGTGATCCAGGGCCTGGCCGTCCTGATCACCGGGCTGCTGTCCGAGCGCTACCCGATCCCGATCGTGGTCGGGGTGTGGAGCGCGGTCGGCGTCCTGCTGATGGCGCTCGTCGCCCTGCGCTGGCCGAGCCGGCCGGCCGTCGAAGCGGCCGTCGCGGGGGCCGAGGCGGCGGGCAGGGCGACAGCGGGCACGGCGGTCCCGCTGGCCGCCGGTGCCGGTACGGAGACGGGGTCGTCGGGGGACGGCCGGCGCGGCCCGTCGGAGCAGCTCGACGGCGATCCGGTGGGCGGCCGGCCGGGCGAGCCGGGCTACCAGCGGCACGCGGTGAGCTGACGCACAGCCGCCACCCCCCGACGCCGCGGATGGCACCTGGCAGGATGGAACGGTGAATCCCGCAGGTGAGTCCGACCGTCCCGGCGCGTCGATGACCCTCTTCGAGGCGGTGGGCGGCGAGCCCACCTTCCGCAAGCTGGTGGACGAGTTCTACGCCGGGGTCGCCACCGACCCGCTGCTGCGTCCCATGTATCCCGAGGAGGACCTCGGCCCCGCCGCGGACCGACTGGCCCTGTTCCTCATGCAGTACTGGGGCGGCCCGCACTCGTACTCCGCCCAGCGCGGGCACCCCCGGCTGCGGATGCGCCACGCGCCGTTCCGGATCGGCGCCGCCGAGCGGGACGCGTGGCTGCTGCACATGCGCCGCGCCGTCGACCGGCTCGACCTGCCGCCGGAGATCGCCACCGCGCTCTGGGACTACCTGGAGCGGGCCGCGTACTTCATGGTCAACATGATGGAGGACCCGGCCGGGCCCGCCTGACCGCGCGCCGGGCACGGGGGTCGGCTCGGGGCGGGCCGCGTCGGCCCCGGACGGTCTCGGGTCGACGCACGGCCGTCTCGGCTCGGCGCACGGCCGCCTCCGCTCGCAGCGCGGCCGTCTCGGCTCGGAGCAGGACGACCTCGACTCAGAGCAGGGCGCCCTCGTCGTGCAGCCAGTCGACGAAGCTGGTGGCGACCGCCGCGCCACAGTCGAGCATCTCGACCAGGAGCGCGTCGTGCGCCCCGGCGCCGAACGGCACCTGCAGCTCCGCGTAGATCGGCAGCTGCCCGCGCTCTGTCGGGTCGCCGATGTAGGCCTTGCAGAAGCGGCGGGTGTGGTTCCACTCGTTGACCACCCGGTAGGCCCGGTCGGCCCAGTCGGGCGGCACCGTCGCGTGTGGACGGGCCCGCATCACCAGGATCTCGTCCTCGGGGCCCTCCAGGGTGACCAGCACCGCGTGCCGCTCCCACATGGCCAGCAGGTTCCCGTCGCCGTCGGCCAGGTAGCGCACGTCGAGCAGGTCGAGCGCGTCGCAGACACGGCGCAGGGTGACCGGCTCGACGGTGGCCGGCATGTCCGCCATCACGGGTCGCTCGGCCGCCGGGCAGTCGTCTCCCGGCTGACGGGGGGCCGGTGGTCCGACCCGGACGGTGCCCTCCACTGTGATCCCGCTCCGACTGTCCGGATCGCCGCCACCGTTGGCGGGACCGGGGCGCCATGACCACCACGGCATCGTTCGCGCACCTCACTCCCCAGCGGATCCAGCCGCCTACGGTGCGTTGGATCCGAGGATGGACGGTACCCGGACAGCCGGGTTGAAGCACCCCCCCAACGACAGCCCCAGGACAGAAGAATGACCATGGGTCATCCGAACGGATGACCTCAGAGGGGCCGCACGGCAAGATCCGTAGCCTTCTGCGACCAGATCGCTCCGTAAGGTCCCACGAGTCCGACCCAACGGCCGACCGTACGCACCTGGACGTCGCCCGCGCCGGTCGCGTCGGCAGCCTCCCCGGCGGCGCCGAGGAAGCCCATCCGGACCAACCCCTGGACCATCCGCTGGGTCACCTCGACCGGCTCGCCGGGCGGGTCGTCGGGGGTGACCACCACCGGCACGTGGTCGAGCAGCGCGTCGCGCAGCGCCCGCTGGCCGACCGCCCGGCCGGCCACGCCGTGCGCGGCGGCGTCGCGCAGGGTGCCGGCCGCCGCCGCGGCGATCCGCCGCAACTCCTCCGCCGGCAGCGTCTCCACCCGCCGGCTGGCCGGGGGCGGCAGCGGCCAGCGCCACCGCTCGTCCCGGCGCCGGGGCAGCGCCCCGCCGCCGGCTGCCAGCTCGGCGAGCAGCTCGCCGGCCCCGACGGTGACGTCGCCGGGGCCGTCGCCGGCCACGGTGCGGACGACCAGCACCCCCCACGGCAGGCGCCCCCAGAGGGCCGTACGCCCCGCCACGCCGGTCGGCCGCAGCCGCACCGGCGCGTCCCGGTCCAGCCGCACCAGGCGGGCGAGGAAGGCCCCCGCGTCGGCCGCGTCCACGATCCCGTGCCCGCCGCCGGCCGCGCCCGCCGGAGTGGGGGCCGGCCCCCCGGCCCCCGTCACGCCGGCCCGAGCCGCGGCGCGTACGAGAGCAGGAACTCGCGCTCCTCCGGGCTGACCCGCCGGGGCGTCTGCCGGGTCAGGTCGAACGGCACCAGCACGGAGCGGGCCCGGCTGGCCAGCACGTCGCCGTCGTACAGCTCGTAGGCGACCGTGAAGGACGCGGCCCGGATCTCCTCCACCCACAGCTCGATGCGCACCGTCGGAGCCGCCTCGGCGGTGGCCCGGCCGAGGGCGTAGTCGACCGGGCGCAGGTAGTCGACCTCGTGCCGACGGATCACGACCCCGTCGGCGAGCGAGCCCACGCCCCACGCCCGGCCACCGGCGAACATCAACGCCACCCGCGCCTCCTCGTAGAGGGTGAGGAAGCGCGAGTTGTTGACGTGGCCGTACGCGTCCAGGTCCGACCACCGCAGGGTGCAGTGGTAAACGAATCGGTCACTCATGTTCGGCAGCGGTCCGCCGCGTCAGTCACGGGTCAGCTTGCGGTAGGTCACCCGGTGCGGGCGGGCCGCCTCGGCGCCGAGCCGGTCGACCTTGTTCTTCTCGTACGCCTCGAAGTTGCCCTCGAACCAGAACCACTTGGCCGGGTTCTCGTCGTCGCCCTCCCAGGCCAGGATGTGCGTGGCGACCCGGTCGAGGAACATCCGGTCGTGGGAGATGACCACGGCGCAGCCGGGGAACTCCAGCAGCGCGTTCTCCAGGCTGCCGAGCGTCTCGACGTCGAGATCGTTGGTCGGCTCGTCGAGCAGGATCACGTTGCCGCCGATCTTCAGCGTCAGCGCCAGGTTGAGCCGGTTGCGCTCGCCGCCGGAGAGCACCTTGGTCGGCTTCTGCTGGTCCGGCCCCTTGAAGCCGAACGCCGCGATGTACGCCCGGGACGGCATCTCGACCTTGCCGACCAGCAGGTGGTCCAGCCCGTCGGAGACCGTCTCCCAGACCGTCTTGTCCCCCGCCAGGCCGGCCCGGCTCTGGTCGACGTACGACAGCGAGACGGTGTCGCCGACCTTCACCGAGCCGGAGGTCGGCTCCTCCAGCCCGACGATGGTCTTGAACAGGGTGGTCTTGCCGACGCCGTTCGGGCCGATCACGCCGACGATGCCGTTGCGCGGCAGCGAGAACGACAGGTCGTCGATCAGCACCCGGTCGCCGAACGCCTTGACCAGGCCGTTGACCTCGATCACCGTGCTGCCCAGGCGCGGGCCCGGCGGAATCTGGATCTCCTCGAAGTCCAGCTTGCGGGTCTGCTCCGCCGCGGTGGCCATCTCCTCGTACCGCTCGAGCCGGGCCTTGGACTTGGTCTGCCGGGCCTTGGCGTTGGAGCGGACCCACTCCAGCTCCTCGTCGAGGCGCTTCTTCATCTTGGCGTCGCGGCGCCCCTCGACGGCCATCCGGGCGGCCTTCTTCTCCAGGTAGGTGGAGTAGTTGCCCTGGTAGCCGATGGCCCGACCGCGGTCCAGCTCCAGGATCCAGCCGGCCACGTTGTCGAGGAAGTACCGGTCGTGGGTGATCGCGATGACCGTGCCGGCGTACTTGGCCAGGTGCTGCTCCAGCCACTGCACGCTCTCCGCGTCCAGGTGGTTGGTGGGCTCGTCGAGCAGCAGCAGGTCGGGCGCCTCCAGCAGCAGCTTGCAGAGCGCGACCCGCCGGCGCTCGCCACCGGAGAGCTTGGTGACGTCGACGTCCGGCGGCGGGCAGCGCAGCGCGTCCATGGCCAGCTCGAGCTTGGAGTCGATGTCCCACGCGTCGGCGTTGTCCAGCTCCTCCTGGAGCCGGCCCATCTCCTCCATCAGCTCGTCGGAGTAGTCGGTCGCCATCTGCTCGGCGATGGCGTTGAACCGCTCCAGCTTGGCCTTGGTCTCCGCGACCGCCTCCTCGACGTTGCCGAGGACGGTCTTGGCGTCGTTGAGCGGCGGCTCCTGGGCCAGCATGCCCACGGTGTAGCCGGGCATGAGCCGGGCCTCGCCGTTGCTCGGCCGGTCCCACCCCGCCATGATCTTGAGGAGGCTGGACTTACCGGCGCCGTTCGGACCGACCACACCGATCTTGGCCCCCGGGAGGAAGCTCAGCGTCACGTTGTCGAGCACGACCTTGTCGCCGTGCGCCTTGCGCGCCTTTTCCAGGACGTAGATGTACTGGGCCACGGTGCGGGCTACCTCCGTAGGTTGCGACTGGGGGCCGGCGGGCGCGGGCTGCGACTTCCGTCCGCCGCCGCCGGCCGCTGGCCGGCTGCACGCACGCCGTCGTCAATCCTGACAGGTACGCGCCCCCGCGCCCACATCACCCCGCCTTCGCCGGCCGGGCGCGCCGCGTCGCCGCCGCAGGCGACCGGCACTGTCGACAAGATCACGTACGGGGTTGCGCCGACGTGGACCGGGTAGGTGACTCCGGCACGGGGCCCCAGACGCCGCAGCTAGGCTCAGTACGCTCATTCGCGGTTGACCCGTCAGCACCCGGAGGTGGCCGAACGTGACCGTCCGCAGCTCCTTTGTCGTAGTGGCGAACCGGCTACCGGTCGACGAGGTGAGCACACCCGAGGGACGGCAGTGGCGCCGCAGCCCCGGGGGGTTGGTGACCGCGCTGCACCCCGTCCTCGCCGAGCACCAGGGCACCTGGGTCGGCTGGGCCGGCGGCACCGGCGCCGCCCCCGAGCCCTTCGACCTGGAGGGCATCCGGCTGCACCCGGTGCCGCTGAGCGCGGAGGAGCTGGAGCGCTACTACGAGGGCCAGTCCAACGCGACGATCTGGCCGCTCTACCACGACGCGGTGGAGACGCCGGCCTACAAGCGCCGCTGGCGCGAGGCGTACCGCCTGGTCAACGCCCGCTTCGCAGAGGCCGCGGCGGAGGTCGCGGCCGAGGGGGCGACGGTCTGGGTCCAGGACTACCAGCTCCAGCTCGTCCCGGCGATGCTCCGCGAGCTGCGGCCCGACCTGCGGATCGGCTTCTTCCTGCACATCCCGTTCCCGCCGATCGAGCTGTTCATGCAGATGCCGTTCCGCACCGAGATCCTGCGCGGCCTGCTCGGCGCGGACCTGGTCGGGTTCCAGCAGCGGCTCGCCGCGCAGAACTTCGTCCGGCTGGCCCGGCACCTGCTCGGGCTGCGCTACGAGGGCCAGATGATCCAGGTCGACGGCCGCCAGGTGAAGGCCGGCGCGTTCCCCATCTCGATCGACACCAAGGAGATGGAGCGGCTGGCCGCCGACCCGGCGATCCAGGCCCGCGCGAAGGAGATCCGCGAGGAGCTGGGCAACCCGAAGACGATCATCCTGGGCGTCGACCGGCTCGACTACACCAAGGGCATCGAGTTGCGGCTCAAGGCATTCCGCGAGTTGCTCGCTGACGGAAAGTTGACAGTCCCGGACGCGGTTATGGTGCAGGTGGCCACGCCCAGCCGCGAGCGGGTCGAGCACTACCAGGCGCTTCGCGTCAAGGTGGAGCGGGAAGTTGGTCGGATTAATGGCGAATTCGGCAGGGTCGGCGTGCCGGCGGTGCATTATCTGCATCAGTCGTACAGTCGCACTGAGCTGGCCGCGATGTACGCCGCTGCCGACGTGATGATGGTGACCCCGCTCCGGGACGGAATGAATCTGGTGGCCAAGGAGTACGTCGCATCACGCGCCGACCAGGGCGGTGCGCTCGTGCTCAGTGAGTTCGCCGGCGCGGCCACCGAGCTGCGTCAGGCGTTCCTGTGCAACCCGCACGACCCCGACGCGGTCAAGGACGCCCTGCTGCGGGCCGTGCATGTCGAGAAGCCGGAGGCCCGCCGCAGAATGCGGACTATGCAACGCCATCTACGCACCCACGACGTGGGGCACTGGGCCAAGTCCTTCCTCACCGAGCTCGGTGTGCCCGAGGCGGAGGAAGCGTGAACGCCGCCAGCGACATCGTCACGCCCGCGGCGGGCACGATGGACCCGGAGCTGCGCGCCGCCATCGGCCGGATCGCCCGGGTGCCGCAGCTCCTGATCGCCTGCGACTACGACGGCACCCTGGCGCCGATCGTGGAGGACCCGAGCAAGGCCGTCCCGCTGCCGGAGTCGGTGGCCGCCGTCCGGGCGCTGGCCGCCCTGCCCCAGACCACCGTGGCGGTGGTCTCCGGGCGGGCCCTGCGCGACCTGGCCGCGCTCTCCCGGCTGCCCAGCGAGGTGCACCTGGTCGGCAGCCACGGCTCCGAGTTCGACATCGGCTTCGTCGAGCGGCTCTCCCCCGAGCTGATCGCCGTGCGCACCCGGCTGCGGGACGCGCTGCGCGAGATCGCCACGGCGCACCCGGGCATCCGGCTGGAGCGCAAGCCGGCGAGCGTCGCGGTGCACACCCGCGGGGTCGACCCGCAGGTCGCCGCCGCCGCCATCGAGGCGGTCCGCACCGGCCCCGCCACCTGGGAGGACGTCACCGTCACCCAGGGCAAGGAGGTCATCGAGCTGTCGGTGGTCGCCACCCACAAGGGCACGGCCGTCGACCAGCTGCGCACCCAGCTCTCCGCCAGCGCGGTGCTCTTCATCGGCGACGACGTCACCGACGAGAACGCCTTCGGCAACCTGCACGGGCCGGACGTCGGCATCAAGATCGGCCCCGGCGACACCCAGGCCGGCTACCGGGTGGCCGACCCGATCGAGGCCGCCCGGGCCCTCGGCCTGCTGCTCGAGACCCGCCGGCACTGGCTCTTCGGCGAGCGGGCGGTGCCGATCGAGCGGCACTCGATGCTGGCCAACGGCCGCACGGTGGCGCTGCTCACCCCCGAGGCCAAGATCACCTGGCTCTGCCACCCCAAGCCGGACTCGGCGGCGATCTTCGCCGACCTCGTCGGCGG
Organism: Micromonospora sp. NPDC047465; assembly: GCF_040643125.1. NCBI lineage: Bacteria > Bacillati > Actinomycetota > Actinomycetes > Micromonosporales > Micromonosporaceae > Micromonospora > Micromonospora sp. NPDC047465. Next base: position 10,048 of record NZ_JBEYTP010000010.1, read on the forward strand.
CAGCCCGGCCGGGCACTTCAGCGTCGCCCCGGAGCGCGGGGGCATCCCGCTCGGCCAGCGCTACCGCTCGGGCACGATGACCGTCGAGACCCGGTGGTCGGGCCTGACCGTCACCGACTGGCTGGACAAGCCGGCCACCGAGACCACGCCCGACGGCCCGGCTGTCATCACCGGCGACTCGACCCTCGTCCGGGTGCTCACCGGCTCCGGCCGGGTCCGGCTGGAGTTCGCGCCCCGGCCCGAGTTCGGCCAGGTCGCGGTGCAGTTGCAGCCGCTCGGCGACGGCCTGCTGGTGCTCGGCTCCAACGAGCCGGTCGCGCTCTACTCACCCGGGGTCGAGTGGCAGGTCAGCAGCGACGGCGGCAACTACGAGACGGCCAAGGCGGTCGTCGACCTCTCCGCCGCCGGCGGGCAGGTCGTGCTGGAGCTGCGCTTCGCCACGCACAGCCTGGAACACCACCGGCTGCCGGTCCACGAGCGGCAGGCCCTCGCCGAGCAGCCGTGGAAGGACTGGGTCGCCTCGCTCCGGCTGCCCGGCACCGCGCGGGACATGGTGGCCCGCAGCGCGCTGACCCTGCGGGGGCTCTGCCACGAGGCCACCGGCTCGATCCTCGCCGCCGCGACCACCTCGCTGCCCGAGGAACTGGGCGGCGTCCGCAACTGGGACTACCGCTACTGCTGGTTGCGGGACGCGGCGATGACCGCGCGGGCGCTGGTCGACCTGGGCTCGATCGAGGAGGCCGAGGCGCTGCTGCGCTGGGTCGACGGGTGCATCGAGCGCACCGGCGGGCACCCGGAGCGGCTGCACCCGCTCTACACGGTGGACGGCTACGAGCTGGGCGCCGAGGCGGTCATCGACACGCTGCCCGGCTACGCCGGCTCCCGGCCGGTCCGCGTCGGCAACCTCGCCAACCACCAGCTCCAGCTCGACGTCTTCGGCCCGATCGCGGACCTGATCGCCGCCGTCGCCGACGCCCGGGGCTCGGTCCGCGAGGACGAGTGGCGGGTGCTGGAGAACATGGTCGAGGCGGTCCGCCGCCGCTGGCACGAGCCCGACCACGGCATCTGGGAGGCCCGCCTCCCCCCGCGGCACCACATCTTCTCCAAGGTCATGTGCTGGATGACCGTCGACCGGGCGTTGCACGTCGTACGCCAGCACGGCGGCGAGGACCGGCCGGAGTGGGTGGAGCTGCGCGACCGGATCGGCGCCAACGTGCTGGAGTACGGCTGGCACGAGGCCGTCGAGGCGTACAGCGTGGCGTACGGGGACGAGGACATGGACGCCTCGTCGCTGTGGATCGGGCTGTCCGGCCTGCTCCCCGGCGACGACCCGCGCTTCCTCTCCACGGTGCTGCGGATCGAGGCGGACCTGCGCAGCGGGCCGGTCGTCTACCGCTACCACTGGGACGACGGCCTGCCGGGGCGCGAGGGCGGCTTCCACATCTGCACGGCGTGGCTGATCGAGGCGTACCTGCGCACCGGGCGGCGTACCGACGCCGAGGAGCTGTTCGCGCAGATGGTGGACACCGCCGGCCCGACCGGCCTGCTCCCCGAGCAGTACGACCCGCTGGCCGAGCGCGGTCTGGGCAACCACCCGCAGGCGTACAGCCACCTCGGGCTGATCCGCTGCGCCCTGCTGCTGGACAACATGCTCAAGCAGTGACCTGACCAGCTCAGACGGCGGCCGGAGACCCAGTCTCCGGCCGCCGTCGCTCATCCCTCAACACCAGCCCCGGCGAGGGCAGTGACCACGTCTCCCACCACGACGACGGCCGGCGGCCGCAGGTCGGCGGCGACCACGTCGGCGGCCACCGCGCCGAGCGTGGAGCGGAGCACCCGCTGCGAGCCGGTCGTCGCCTCCTGCACCACCGCGGCCGGCGTCTCGGCCGGGCGGCCGTGCGCGACCAGCGTCGCGGTGATCGCGGCGAGGTTCTTCAGCCCCATCAGGACGACCAGCGTGCCGCGCAGCCCGGCCAGCGCCTCCCAGCGGACCAGGGAGGCCGGCGAGTCGGGTGCGACGTGCCCGGAGACCACCGTGAACTCGTGGGCCACCGCCCGGTGGGTGACCGGGATGCCGGCCGCGGCCGGTGCCGCGACGGAGCTGGTCACGCCGGGTACCACTGTCACCGGCACGCCCGCCGCCGCGCAGGCCAGCAACTCCTCGCCGCCCCGGCCGAAGACGTACGGGTCGCCGCCCTTGAGCCGCACCACGAACTTCCCGGCCAGCGCCCGGTCCACCAGGATCCGGTTGATCTCCTCCTGGGCCCGGGACGGCCCGTACGGGATCTTCGAGGCGTCCACGAGTTCCACGTCGGCGCGCAGCTCGTCGAGGAGCAACCCCGGCACCAGCCGGTCGGCGACCACCACGTCCGCCTCGGTGAGCAGCCGCCAACCCTTCACGGTGATCAGCTCCGGGTCGCCGGGCCCGGCCCCGACGAGCGCCACCCGCCCGGCCCGGGCGCGCGGCCGGGTCCCTTCCCCCACCGCAGGCGTCGGAAGGGGGCCCGTCCCCGCATCCAGCAGGTCGCGGACCGCGTCGCGGACGGCCATCGCCCGGCGCGGGTCGCCGCCGCCGAGCACCGCCACGGTCACCGGCCCGTGTCGGGTCACCGCCGGGGTCCAGGCGGTGGCGGCGGCCCGGTCGTCGGCGCGTACGCAGAAGATGCGGCGCTCGGCGGCGGCGGCGCTGACCGACGCGGCGGCGAGCGGGTCGTCGACCGCGACCTGGACCAGCCACGCGCCGTCCAGGTCGTCGGGGGCGAACCGGCGCGGCGCCCAGTGCAGCCGTCCGGCGTCGACGTGCGACCGCAGCGCCGGGGTCAGCTCCGGCGCGACGAGGAAGACGTCCGCGCCGGCGTCGAGCAGGGCGGGCACGCGGCGGGTGGCCACCGTTCCCCCACCCACCACGACCACCCGCCGGCCGGCGAGCCGCAGGCCCAGGGGGTACGGGTTGCCGCTCACGCCGCCCCCTCACTCCGCGCCCCGACGCGGGGCGCCACGCCACTGGGCCGGATGGTTCGCCCGCTCACTTCTCGGCCACTCCCGCCGAGTCGAAGGTGGCGACCTCGTGCAGCACCCGGACCGCGCCGGTGACCACCGGCAGCGCGAGCAGCGCGCCGGTGCCCTCGCCGAGGCGCAGCCCCAGGTCGATCAGCGGCTCCAGCCCCAGCCGGCGCAGCGCGACGGTGGCGCCCGGCTCGGCGGAACGGTGCCCGGCCACCATGGCGGTCACGGCGTGCGGGGCGAGGGCCGCCGCGGCGAGGGCCGCGGAGACCGCGATGACCCCGTCCAGCAGGACCGGGGTCCGTCGGGCGGCGGCGCCCAGGATCAGTCCGGCCAGGGCGGCGTGCTCCAGGCCACCGACGGCGGCCAGCACGCCCAGCGGGTCGGCCGGGTCGGGGGCGTGCCGGCGCAGCGCGGCGCGCACCACGTCCACCTTGCGGGCGTATGTGGGGTCGTCGACCCCGGTGCCCCGGCCGGTCGTCTCCGCCGGGTCGATGCCGACGAACGCGGCGATCAGGGCGGCGGCCGGCGTCGTGTTGCCGATGCCCATGTCCCCGGTGAGCAGGATGCCCGCGCCCGCGTCGACCAGCTCGCCGGCCACCCGGATGCCGGTCTCCACCGCCGCCCGGGCCTCGTCCCGGGTGAGCGCGGCCGTGACCGCCAGGTCCCGGGTGCCGGGTCGGACGTTCGCCGCGACCAGCCGGGGCACGTCCCGGGCCGGCGCGCCTCCGGTGGCGCCCGCCCCGGCGGGGTCCGCCGCCGGCGCGTCGGGGACCGGCAGCGGGGTGGCCACGCCGACGTCGACCACGGTGACGGAGGCACCGGCCTGCCGGGCGAACGCGTTGACCACCGCCCCGCCGGCCAGGAAGTTCCCGATCATCTGCGCGGTGACCTCCTGCGGCCAGGGGGTCACCCCCTGGGCGTGCACGCCGTGGTCGCCGGCGAAGATCGCGACCGCGGCCGGCTCCGGCAGCGGCGGCGGGCAGTGCCCGGCCAGGCCGGCGAGGCGTACGGAGAGCTCCTCCAGGGCGCCGAGCGAGCCGGCGGGCTTGGTCAGCCGCCCCTGCAACTCCCGGGCGGCGGCCATCGCCGGCTCGTCCGGCGGCCGGATCGCCGCGATCGTGGTCTCCAGCATCATGCCTCCAGGATCTCCACCAGTACCTCGGTGAACGCGTCGGTGGTGGCCGGGTCGCGCACGGCGATCCGCAGCCAGTCCGGCCCGAGACCGGGGAACGTGTCGCCCCGGCGCACCGCCCAGCCGCGCTGCCGCAGGGCGGTGCGCACCTCGGCGGCCCCGGGCAGGTGCACGAGCACGAACGCGCTGGCGGGCCGGCCGGCGACGCGTACGCCGGGCAGGGCCGACAGGCGGGCGACCAGGTGCGCGCGGTCGGCGGCGAGCCGGGCGGCGATGGCGCGCTCGGCCTCGACCGCGACGGGCGTGGCACAGGCCGACGCGGCGGCCAGGGCCGGGGTGGAGACGGCCCACAGCGGCTGGGCGGCGGCCAGCCGCTCCAGCAGCGCGGCCTCGCCGAGCAGGTAGCCGATCCGCAGGCCGGCCAGTCCCCAGGTCTTGGTGAGGCTGCGGACCACCACCAGGCCGGGCAGGTCCCGGCGGGCGGCCAGGGACTCCGGTTCGCCGGCCACCCCCGCCGCGACCGTGGTGTCGGCGAACGCCTCGTCGACCACCAGCACCCGGCCGGGCCGGGCCAGCGCGGCCAGGTCGGCGGCGGGGTGCAGCACGGAGGTGGGGTTGGTCGGGTTGCCGATCATGACGAGGTCGGCGTCGGCGGGCACCCGGGCCGGGTCGAGCCGGAAGTCGTCGCCCGCGTCGAGCAGCACCCGCTCCACCTGGTGCCCGGCCGCGCGCAGCGCCGCCTCCGGCTCGGTGAACTGCGGGTGCACCACCACCGGCCGGCGTACGCCCCGCAGCGCCCGGGCCAGCAGCACGAAGCCCTCGGCCGCGCCCGCGGTCAGCAGCACCTCGGCCGGCGGGCGCCCGTGCCGGGCGGCGACGGCGGCCCGCGCCGGCCCCGGGTCGGGGTACGCGGCGAGGTCGCCGAGGGCGGCGGTGATCGGGTCGGCCAGCCAGTCCGGCATGGCGTCCCGCCGCACGTTGACGGCGAGGTCGACCAGCCCGTCGCCCACCTCGGCGTCCCCGTGGTGGGTGAGGTCGGGCTCGTTCCCCGCGGGGTCGGGTGCGGGCGTCGCGGGGTCGGGTGCGGGCGTCGCGGGGTCGGGTCCGGTTCCCGTGGGGTCGGGTCCGGGCTCGGCGGCGGGGAGGGTCTCGGTCGGCTGACCACGCATGTCCGCGATCCTGCCGGGAAGGCGGCGCACGGGACAGCGGATCGCGGCGTGGGGCGCGTCACCACACGGGCGTTTATGAATATTTCTCAGGTGCGAATCGGAATTGTCATAACTTGGCCCTGTGAGCAACCGACCCCTTGCTGCCGCTGGTCGTCTCCTTCCCCTTCTCCGCGCCGGGCTGATCGCCGGCATCGTGGTCGCCGCCGTGGCCTACCCGGTGGCCGCCGCCACCGGCCTCGGCGCGAAGGTCACGGCGCACGCCATGGAGCACAAGACCAAGATCCTCACCACCGCGCTGCCGGCCGAGACGTCGTACCTCTACGCGCCCGACGGCAAGACGGTGCTGACGATGTTCTACGAGGAGTACCGGCAGTACACGAAGCTGGCGGACATCTCGCCGAACATGCAGCAGGCGATCGTCGCCGCCGAGGACAACCGCTTCTACCAGCACCGGGGCGTCGACCCGAAGGGCGTCGCCCGCGCCTTCGTGGCCAACGCCCGCTCCAGCGGCGTCTCCCAGGGCGCCTCCACCCTCACCATGCAGTACGTCCGGATGGCGCTGCGCGACAGCGCGAAGACGCCGAAGGAGGTGCAGGAGGCCACCCAGCAGACCAGCCTGCGCAAGGTCCGGGAGATGCGGATGGCACTGGACCTGGAGAAGGAGCTGAGCAAGGAGCAGATCCTCGAGCGTTACCTCAACTCCGCCTACTTCGGGCACCGGGCGTACGGCATCTACGCGGCCAGCGAGATCTTCTTCTCCAAGCCCCCGAAGGACCTCACGCCGGTCGAGGCGGCCACCCTCGCCGGGCTGGTCAAGTCCCCGTCCGAGTACGACCCGGCCACCTCGGACCAGAAGGACGCCACCGGCCGGCGCAACTACGTGCTGGACCGGATGAGCCAGCTCGGCTACCTCTCGCCCGACGACGTGGCGCAGGCCAAGACCGAGCCGATCCGGCTGAAGCTGACCTACCCGCCGAACGACTGCGCGGCGGTGCCGGAGAAGTGGAACAGCTGGGGCTTCGCCTGCGACTACCTGAAGAACTGGTGGAGCGCGCAGCCCGCGTTCGGGGAGAACCGGCTGGAACGGATGGACAAGCTGCGCCGGGGCGGCTACCGCATCGTGCTCAGCATGGATCCGAAGATCCAGGCGGCCGCCGAGCAGAACGTCGGCAGCAAGGAGAACACCGGCAGCCCGTTCGCCAACGGCATCGTGGTCTCCGAGCCCGGGACCGGACGGGTGAAGGCGATGGCGGTGAACCGGACGTACTCGCTGAAGCTGGACGAGAACCCACCCAGCTCCAACCCGGAGGCCGGGCCGAACGTCAAGGCGAACTACCCCAACACGGTGGCGCCCCTGCTCGGCGGCGGTGACCTGCCGGGCTACCAGGCCGGTTCGACGTTCAAGATGTTCCCGATGCTGGCCGCGCTGAACGCGGGCATGCCGCTGTCCACCTCGTTCAACGCCCCGTACCGGTACCGCTCCGAGGTCTACGACGGCTGGGCGCCGTCCAACGCCAGCGGCGCGATGTCCGGTAACCAGACCATGTGGTCCGGCTTCGGCAAGTCGGTGAACACGTACTTCGTGTGGCTGGAGGAGCAGGTCGGCGCCGACAAGGCGGTCCGCCTCGCCGAGCAGCTCGGGCTGCGCTGGCGCACCGACGTCGACCGGGAGCACGCGTCCCCGGCCAAGGCGAAGACGTGGGGCGCGTTCACCCTGGGCGTCTCCGACGCCACCCCGCTGGAGATGGCGAACGCGTACGCCGCGATCGCCGCGGACGGCCGGTACTGCGAGGCGATCCCCGTGCAGGCGATCTACAACCGGGACGGCACGCCGACCACCTGGAAGACCGCCTCCGGGATCGAACGCGAGGTCGCCAAGCCGCGCTGCCGGCAGGTGGTGAACGCCGACGCGGCCCGGGCCGCCACCGACGCCGCCCGCTGCCCGACCGGCGACACCCCGGCCCGCGGGAGCTGCGGCGGCTGGTCGACGGCGGACAGCGTACGGGGCACGGTCGGTCGGCCGGTCGCGGGCAAGACGGGCACCACCGACAGCACCCGGTCGGCCTGGTTCGTCGGCTACACCCCGGAGCTGGCGGCGGCGAGCTTCATCTCCGACCCGGACAACCCGTTCAACGCGGTCGGCGACGGCCAGTCCCAGATCCCGATCGCCGCGGTCGCGGAGACCCTCCGTGACGCGCTCAAGGGGAAGCCCACCCGCCAGTTCACCCCGCCCTCGGACCGCATCGTCGGCTGACCCGGCAGCCTCACGGTCAGCGGAGGTCGGCGGCGACGAAGGACCAGACCTCCAGGTCGACCCGGCCGCCCCGGACGAAGCCGGCGTTGCGCAGCAGGCCCTCGTAGCTGAAGCCGGCCTTCTCGGCGACCCGGCGGGAGGCCAGGTTGCCGGGGGCGACGCGCAGCTCGACGCGCTGGAAGCCGTGTTCGAGGATCAGCGCGATGGCGAGCGCGTCGACCGCCTCGGCGGCCAGCCCGAAGCCCCGCGCGTGCGCCGCCATCGCATAGGAGACCTCGGTGCACCGGGCGCCCCAGTCGGTGCGCCGGGTCCACAGGCAGCCGACCACCCGGTCGTCCTCCCGCCGCACCACCGCGTAGTGGTCGCCGTCGCCGCTGTCACGCCGCTGCCGGGCCAGGTCGGTGCACCAGGCCAGCCCGTCGATCTGGCCGGACGTGTCGACCAGCGGCAGCCACCGCTGGGTCTGCCGGTCGGCGAAGACCTCGTCGGCGGCCTTCGCGTCGGCGGCGGTCAGCACGCGTACCTCGGTGCGGGGCGTGGAGACCGTCAGCGTCGGGAAGCGGCGCACCGCCACCTGGCCGATCACGCGGGCACCCCGCCGAGCCGGGCGGTCGCGGGGTCGGCCGCCGCCTCCGCCGCCGCGTCGACCAGCCGGGCGGCGAGCTGCGGGTACGCCGCCCAGTGCACGGTGAGCTGCGAGGCGTGCACGGCCCGCCAGACGAAGCCCTCGGGCGCCCCGCCGTCCCAACTCCAGGCCGCACGCGCGCCGGCGCGCGGGGTGAGCACGGCACGGTGCTCCTTGTGCCCGGTCACCACCGTGCCCGCCGGCGCCACCACGCCGTCGGTCAGGGCGGTCGCCTCCCGGTAGCCGACGACCAGGCCGTCCCGGCTGGTCCCGACCGCGTCGAGCACCCCGCACATGGGCAGCCCGTCCAGCTCCCGGGCCAGCCAGAGCAGGCCGGCGCCCTCGGCGACGACCGGCCGCCCGGTGCGGGCCAGCTCGGCGACCGCGATGCAGAGCCGCCGGTTGGCGGAGAGCTGCTCGGCGTACGACTCGGGAAGCCCGCCGCCGACGACCAGCGCGGCGGCACCGGCGGGCAGCGCCTCGTCGTGCAGCGGGTCGACCGTCACCACCTCCGCGCCGGCCGCCCGGAGCAGCTCCGTGGCCTCGGCGTGGCCGTAGCTGCCGCCCGCCGCCCCGGCGACCGCGACGACCGGGCGCGGGCCGGCGGCGGGCCGGTCGGCCGCGGGCGACCACGGCGGCGCCGGCAGGGGCGGGGCGGAGCGGGCCAGCCCCAGCAGCCGGTCCAGGTCGACCGTGGCGGCGACCGCCTCGCCGAGCCGGCGTACGGCGCGGGTGGCCTCACCGGTGCGGGCGAGCGCGGGGACCGCCCCGTGCCGGCGCGACGGCAGCACCGCCGGCAGGTCGTGGCGGCGCAGCACCCCGTAGACCGGTACGCCGATGTCGTCGAGCGCCGCGCGCAGCAGCTCCTCGTGCCGCGCCGAGGCCACCCGGTTCAGGACCACCCCGCCGAGCCAGAGCTGCTCGTCGTACGCCCGGAAGCCGTGCACCAGGGCGGCCACCGACTGCCCCATCGCGGCGACGTCCACCGCCAGCACGACGGGGCTGCGCAGCGCGGCCGCCACGGCGGCCGTCGACTCGCTCTCCGGACGGCCGGCGAGGCTGTCGTACAGCCCCATGCTGCCCTGCACCAGCGCGAGCCCGGCGCCCGAAGCCCCGTGGGCGACCAGCGGGGCGATCCGGTCGGCGCCGACCAGCCGGGGGTCGAGGGTGCGACCGGGGCGGCCCGCGGCCAGCCCGAGGTACGCGGCGTCGACGTGGTCCGGACCGATCTTGAACCCGGCGACGTCGACGCCCCGGTCGGCGAACGCCGCGAGCAGCCCGATCGCCAGCGTGTTCTTGCCGTGGCCGGAGGACGGCGCACTGAGCACCAGGCGCGGCACGACGGTCATCATTGACTCCCTGCGGGGCGGCGGGGGAACCCTGCGGCGGGCCGACCGCGCGGTCCGCCCGCGTGACGATAGCCGACGCGGGCGGCAGGTGGCCGCCGCCGAGCGGACCTGTCGGGCGCGCGGCGCCGGGGGCGGATCGGGGCCGCCGAGACCGGTGACCCGACGCGGATCGGGGCCGCCGAGGTCGCTGGCCGGCGCGGATCGGGGCCGTCGAGGGCGGTGGCCCGGAGCACAGGGGTAGCCTCGTGGTCGTGTACCGGTTCCTGCTGACGCCGCGCTGGCTGGGCATCCTCGCGCTGACCCTGGTCGCCGCGGCGGTGATGGTGCTGCTCGGAAACTGGCAGCTGGACCGCTACCACGGGCGTACGGCGATCAACGAACGGATCGACGCCGGCCTGCGGATGGACCCGGTCCCGCTGCGCGACGTGCTGCCCGCCCCGACCGGCGGCAGCGGCACGGCCGGACCCGCGCCCGCCGAGGAGAGGTCCTGGACCAAGGTCACCGTGACGGGCCGGTACGACTCCGCGAACGTCGTCCTGGTCCGGGGCCGCGCCGTGGAGCGCACGGTCGGCTTCGAGGTGCTCACCCCGCTCGTGCTGGCCGACGGCACGGCGGTGCTGGTGGACCGGGGTTGGATCCCGCCGGCCCCGGGCGGCGACGCGACTGTCCAGCCGGACGTGCCGCCCGCCCCCACCGGTGAGGTCACCGTGACGGGCCGGGTGCATCTGAGCGAGAGCGGCTCCGTCGGCGTCACCCGGCGCGACGGCAAGCTGGAGACCCGGCGGATCGGCGTGCCCCGGCTGGCCCAGGAGCTGCCGTACCCGGTGCACGGGGCGTACCTGCTGCTGGACGAGCAGACCCCGGCGGCCGACCCGACCTTCAAGGACGTGCCGGTCGGGCACACCAACAACTGGCAGAACTTCGGCTACGTCGTGCAGTGGTGGATCTTCGCCGCGATGACCCTCTTCGGCTACGGCTGGGTGGCCCGCCGGGAGGCCCGCCGGCTGGCCGGCGTGGGGCAGGAGCGGCCCACCGACCGCGCCGCGGAGCCGGCGTCGCACAGCGTCGCCTGAGCGACGCGGTCCGCCGCGCCGTCCGGGGCGCTGGACGGACGATCCGGGGTTCCTCGGCCGCACCGGTCCCGTTGTAGGGTCCGCTAATGATCAATTTGTGTGGGGGTTCGCGGTGACCCCTGATCCCACCATGCCGCTGCCGCCCTCGGAGCCGGCGACTCAGCCGCACCCGACGACCGATCCCTGGGCAGCCGCCCCGGTCTCGACCGGCCACCAGGCGCCGCCGGCAGCGCCGCACCACCTCGCACCGCCGTTCCCGGGCCCGGACTCCGCCCCGCCGGCAGCCGCGCAGTACTCCGCCCCACCGGCCCAGCCTTACTCCGCCCCGCCGGCAACCGCGCAGTACTCCGCCCCGCCCGCCCAGCCCTACTCCGCCCCGCCCGCCCAGCCCTACGCGGCGGCGCCCGGTACGGATCTGGTCCGGCCGGGACCGCACCCGCCGGTGATGGCGCCCGCGGCCGGGCAGCCGGGCCCGCTGCCGGCCGGCTACCCGCCGTCCGCGCAGGGCGCGGTGGCGGTGCAGATCGGCGAGATCATGGTGAGCCCGCCGGTGATCCGTACGCCGGCCGGCGTGCTGCCGCTCGCCGGCGCCTCCTGGCACGTCGTCGACCACTGGCAGCAGGAGCAGAAGACCGCCACCTGGGCGGTGGTGTGCGCCATCGTCGGTTTCTTCTGCCTGACCTTCTTCAGCCTGCTGTTCCTGCTGATCAAGGAGACCCGGCACCACGGCACCGTGCAGGTCACCGTGTCGAACGGCGCCCAGCAGTACGTGGCCCGGATCCCCGTCGCGAACCAGGCCCAGGTGCAGCACATCAACAACCAGGTCAACTACGCCCGGTCGCTGTCGAACATGTGACCCGCCCACGGCTCGCGCCGCCCGGCACACCCCCGCCGGGCGGTCAGCCGCCGGCCCGCCCTGCGTGGATCGCGCGTACGGCGTCGATGGTGTCGGCCTCGGCCGCCGTCTTGTCGTCGCGGTAGCGCACCACCCGGGCGAAGCGCAGCGCCACCCCGCCCGGGTAGCGGGAACTGCTCTGCACCCCGTCGAAGGCGATCTCGACCACCTGCTCGGGGCGGACCCGCACCACCCAGTCGCCGCGCTCGACGGCGAGGGAGAGGAACCGCTCGGTCTGCCAGCGCAGCACCTCGTCGGTCAGGCCCTTGAACGTCTTGCCGAGCATCACGAAGTCGCCGGTGCGCGGGTCCCGCGCGCCGAGGTGCAGGTTGGACAGCCAGCCCTGGCGCCGGCCGCTGCCCCACTCCACCGCGAGCACCACCAGATCGAGGGTGTGCCGGGGCTTCACCTTGACCCAGGCGGCGCCCCGGCGGCCGGCGTCGTAGGGGGCGTCGGGCGCCTTCACCACGACCCCCTCCTGGCCGGCGTCGACCGCGGCGGCGAACGCCTCGCCGGCCCGTTCCGGGCCGTCGACCTCCATCCGACCGACCAGCAGCGGAGGGTCGACGGCCGCGGCGAGCGCGGCCCAGCGCTCCCGGCCGGGCAGGTCGATCAGGTCGTTGCCGTCGAGGTGCAGCAGGTCGAAGAAGTACGGCGTCAGCACCGTCTCGCCGGTGGACTCGGCGGCGGCGAGCACGGCCGGGGCGACCGGGGCCCGGCCGGTGGTGCTCGGCGTGGTGCGCCGCGCCGCGCGGCTCGACGTCTCCTGGAAGGGCAGCGGCCGGCCCGTCGCGTCGAGCCCGATCGCCTCGCCGTCGAGCACCAGCTCGCGGGCGGGCAGCGCCCGCACGGCGGCGACCACCTCGGGCACCCGGGCGGTGATGTCGTCGAGGCTGCGGGTGAAGACGGCGATGTCGTGGCCGGAGCGGTGCACCTGGATCCGGATGCCGTCGAGCTTGACGTCGACAACGGCGGGCGTCCCGGTGGCGGCGAGCGCCTCGTCCACCGAGGGCGCGCTCTGGGCCAGCATCGGCGCGAGCGGGCGGCCGACCTGGAGGCCGAAGGCGGCCAGCGCCGGCGCGCCGCCGTCGAGCGCGGCGACCGCGACCGCCCGCAGGTCGCCGGCGAGCAGCAGAGCCCGGCGTACGGCGGCGACCGGCACGTCGGCCGCCCGGGCCACCGCGTCGGCGAGCAGCCCCGCCTGGGCGCCCTGCCGCAGCTCGCCGCTGAACAGGCCGGTCAGCAGCCGCTGCTCGTCGGCGGTGGCGGCGGCGTAGAGCGCACCGAGCAGCGCCCGGCGGCGGGCCTGCGAACCCGGCCCACGCACCGCCGCGATCTCGTCGACGGCCGCGTCGACGGCGGCCACGGTCAGGGTCGGCTCGGCCGCCGGGGGCGGCAGGTCACGCAGGCTCGCCCAGCCCACCCCGGTCTGCCGCTGGCGCAGCTCGCCGGCCAGCCACCCCGAGCCGGCCGCGACCTCGTCGGGGTCGAGCGACCGCAGCGCCTCGGCGAGCAGCTCCACCTTGGCCCGCCGGGCCCGGGTGGCGCCGACGGCGGCGGAGGTGGCTGCCAGGTCGATGAACCGCACGGGTCCATCCTGCCAGCCACCCCCGACACCACCCGGGCATTGCCGTGCCCGGGTCGTCACGCGGCCGGGCGGTCAGGCCGAGACGGGCTCCTCGATGCGGAGCCCGCGGGCGCGGATCTCGTCGGCGACCCGGGAGAGCACCGTGTCGAGCGCGACCAGGGCGGCGGAGAGCTCACCGAGCTGTTCCTTGAGCGTGTCCTCGGGCCACGCGGAGACATCAACGTCCCCCAGAGCGCTGACGGCGGCTTCGAGCCGGCTCATCACCTCGTTCGTACGCATGTTCGAGAGGCTATAACAAGCCCGCGCCCGACACACCGCAAACTCCCACATCGACCCGGAAGTTACGGTTCCGACACCTAACGCCCGTCGGCGCCCGCCTCGGCGACCTTCTTCAGCAGCAGCGCCTCGGCCAGGCAGACCCGGGCGAACTCGCCGAGGTGCAGGCTCTCGTTCGGGCCGTGCGCCCGGGCGTGCGGGTCCTCGACGCCGGTCACCAGGATCGCCGCCCGCGGGAACATCTCCTGGAAGGTGGCGATGAACGGGATCGAGCCGCCGACGCCGATGTCCACCGGGTCGGTGCCGTCCCAGGCGGTCCGGAACGCCGAACGGGCGGCGTCGAACATCGGGCCGGACGCGTCGATGACACACGGGTCACCGTCGTGCTCGAAGGTGACGATCACCCGCGCACCCCACGGCGCGTACTTCTCCAGGTGGGCGCGCAGGGCCGCGTACGCCCGCTTGGGGTCGTCGCCCGGCGCGAGCCGCACGCTCAGCTTCGCCTTCGCGGTCGGAACCAGGGCGTTCGGCGCCTCGCCGGTGGCCGGGGCGTCGATGCCGAGCACCGCGAGGGCCGGCTTGGTCCAGAGCCGGTCGGTGATCCGCCCGGTGCCGATGAAGTCGACGCCCTCGCTCAGCCCGGCCTCGGCGCGGATCCGCTCCTCCGGGTAGTCGACGACCGCGCCCTCCCGGCCCACCAGGCCGTCGACGGCGACGTCGCCGGCGTCGGTGTGCAGGGTGGCCAGCAGCCGGACCAGCGCGGTCAGCGCGTCCGGCACCGCACCGCCGAACATGCCGCTGTGCACGGCGTGGTCGAGGGTGCGCACCTCGACGAAGCAGTTGACGATGCCACGCAGCGAGGTGGTCAGCGCCGGCACGCCGATGTCCCAGTTGCCGGAGTCGGCGATGACGATGACGTCCGACGCGATCTCGTCGCGGTGCTCGGCGAGCAGCCGCTCCAGCGAGTCGGAGCCGTACTCCTCCTCGCCCTCGATGAACAGGACCACGCCCACCGGCAGCGCGTCCCCGAACGCGCGCAGCGCCGCGACGTGCGCCATGATGCCGGCCTTGTCGTCGGCGGCGCCCCGGCCGTAGAGCCGGCCGTCCCGCTCCACGGGCTCGAACGGGTCCGACTCCCACAGCGACAGGTCGCCCACCGGCTGCACGTCGTGGTGGGCGTAGAGCAGCACCGTCGGCGCACCGGGCGGGGCGGGCTTCTTCCCGATGACCGCCGGCTGGCCGCCGGAGCGCACGATCTTGACGTCGAGGCCGCAGCCGCGCAGCAGCTCGGCCACCGCCTCGGCGGAGCGCTCCACGTGCGAGTGGTCGAAGCCCTCGAACGCGATGCCGGGGATGCGGACGAGGCGTTCCAGGTCGGCACGGACGCCGGGCAGCTCCCGCTCGACGGCGGCCCGGACCTCGGACTCGGACATGATCGGTGTGGTCATGACCGGCATCGTATGCCGGCCTTACCGGTCGCCTCGCCCGAGGCCATGGCCACGCTGGCTGGTCAGGGCCGCCGCACGTAGTAGCGGGCGGCGTCGTGCGGCAGGGTCGGCGCGCCGTCGACCACCAGGTCGGCCCGGGCCTCGGTGCGGTCCGCGGCGAAGTGCGCCCGCTCCCCGAGGTGCCAGCGGCGCAGCTCCGGCAGGATCCCGGAACCGTCCCGCCGCACGGCCCGGGTGAGCCGCAGCGGCGCCGGGGCGGTGACGAAGACGGCGAGGGTGCGGTCGGCCGCGGTTGCGACCCGCGCCGCGCTGACCCCCTCGACCACCAGCACCGGCGCGACCGGCACCGGCACCGGGCGGGGAAGGAAGACCCGGCGGACCCAGCTGTACCGGCGGTACGCCCCCGGCCGACCGGCGCGCAGCGGCGCCAGCACGCACTCTTCGAGCCGGGGCCAGAAGGTGAGCTGGTCGTCCCACCCGTCGAGCAGGTCGTCGGTGTGCACCACGGGCGGCCGCCCGGCGCCGGGCAGGTCGGCGAGGGCGTCCGCGAGCCGCGCCGCGAACACGCTCTTGCCCGCGCCGCTCGGCCCGTCCACCACCACGAGCCGGGTCCGCCCCAACCGCGCCGGCCCGGCGAGCACCCGCCGGGCCAACCGGTCGTACGCCTCGACCACCGCCACCGCCACCTGGCCGACGGTAGTGGGAGGCGCGGAGCGGACCAACGACGGGCGAGCCACGCGGAGCAGCCCGACGGGCGAGCCACGCGGAGCAGGCCGACGTGCGAGCCACGCGGAGCGGACCGACGGGCGAGCCGCGCGGAGCGGACCGACGAGGGCGAGCCACGCCGGACGGCGCGTGGGCCGGCCTCTGCGGGGCGTCGGGGGCGACCGCCCTGCGGGCACACCGATCGGGGGTCGCCCGAACGAGCGGTCGTCGGGCTGGCCGGGGCGTTCGGTCGGCGGGGCCCCGGACCGGGCGGGATGATCGGCTGGTGTCCCACAGCGTGATGAGTCCGGGCGTCGACGCCCTGCTGGAACAGGCCCGCGCAGGGGTGCGCCGGCTGACCCCGCACCAGACCGTCGAGGCGGTCCGCACCGGGGCGTTGCTGGTCGACACCCGCACCGACGTGCAGCGCCGGGAACAGGGCGACCTCCCGGGTGCCGTCGTGATCGACCGGACGGTGCTGGAATGGCGGCTGGACCCGGCCAGCGCCTGGCGGATCCCCGAGGCCACGGGTTACGACCGGCGCATCGTCGTGGTGTGCCGGCAGGGCTACGCCTCCAGCCTCGCGGTGGCGAGCCTGCGGGCGCTCGGGCTGCACCGCGCCACCGACATGATCGGCGGCGTACAGGCGTGGCGCGACGCGGGGCTGCCCATGTCCGACCGCCCGGCCGACATCCGCTACTGACTCCGCACCGACGGGTCCGATCCGGCGGGTCTGGTCCGGCGGGTCTGGGTCCGCCGCCCACCGTCCGGCCACTGTCGAGCTGCCCCGTCCATAGAACCACCATCGGTGGCGCGAAGGTGCGCGGCACGGGGCACACCGCAAGCGCCGGCACCACCGCAAGCGCACGCCGCACGGCGTAGGCGCACGCCGCAAGCGCCGGCACACACCGCACGGCAAGGCCGGCACGGCACGGACGTGCGCGGGGCGGGGCGTCGTCAGGGGGCCGGTGGGGCGCCGGGTGGGATGAAGGGGAGGCCGGCCGGCGGGCCGGTCTCGACGAGGCGCCAGAGGGCATCGGTGTCCAGGTGCTCCTCGACCAGGTCGCCGAGCAGGTCAAGGGAGCGCTCGCGGGCGGCGGCGAACGACGTGTCCGGCGCGACCCGGAAGCCGGACCGGCCGGCCAGCCGGGCCACCTCGGTCAGGAAACGGCGGCGGAATTCGTCGGACTCGAAGGCTCCGTGCCAGTGGGTGCCGTGCACGGTGCCCGCCACCGCGCCCTCGCCGCTGCCGTCAGCGCAGGTCAGCAGCGGGGTCAGCGTGGGATCGGCGTGCGAGACGTAGCCGTGGTGGATCTCGTAGCCACGGACCGGGACGTCGCCGCCGGCGGTCCCGGCCGACTGCCGGACGGTCTTGCGTGGGTCGAAGGTGACCTCGATCGGCAGCAGGCCCAGCCCCGGCACGCTCCCCTGCCGGCTCTCCACCGGGTCGTGGATGGCCCGGGCCAGCATCTGGAAGCCGCCGCAGATGCCGAGCAGCGGCCTGCCCGCCGCCGCGTGCGCCAGCACCGCGTCGGCGAGCCCGGTCTCCCGCAGCCAGGCCAGGTCCGCCACCGTCGACTTCGAGCCGGGCAGGACGACCAGGTCGGCGGCGGCCAACTCGGCCGGCTCGACGGTCAGCCGCACCCGTACGCCGGGCTCGGTGGCGAGCGCCTCGACGTCGGTGGCGTTGCTGATCCGGGGCAGCCGGACCACGGCGACGTCCAGCCAGTCGGTGCCGCGCGGGGCGGCCGGCCGGCCGAGCACCCGCCCGTACGCGAGCGAGTCCTCGGCGTCGAGCCAGAGGTCGAGCGCCCAGGGCAGCACCCCGTACGTCGGCCGACCGGTGACCCGGTGCAGCATGTCCAGCCCGGGCCGGAGGAGCCCGAGGTCGCCCCGGAACTTGTTGATCACGAACCCGGCGATCAGCGCCTGGTCGGCCGGGTCCAGCAGGGCGACGGTGCCGAACATCGAGGCGAACACCCCGCCCCGGTCGATGTCGCCGACCACGATCGTGGGCAGGTTGGCGTGCCGGGCCAGGCCCATGTTGACGTAGTCGCCGGCCCGCAGGTTGATCTCCGCCGGGCTGCCCGCCCCCTCGCAGATCACCACGTCGTACGCCTCCCGCAGCTCGGCGAGCGCCGCGTACGCCGTCTCGGCGAGGCGGGGCCGCAGCTGGCGGAAGTTGCCGGCGGTGACCGTGTCGACGGCCTCGCCGAGCAGCACCACCTGACTGGCCAGGTCGCTGCCCGGCTTGAGCAGGACGGGGTTGAACCGCAGGTCAGGGGCGAGCCCGCAGGCCGCCGCCTGCATCGCCTGGGCCCGGCCGATCTCGCCGCCCCGGCCGTCCGCGCCGACGACCACGGCCGAATTGTTGGACATGTTCTGGGCCTTGAACGGCGCCACCTTCACGCCCCGGCGGTGCAACCACCGGCAGATGCCGGCGGTGAGCACGCTCTTGCCGGCGTCGGAGGTCGTGCCGGCGACCAGCAGCCCGCCGCTCACCGGCCGCTCACCCGCCCCGCCGTCACCGCGACGCGGCGACCGGTGGCGCCCACCAACGGACCGGCGGCGCCCGCCAGCCGACCGGTGGCGCCCATCAGCGGGCTGGCGGCGCCCACCAGCGGGCCGGTGGTGCTTCGATTCCCGTCGCGCTGCCCGAGGATGCCCTGCCCGGTGTCGGGCCGCCGCAGCGCGCGCCGCACCACAGCACCCCGGCCGAGGGCGCGGCGGCCGACGGCGGTCACCAGGCGACCGACGGTCAGCGGGTAGGCGGCCGCCAGGCCGAGCGCGGCCAGCCCGACCGCGCCCGAGATCCGGGCGGCCCGCTTCAGGTGCCGCGCCTCGGGCCGGGGGCCGTCGCCGAGGAACGGCCGCACCTCCGAGCGGCCGAAGTAGACGTTGCGCCCGCCGAGCCGTACGCCGAGGGCGCCGGCCATCGCGGCCTCGCACTGCCCGGCGTTCGGGCTGGGGTGGTCGTCGCGGTCCCGGCGCCACACCCGCCAGGCGCGTTCCCGGTCGCCGTCGGCGGTCGGCGCGACGGCGATGGTGAGCAGCCCGGTCAGCCGCGCGGGCACCAGGTTGAGCAGGTCGTCGAGGCGAGCGGCCGGGGTGCCGAACCGGGCGTAGCGGGGCGAGCGGTGCCCCACCATCGCGTCGAGGGTGTTCGCCGCCCGGTAGCCGAGCAGGCCGGGCAGGCCCGCGACCGCGCCCCAGAGCAGCGGGGCGACGACGGCGTCCGACGTGTTCTCGGCGACCGACTCCACGGTCGCGCGGGCCAGCTCGGGCTCGCCGAGCGTCGACGGGTCCCGGCCGCAGAGATGACCGAGCCGCTGCCGCGCCGCCGGCAGGTCGCCGTCGCGCAGGGCCCGCCCCATCACGGCGGCCTCGTGCCGCAGGGTACGCCCGCCCAGCACCGTCCAGGTCCCGGCAGCGACCAGCGCGGCCCGGGCCACCGGGCGGTTTCGGGTGGCAACCGTCGCGGCCACGCCGAGCAGCACCGGCGCGCCGACCGCCAGCGCGGCGAACGCCGTGCCGGCGCCCCTGTCCGGGCGGTAGATCCGCCGCTCCAGGGCTCCGGCGGCGCGGCCGAAACCGGCCACGGGGTGGTAGCGGCGGGGGTCTCCGAGGAGCGCGTCGAGTGCGTACCCCGCGACCAGTCCCGCCGCGGTCGCCACCGGCGTCGCCTGTCGCACCCGCCATCACCTCCGGCCGGCCAGCCTAGCCGAGCGCCTTCCCGCCATCGGGCGGGAGCGACCGGAACTCGCGGGTCAGCGACCGGGCGGCCCGCCGACAGGGGCCGTGCCACGCCGACAAGGCCCACCGACAGGGGGTGCCCGCCGACAAGGACCCCCGGCAGGGGCCGTGCCACGCCGACAAGGACCGCCGACAGGGGGTGCCCGCCGACAAGAGCCCCCGGCAGGGGCCGTGCCACGCCGACGAGGGCCGTGCTCGCCGACAGAGTCCCCCGACCGCCACGGGCCGCGCCCGCCCGCTGCCGGGGGACGCGCCCGCCGACACCAGCCGGGTCGCCGGGCCGGATCGCCGGACCGGGGCGCGGGAGACACGCGGGGTGACGACGGCGTGGCCGACGTCACCCCGCCCCCGTCGTGTCGCCCGGGCCCGCCCGGTCACGCCGGCTGCGGCACCCGCCCCCGACCCCGTCGGCCGCGCCCGTTCGAGGTGAGGCCCGGGCCGGTCTCCTCGGGGCGCGAGCCCGCTGGCGCGTCGGACTCCTCGGGCACCGACGTCGGGTCGCCGGCCTCCGGCGCGGGGCCGTCGGGTTCCTCGTCGCGGCTGCCGTCCGCCGGGTCGTCGAAGGGGTCGAGCGAGCCGTCGAAGCCGGCGTCGGCCGGCAGGCCGGGGCCGGCCCCGGACGGGCCGAAGTCGGGCAGCTCGAACTCGACGTCGAGCAGCCGGCCGTCGGGCAGGGCGGGGGCGTCCTCGTCCGGCACCGGCTCGGTCGCCTCGCCGTGCACCCGGTGCTCGGCCTCCGCGTCCTCGACGGTGCTGGTGGTCATGCTCGGCCGGTTGCGCATGAACCGGCCCCGGCCCCGGGACAGGTCGTGACCGACGGCGACCGCCTCCAACTCGTAGAGGGCGCGGTGGTTTCCGGCGTCGTCGGTCCAGTCGCGGGTGTAGAGCCGCCCGCAGACCACCACCGGGTCGCCGACCATCACCGAGGCGGCCACGCCCTCGGCGAGCTTGCGCCAGCAGTTGACGCGGACGCGCAGGCTGTTGCCGTCGACCCAGCGACCGCTGTCGCGGTCGAGCCGGCGCGCGGTGGAGGCGACCTTGAAGTTGGCCACCAGGGTGTTGCTCTGGGTGGTGCGGCGCCACTCCGGGGCCGTCAACACGTTGCCCACGATCGTGACGTAGGTGTCGAACATCGTCCCTCCAGGGGGAGATCGGGCTTGCCATCGCGAGTCGACTCGGTGTCGAGCCTGGGCCGTCGGGCACGACCGGCGCCACCGTCGCCCGCCGGCCTGTGGACAGCCGGACCGCCTGTGGACAAAGACCTGATCAAGGTCCCGGTGTGCTAGGGCCGAGCGGCCCTGGGGGCGCGCACGGCGTCCGGCAGATGATCGGGACACCGGAAAGGTCACGTTCCGGACGGAAGGCGGCGGGGTATGGATTCGATCAACCGCACCGCCGACAGCACGACGAACGAGAGGGTCAGCGATCATGATGATGACCAGCACCGCAACCGCCTTCGTCTCCGGCCAGGTGCGGCGATGAGCGCTGTCGCCAACCCGGCCACCGTCGCCGAGTGCCTGCGGGTCGGCGCCGGGT
This sequence comes from Micromonospora sp. NPDC047465, assembly GCF_040643125.1. Lineage (NCBI taxonomy): Bacteria > Bacillati > Actinomycetota > Actinomycetes > Micromonosporales > Micromonosporaceae > Micromonospora > Micromonospora sp. NPDC047465. The sequence continues at coordinate 30,857 of NZ_JBEYTP010000010.1, forward strand.
TCTCCCAGGGCGACCGGAACTGGATCGCGGAGCAGTTCGCCACGCTGGACGCCCGGCTGGCCGGGTTCCACGCCGACGCCACCGAGCTGGAACTGTCGGTGAAGGACCGGGAGGCCAAGGGACAGAAGGTCACCCTGGAGTGTTGGATCGCCGGCCGGCAGAAGATCGTCACCACGTCCGCCGAGGAGGACCTGCACGCCGCGCTCAACGACGTCCGGGACGACCTGCGGCGGCGGCTCAACGACGCGAAGACCAAGCAGGAGCCGCGGCACAACAAGCACCTGCGGGACGTCGGCCAACCGGCCGCCGAGACCGGGACCGGGAGCGACCCGGACACCGACCCGGCCCGCGCCGAGGTGGAGACGGTCTGAGGCGTACGCCCGAGGCCCCGTCCGTGGTGCGGGCGGACGGGGCCGGGGCACGGCGGGGCTACCGCCCGGTAGCTCGCCGGCGTACCGTCGCGTTCGTGGAACCGGACGTGCTGGGCCCGCCGTACGAGCGGCAGACGATCGACCTGGGCACCGACGACGAGGGGCCGGTGGTGGCCACCCTGGTCCGTCGCCGCGCCGACCGCCCGACCCGGCGGGCCGTGCTCTACACGCACGGCTTCACCGACTACTTCTTCCAGGCCCACCTCGGCCACTTCTTCGCCGAGCGGGGGTGGGACTTCTACGCCGTCGACCTGCGCAAGCACGGCCGCAGCCTGCTGCCCCACCAGACCCCGAACTTCTGCCGCGACGTCAGCGACTACTTCCCGGAGCTGGACGCCGCCGCGACGATCATCCGCGAGGACGACGGGCACGACACCCTGCTCGCGATGGGCCACTCCACCGGCGGCCTGATCATGCCGCTCTGGGCGCACGCCCGCCGCGACGCCGGGATCATCGACGGGCTCTTCCTGAACAGCCCCTTCTTCGACATCAACGCCCCCTGGGCGGTACGCCGGCCGCTCGCCGCCGCCGTCGCCCCGCTGGGCCGCCGCGCGCCGCGCCGCGTCCTGCCGTTCGGGCTGGGCACCGTCTACAGCCAGACCATCCACGCCGACCACCACGGCGAGTGGAACTACGACCTGGCGTGGAAGCCGCTCGCCGGGTTCCCCGTCCGGGCCGGTTGGCTGAACGCCATCCGCACCGCCCAGCGGCAGCTCCGCGCCGGGCTGGACATCCGGGTGCCGGTGCTGCTCGCCTGCTCGACGCGCTCGTTCAAGGGCACGAAGTGGCACGAGTCGGCCGCGCTCGCCGACGCCGTCCTCGACGTCGAGCACATGGTCCGCTGGGCGCCCCGCCTCGGCCGGCACGTCACCGTGGCACGCTTCGACGGCGGCATGCACGACCTCACGCTCTCCGGCCCCGCCGTACGCGAGAAGGTGTTCGCGGAGGTCGGGCGCTGGGCCGACGCGTTCTTCGACGCCGGGCCAACGGTCCGTGACGGGGAGCGGCCACCGGCGAGCCGGCGGCCCGCAGACGGGGCCGACCAGGCGGGCGTGCCCGCGCAGGGCGGCTGAGCCGGCGGCCGACGCATCCTCAGATGGCGGCGACGGCCTCGCGGATGCGGTCGAAGGTGGCCAGCGGGTGACCGCCGTCGCGGGCCGGCAGGACGAGTCCGAGACACCGCAGGCCCACCTCACCGTCGCCGGCCTGGACCCCGAACACCGGCGCGCCGACGTAGCCGAGCGGCAGTTCCGCGGTGATCCGGACGGCGTCGCCCACGCGCGTCACCCGCTCGATCGCCACCTCCAGCGGCCGGGCGCCGTCCGCGCCGGCCCCGTGGGCGAGCACGATGGCCGAGCCCGGCTCCGCGCCGATCCGGGCGATCGCGTCCCGGTCGGCCGCGATCCCGTCCGGCACCTGCTGGGTACGCCACCGCCAGCCCTCGCCGTCGGCGTGCTCGTGCAGGCCGCCGGTGGGCATGACGGCGACGCCGAGATCCTCGCGATGGTGCCACCGCGCGGCGTAGTCCGGCAGGGCCACGGCCTCCGCCGACACCCCGGCCGGCTCGGTCACGCTCGCCCGCAGCCCGATCTCCCCGGCCGAGGCGTGGGTGAGGGCGTCGGCGGTCAGCAGGTACTCCCGCCCCTGCCCGGTGAAGAAGAACGCCGTGCCCTCGTCCCGGCCGCCGTCCGCCGGCCCGGCGTCGGTCCGGCGGATGGGCAGGATCGCGCGGCCGAGGAGCTGGCACAGCTCGTAGGCGACGTCGTTCTCGGTGTCCGGGTCAAGCAGCACCAGCCGAGGGTACGACCCGTCGGCCGCCGGGCCGCGCCGACGGCGGAACCCGGGTGACCTCCGCCGGGGGTGCGTGCGACCCTGATCGACGACGTGGGACGCGACCACCCGTTCCACCGGCCACCCCGTGGTCGGCGGTACCCTTCTGGCGCGACACGTACGCCGCGCGCCCGTAGCTCAGCGGATAGAGCAGGGGACTTCTAATCCCAAGGCCGCAGGTTCGAATCCTGCCGGGCGCACCACCAGCATAAATAGAGATCAGATCGCCCCGCAAGGGTTGCTACAGCGGTACCAGGACAGAGTATTCTCCTCCCAACACCCTAGCGCTGTAGCAACCTGGGGAGGCCCCCGCCGATGGACGTGAACGAGCTGCACCTGGCGTCGTACGAGCGATACCACCGCACCAAGCGCACCTCCCCCGACACGGTGAAGAGCTACCTCATCACGCTCCAGCAGCTCGCCGAGTTCCGGCCCGGACAGCCCATCGTCGACCTCGGCCGCGAAGACCTCGAGGAGTTCCTCATCGCCGCCGCGGCCGTCAACGCCAGCGCGACCGTCCACAAGAAGTTCCGCAACCTGCGCGCGTTCTACCGGTGGTGCGAGGCCGAGGAGATCATCGACCGGACGCCGATGGCCCGCATCGCCGAGCCGAAGGTGACCAGCAAACCGGTGCCGATCGTGCCCGACGACCAGATCGCCGCCCTACTCAAGGCGTGCTCCGGCCGCGAGTTCGGCGACCGACGCGACACCGCGATGATCCGCCTCTGGTGCGAGGCCGGGTCACCCCGCGTGTCAGAGATGGTCGGCATCTGCCTCGACGACCTCGACATGCGCCACGACAAGGTCACTCTCCACGGCAAGGGCGACAAGATCCGCGTCATTCCGTTCGGTGCGAAGACTGGCCAGGCCATCGACCGGTACCTGCGGGTCCGCGCCCGCCACAAGGACGCGAACAAGCTGGACAACCTGTGGCTCGGCCAGCTCGGCGGGGCGCTCACCACCTCCGGCGCCTACCGGCTGCTGGAGCGCCGCTGCCGCGAGGCAGGCATCCCCCGCATCCACCCGCACAAGCTGCGGCACCTGGCCGCGCACCTGTGGGCCGACGCCGGCGGCAGCGAGGGCGACGCGATGGCCCTGTTCGGGTGGTCGTCGGCGGAGATGCCGCGCCGCTACGGCCGGTCGGCGCAGGTGGAGCGCGCACATAGAGCGGCCCGCCGGGTCTCCCAGGCGGACCGCTTCTAGGCCACAGTGTGACCGAACTTGCCTATCAGTCTTCCGGGGGCACGACGTACAGCCCGCCGCCTGGCAGGCGGTGGCCGTCGTTGACGGCTTGGCGCAGTTGCAGTTCGGCGTCAGCGTCGGCCACACCGATGACGTCGGCCATCTCGCGGCGGACGGCGGCCACGCTTGTGGCGAGCTGTCGCATGAGCTGCATCTGCTCGGCCTGCCGGTTGGCGAGGTCGTTCATGCGGTGAGATAGGGCGTCTTGCCGGGCGGACAGCTCCTGGTTTCGGGCGAGGATCCTCTCACCAATGCTGATGAAGGCTTGGTGGTTGCGGTGCATCCGGTCACGGACGATGACGATGGCCACCGCGATCCATGAGGTGGCGGAGCCGGTGGCCAGCAGCAGCATGGTGGTGTGGGTGACGACCGGTGCGTTGCGTGTCTCCTCGATGGCAGCGAGGGCGACGGTGGCGGTGAGGACGACGGTGGCGATGCAGATGATGGCGGCGAGCAGCCCGGACATGCCGCTGGGTGGGTTGCTGGTGGCGCAGTAGAGGCCGGCTTTGGAGACGATGGGGAGCTGGATCTGACTGGTGTCGCCGTCGATGGCAGGGGGTGTGTGGTCGCCGGGGTCCGGAGGGTTCCCCGAGGCGGTTGTCATGCTGGCCCTCCCTGAGGGATGGGGTTCGTACGTATGTACGACTCAGGATCGATGATTAGCGAAACCTTAACGGTGATCTTTCCCGCACGAAAGGCGACCACGGGATAAAATTCCCACGGACGCCAATCCCGCCCGCATGGACACCTGCGGATGCGTCACGCAGTGTTGCGACGGCTCCGAGACCTCAGCCTCGCCGACCGGCGGTAGGGCTCAAGGTACTGGTCCAGGAACGCAGCGATGGCCTTGCGCTCCGCCTCGGGTAGCGGCGAGCTGTCAGCGAGGAGTCCGTCGATCTCGCGGGCAAGTGGGTGACCGACGACCTTCGGCGGCTCGGGGGCCGCCTCGAGGCCGAGATCCTCGGGCCGAACCCGGCAGGCGAGGACGAGCAGATCACGCAGCGGAGCCTTGATCACGGGCGCCAGCTTCTCCAGGCTCTTCACGCTGGGCTGCTCGGCCCCGGAGAACCATTTGGAGTAGACGCCTGGCTTGATCTGGGTGGCTCGGGCCAGGTCGGCAACGCTTTCGATGCGCGCGTTGGCGTTGGCTGCCATCCGTAGCACGTACGAGCGGAAGGCCGCTCCGGCCTCGGGACCCCACGCTTGGGTGCTCACGTGCACGAACCCTATGGCATTTCGCGCACGAAAGCGAGCGGCCCCCCTATCAAACGGCCGACAGTGGCCTACCTGTCCGTCTAGCGGTTCGATCATGCACGTAACCCTATACGGAGATTTCGTGCGCGAAAGTCACCCGAACGGGTGAGTTAGTGGATGTTGCTTTCGAGCGGCCACAGCGCTAGCGTCTGTTTCGTGCTCGAAACACAAGGCCGGCAGACCCCTGACCAGCCGCGCGTTCGACTCCGCCTCGACCAGATCGACCGGATAACCACAGCGCTCGGCCACACCACCGACTCCGACCGCGCCGCGTTCCTCGGCATCAGCCCCGCCGCTCTGTCGAAGATCCGCAACGGCGTCAACGCACCCAGCGAGAAGACCATCGCCGCCATCTGCTCCGCGCTCCCCCGGGTGCCCTTCGAGCGGCTCTTCGTCATCACCACCGATTCGGAGGAGAAGAAGGGATGAACCACGCAACCGCAGGACGCATCGGCGCCCACAAGCGGTGGGGACGGACCCCCGACCGCAGCGCCGCCACCGAGCCGGCACGCAAGGCCGCCGCCGACAAATGGCTCCGCGAGATCCAGGTCGAGTTCCCGGATCTCGACCTGGCCACCCAGCAGCAGATGGCCGACAGCCGGCGACGCGAACACATGATCCGCATCGCCCAGCTCCCCCGCCGCCGCAAGGCCGCCTGATCCACCCGGTGCCCGCCCGGGCCCGGAAACAGACCAGCGCTCCGTATCCAGCCACGGACATCACGGAGCGCCGACCGAAAGGAATTAGACCATGACCGACACGGTCACCACCCCCACCGAGGACAGCAACACTGCCGACGCCCTGCGCGGCCCGTGGCAGGCGTGCCTCACCGACGACTACGGCTTCGTTCTCGACAACCTGGACGACAGCGACCCGGCCGACGAGGTCCGCATCTCGATCCGCCGAGGCTCGGCGCTGCCGAAGGACCGGCACGGCAACCTGCGGCTGCCCGGCACCTGCCTGTCCGGTGACGTGATCGACCTGTGGGACGGCATCTACGTCGAGGACGGCGACCTGTCCACCGACGCCGCCGCGCGGTGGGCGCAGGCGCAGGCCATGGCCGACGGACTCAACGCCGCCGGCGGCACCCGATGAGCCGCATCAACCGCGCCCAGGCCGCCGCCGACCTGCACGCCTACGCCGACGCCATCACGGCCGGCACCGCCAACGTCCCCGCCCTCCGGCACGTCAACGACAGCAGCGGCAACCGGATCCGGGTCGTGCCCCGCGCCATCCACAACGTGCTGTGCGGGTGGCGGGTCGGCACCGCCCAGGACACCACCCCGGTTGTCATCGGCTGCGCCGGGTGCGGCCTGGCCTACCCCCGCGAGGGCGGTGAGCCCCGATGACCGCCCCGCTCGACCTTGCCGGCCTGGCCGCCTGGGTGTCCCGCCCCGACGCCACCCCCGCCCCCACCACCACCGACTGCGGGCACATCGCCGGCGACCGGTGCACCGACACCTGCCAGAACACCCGCGACCTGATCGAACTCGCGTACGCGCCGGTCTGGGACCTGCGGGAGGTGTCGTGATGGCCACTGACACTCACACCACCGCAGTCGACGAACTGGCACCCCTGCACCCCGACGCCGTCGGCTTCACCCTCTTCCGCGTTCTCCCCAACGGGGGAAGCCGCGCCTACACCGCCGTTGAGTTCACTCGCGGATGGGCTGGAGCCGACCACTTCCTCCGGCAGCTCCGCGCCTGCGGCTACGTCCGCAACAGCAGCACCGCCCCCGACGGCTGGCACGTCCTCGACGTGCTGGACGCGAACGGCGACATCGTCCAGGACTACGCGATCCCGCCTCACCCGAGCCGGGCGTTCGCCTACATCAAGCGGAAGCTGAAGCTGACGGTGGCGTCCGAGGACGGTGCCTGATGGCCCGCCTCGCCGTCGCCCTGATCGCGCTCACCGCATGGTCCGTCCTGTGCTTCACCGCCGGCGGCTGGCACCTGCGCTGGCGGTCCTACCGCCACCAAGTCCAGGCGACCGTCACCGCCGTCCGCGACCCGCAGCTACGCGCCGACGCCCTCGCCTGGCACCGCCGGCAACTGCCCCGCGTGCTGCGGCTGCACCTGCCCCACTTCCACCTCAGGAGCGTCCGATGACCGCCCCGAAGCGCATCCAGCGCAAGCGCACCGCCGGCTGGCGGATGCCCGAGAACACCGTCTACGTCGGCCGGCCCAGCCACTGGGGCAACCCGTACCGCACCGACACGCCGACCGTCTGGGGCGTCCGCCCCGACGGCACTCGCTACCGCATCGATCGGGTGCTCACCCCCGCCGAGGCCGTCGAGTTGTACCGCATCACCGAGACCTGGGGCGACTGGCTGCCGGTGTTCACCGCCGCCGTCCGCCGCGAGCTGGCCGGCAAGAACCTCGCCTGCTGGTGCCCGCTCGACCAGCCCTGCCACGCCGACGTGCTGCTGGAGATCGCCAACGCGCCCGCCGTCATCGACGTCGCGCTGCCCGGGGTGTCCCGGTGAGCCGCCGCCGCACGTGGGGCCTCGCCGGCCTCATCTCCGCCGCCCTCTGGGTCGCCGCCATCTCCCTGATCGGAGCCGTCGCATGACCACCAACGACACGACCGCCACCACCGAGCCCATGACCGTCGCCCGTCAACTCGCCATGCTCGTCGGCAAGGAGAACGCCCGCACCGCCATTGAGGCCGGGTGGGCAGCCATCCGCAGCCTCAACGCCGAGCACACCAACCCGTTGGTTCACCCCGGCGTCGCCGACTACGTGGCAACCGCCGCCATCCTCGCCGCCGTCGAAGCCGGCCTGTGCGACACCGCCGAGTTGACCACCGCCCACACCGAGGGCGCGCCGTCGTGGGACGACTGCGCCGCAGTGGCCAACGCCCTCACCGCCGCCCCAGGCACCGGCGAAATCTGGCGGACCCACAACGGAGACATCACCGGCGAGCCCCTGTCGCTCGCCCGCGTAGCGGTAGAGGCGCTGGCCAACGCTGGCCGGCTGGCTCCGTCCTCTGCCCCCGCGTCCGAGGCGGTGGCCCGATGACCGACCTCGACCTGCTGCCCATCACCATCGCCGCCCGCATCGCCACCCGCCGCCACAAGCGCAACTACACCGGCCGCCACCACACCCGGCGCAACGCCCCCGCCACCTGGCGGCTCAGCCCCGCCGCCTACCAACTCGTCACCCGCACCACAGAGCACGTCCCCGCCACCCCCGACCAGGACACCGGCCTGCTCGACCTCACCGCCATCCGCGCCGCCGTGAACAGCATCAACACCCGGGAGGAGCTGTGAGCATCGTCCCCGAGTGGCAGGAGCGCGCTCTCTGCCAGCAGACCGACCCCGAGGCGTTCTTCCCCGAGCTGGGCAAGCCCTCCGACCCCGCCAAGCGCATCTGCGGGCTCTGCGACGTCCGCACCGAGTGCCTCGACTACGCCCTCACCACCAACCAAGAGTTCGGAATCTGGGGAGGCACCACCGAGCGGGAACGCCGCAAGCTGAAGAAGGAGCGGGCCCCGCGCGGCGGACCCGTCACCCCCATCCGCAAGCGGCAGCGCGCCGGCATCGCCGACCACCACCACACCATCGTCGAGATGCTCGCCCGCAAACCGGAGCCGGCCACCTGGGCGGAGATCGCCGACGCCATCGGCTACAGCCTCGACGCCGTCAAGACCTACTGGCAGCGCCAAAAGCAGGCGGTGGCGGCATGACCATCGACCACCCGGGCGATGCCGCCGCCCGCAACGCCCTCGCCCGCCGCCTGCGTGGCATCCGCGAAACCGCCGGTATCAGCCAGTGGGCACTCGCCGACGCCCTCGACATCACCGGAAGCGGCACCTCCGACCTGGAGCACCGCCGCAACTGGAAGGTCGCCACCGTCCAGGCGTGGACCCGGGCGCTCGGGTTCCGCCTCGACATGAGCATCGACGGCCTGACCGTCCCCGACGACGGCGACGCGCTTGCCGCCCTCTACGCCGCCCAGCAGCCCACCTCGGCCGCCGCCGAGGACCGGCTCGACCTGCGGACCATCGTCAACAACCTCGCCCGGATCCGCCGGGCGCAGGACGTCACGCTCGCCGAGCTGGGCGCCCGGCTGGGGTGCAGCGAGTCGGCGGCATGCCGCCGGGAGACGCACCCCGACCGCCTCATGCTCCCCACGCTCCAGGCGCACGTCCGGGCCCTGGGCGGGGTGCTGATCCTCGGCCTGGCCTACGTCCCGACGGCGGTGGCCGCATGAGCACCGTCCTGCCGATGGGCTGCGCCCGCTGCGGAGCCGTCCGCCGCCAGCACGACGCCGACGACCACCGCTGGATCAGCCCCACCATGCGCACCGTGCTCGCCCGCGCCGAGGCATGGCGAAAGCAGGTGGCGGCATGAACACCTGCGTCACCTGCGACCTGCCCGAGACCCGCTGGGACCCCACCGACCCGCTCCACATCGACGGCACCCACCAGTGCCCCGACTGCACCCGCGTCGACCTCGACGCGGAGAAGCTCCTCGACCACGCGGAGGCGACAGCATGAGCGTCGACCAGGCCACCCTCGACTCGGTCATCGCCAGCCTCACCGCCAAGAAGGCGGCGCCGGCGGCGGCCCAGCCGAAGCCGTACTGCCTCGCCAACTGCGGCGAGCGCCTTGACCCGATGCTCGTCATCGACCCGGCCACCGGCTCCGGCTGGCACATTGGCTGCGAGCCCGAACCGGCGCCAGCGCCGGAGCCGGTAACCATCGCCACGCTGCCGGCGGCAAGCGGCAAGAGCGCGGCGATGGAGCGGTTCGTCAGGGCCGTCACCAGCCCGCCGCCGCCCACCCTCGACGACCTGCGCGCCGTCCTCTACGACCACGAAGCCAACTCGGCGCGCAGCCGGCAGAAGAAGATCGGCCCGTCGGAGATCGGCGTGCCCTGCCAGCGGGCCCTCGCCTACAAGCTCGCTGGCGCCCCCGAGCAGCCCGACCTGCGGCTGCCGTGGGCGCCCATCCAAGGCACCGCCGTCCACGCCTACATCGCCGACGCCCTCACCGCCCACAACGAGATCCTCGGCCGCGAACGGTGGATCGTCGAGCAGAAGGTATGGCCCGACGACACCATCTCCGGCTCCGGCGACGCCTACGACTGCGACACCGGCACCGTCATCGACTGGAAGCTCGTCGGCGACTCCTCCATCACCAAGTACCGCAAGCAGATGCGCCCCGAGTACCGGGTGCAGGCCCACCTGTACGGCCTCGGCCACCAGCGCGCGGGCCGCGATGTCCGCTGGGTGCGCGTCGTCTGCCTCTCCCGCAGCTGGGACTACGGCAAGTCGTGGGAGTGGACCGAGCCCTACGACCCCGAGCTCGCACAGAAGGCCCTCGACCGGCTCTACGCCACCGAGAGCCTCCTGACCGACCTCGACGTCGCCAACAACCCGGCCATGTGGGGCGCCGTCCCGGCCACCCCCACCAAGGACTGCCGGTACTGCCGGTTCTTCCGACCCAACACCCCCGCCGACGACACCGGATGTCCCGGCAACCCCGACCCCTGGGCCTGACAGCCCAGGCGCACCACCCCAACCCGGCCCGGCCCGAGCCCGGCCCAACCTGAAGGAGCACCACATGTCCGTTTGGGACGACCCCGAGATCCGCGAAGGCGGCGCGTTCGTCAAGTTCGAGAACGTCGGCGACACCGTCTCCGGCACTGTCACCGCCGTCCGCTCCCACCGCTTCGACGACGGCAAGGTCGCGCCGCAGATCCTGCTGACCACCGACGACGGCGAGGAGCGCACCGTCACCGCCGGCCAGGTCCGCCTCAAGGCGGCTCTCGCGGAGAAGCGGCCCGAAGCCGGCGACCACCTCACCGTCACATTCACGCAGAACGAGAAGCGCGCCGGCGGCAAGACGCTGAAGCACTTCGAGGTGACCGTCCGCCGAAACGGGACGGCCGTCGCCGCGCCCGCGCCGGCCGTCGAGCCGGCGCCCATCACCGCCGGGCCTTCCGCCGTCGGCGAGCTGGTCAAGCCGGCCGCCGTCGACCAGGCCCTCTGGGACGTCCTCGGCCCCGAGCAGAAGGCCAAGGTCGTCGCTGCCGCAGCGGCCTAGGAACTGGTGCCCCCGCGTCGCCGGCCGGCCACCACCTCACGGCCGGCCGGCGGCCCCGGAGCCCCAGCACCACCCTCCCCGAACCAACCAGCTCAGGAGCCAGATAGATGACGAGCACCGAGCACCACACCACCGTCCTGGACGCCACCCTGGCCCGGACGTGGTTCGACGTGCTCTACGTCAACACCCCCGGCCTCGTGCACGTCAGCTCCACCGGCAACTGGACCGGGCAGACGTTCGCCGACTACGACCAGGCCGCCGCCTACGTTACGCACCTCGACAAGGCCCAGCCCGAAGGCATCTACCTGCGGGTCACCACCCTCAAGGGCAAGCCCGGCACCGGTGGCCGCGGTAGCGCCGCCGACAGCCTCGCCCTTCCCGGCCTGTGGGCCGACATCGACATCGCCGGCCCCGGACACAAGCACGACGTCTGCCCCGCCGACTGCCAACTCAAGGACCGGCACGTCTGCGTCACCCGACCCCTGCCGCCCACCGAGGACGCCGGCCGCCAGATCATCGCCGAGTCCGGGCTGCCCGAGCCCACCCTGTGGGTCCACTCCGGCGGCGGCCTCTACCCGTGGTGGCTGCTCAACGAGCACATCGACATCACCGCCGACAACCTCGCCAACATCAAGGAGTTGTCTGCCCGCTGGCAGACCGTCATCGCCCGCTCCGCGGCCAAGCTCGGCTACCACTATGGGCCCGTCGGCGACCTCGCCCGGATCCTGCGCATCCCCGGCACCGTCAACCGCAAGGAAGGGCTTGCCCGTCCCTGCCGTATCACCGACGCCCGGCCCGACCGGCACAGCCGCGGTGACATCCGCGCCGGCCTCGCCGCCGCCCTCAAGCAGCACCCGGACCCGCAGCCCACCCTCGCCGCGCCGCGGCGCCTCGAAGTCGTCCGGCCCGCCGGGCACATCACCCCCAACGACGACTTCGAGCAGCGCGTCGAGTGGGACGACCAGATGCTGCTGGGCGGTGCCGGCTGGCGGGTCGCCTCCGGCCAGCCCGGCGCCTACTGCGAATGGGTACGGCCCGGCAAGACCACCGCCGGTATCTCCGCCACCACCGGCAAGGACCCCGCCCGCGACCGCCTGTGGGTGTTCTCCACCGACTCCGGGCTGCCCACTGAGGAGCCCATGACCAAGCCGTACGTGTACGCCCTGCTCAACCACGGCGGGGACAAGAAAGCCGCCACCCGCGAACTCGCCCGCCTCGGCTACGGCACCCCGCTACCGCCTCGGGAGAAGCCCGCCGCCCCGCCGCCGGCCGCACCGCGGACCATCGCGCCGGTTGACGGCACCGCCGCCCGCGTCATCGCCACCTCCGACGACACGATCAAACGGTCCATCAAGCTCGACGGCGACGCCGACACCATCCGCCAGGTCCAGGACGCCATCAACAACGGCGCCCTCCCCGACACGTACGTCACCAACGGCGAACTCGTCGAACTCACCCGCGTCTCCGGCGACAGCTCCGCCGCCGGCCTCGCCCCCGCAGAGCAGCCGCCCCTGCCCGTCATCTCCACCCCGCTCAGCCCCGACGGGCTCGCCGCGCTGCTCGCCCACCACACCTACACCCACCGCATCAAGAAGACCCGCGACGGCGACCTCTACGAAGAGGAAATCACCCCACCCGCCCGGACCCTCGCGTCTGTGCTGTCCCGCCGCTACTGGCCTGGCGTGCCCGCCCTCCACGGCATCGTCGGCTCCCCGGTGCTGCGGCCCGACGGCACCCTGCTCCAGAAGCCCGGCTACGACCCCGCCACCGGCCTCTACTACGCCGCCACCGTCGCCGTCCCGCACATCCCCGAACAGCCCGGGGCCGAGCTCGTCGACCAGGCCCGCCAGTTCCTCCTCGGTGACTTCCTCGGCGACTTCCCGTGGGTCGACCCCGCCGACCGCGCCAACTACATCGGGCTGCTCATCGCCCAGATCCTGCGGCCCTACCTGCGAACCATCACCCCGTTCGGGCTCATCTCCGCCGCCAGCCCGTCATCCGGCAAGACGATCCTCTCCGAAGGCATCGGCCTGCTGTTCGGCCAGCGCGTACGCACCTGGGTCCGCTCCGAGAACGAGCAGCGCAAAGCCATCACCGCGGTGCTCGACGAGAACGCGCCCACCGTGGTGTTCGACAATATCCGCGAAGGCGAAATCATCGACTCGCCGGTCCTCGCGATGCTCATCACCACGCCCGTGTGGACCGACCGGCTGCTCGGCACCAACAAGACGTTCACCGCCGCCAACGACCGGCTGTGGCTGGCCACCGGCAACAACGTGCGCCTCGGCGGGGACATGGCCACCCGCACCGTGCTCGTGCGGCTCGACCCGAAGACGCCCCACCCCGAACTCCGCACCGGCTTCGCCATCCCCGACCTCGACCGGTGGGTGAAGACGCCCAGCAACCGCACCACCCTGCTGAGGCACCTCCTCATCCTCGTTATGGACTGGATCGCCAACGGCGCCGCCCGCACCGGCCACACCATGCGCCAGTTCTCCACCTGGGCCGCGGCCACCGGAGGGTTCCTCGCGCACCACGGCATCGACGGGTTCCTCACCAACGCCGACGCCGTCCACGAGCTCGACGAGCAGAAGTCGGAGTGGATCGGCTTCCTCGCCCGCTGGCACAACCTGTACGGCAGCACCCCCAAGCTGGCCCGCGACATCCGCCAGTCCGCCGACGTCGAGTTCAACAACGGCACCACCTACGACCGGTGGCAGGGCGACTTCATCACCGACGGCGAGAGCAACCTGCCGAAGAACGCGGTCGCCCTCAGCGCCCGGCTCCGCGGACACGTCGACCGCTTCTACGGCGACTTCGTCCTTCGGGCGAAGCGCGACACCGACAAGAACGTCACGTGGTGGTGGGTCGAGCAGGGGGGTGAAGAGGCGTGAGCACCCCGTCGCCGGAGTTGACCCGGAGTTGCAACTCCGGAAATCCGGTTAACTCCGGGTCAACTCCGGGTCACGTTTCCGCAGGTCAGAGCCAGTGCCCGAAGATCAACCGGAGTTACCGGAGTTGGATCGGTGACTTTACGCGCACACGCGGGAGAGAGATTGAAGGCGTCTCGCGCACATGCGCGTATGGAACGGCCGAATCAACTCCGGCAACTCCGGGCCGCGCCGACATCCACGCCCTGACCAGCAACAACGACTCCCGGAGTTACCCCCGGAGTTGGCGTCGCGGGCCGGAATCAGCTCCGGGACAACTCCGGGAGCTCCGATGACCGGGCCGCTGATCACCACCGCCATCAAGGTCACCACCCACCCCCGCTGCGGCGCCCCCGTGCTCACCGGCCACGCCGAAGGGCTCCTCGCCCGCGTCGACCTGATCCCGCTCAACCGCGCCGGCGAAATCCACGCCCTCGTCGCCGGATTGCAGACCTACACGCTCACCCGCCTCGGCCTCATCCACCGCGACGCCGGCCGCATCGCCGGCACCGCCCTACGCGACGCCGGCCCCGTGCTTGCCGAACACCGCTGCTGGCGGCAGATCCCCGCCGACCAGCGCGCCACCACCACCCCAACCGCCGCACCCGTCGCTGTCGACGGCTGCCCGTTCTGAGGAGAAGCCGTGAGCACCCCGCCGCACGTCCTCGCCTGGCTCCAACAAGCCGCCACCAACCACACCCCCGGCACCATCGACGACCCCGACCGCCTCCGCGCCCGCATCCAAGGAGCAGCCGTGACCACCCCGCTGACCATCAAGGTGTACGGGCAGCCCGCCCCCCAAGGCAGCAAGAAGTCCTACGGCCCCGGCCGCATGGTCGAGTCATCCAAGAAGGTCAAGCCATGGCGCGAAGACGTCCGCGCCGCCGCCGAGCAGATCGTCCGCTGCACCTGCCCCGACGACTGCGGCGGCCTCGCCCCCGGCTACCCGCTCGACGGGCCGCTGGTCGCCCGCATGGTGTTCACATTCGCCCGCCCGAAGGGCCACTACCGGACCGGCCGCAACGCACACCTACTCCGCGACAACGCACCCGCCCAACCGCAGGGCACCCCCGACCTGTCGAAGCTGATCCGCTCCACCGAAGACGCCCTCACATCGGCCGGCGCCTGGCGGGACGACGCCCGAGTCGTCGAATACCAGCGGGCGGCGAAGGTGTGGGCCGGTGAGGACCCGGAGGCGCTGGACGCGCCGGGCGTGGTCATCCGCATCTGGCTGCTGGAGCAGCTCACCGCCGAGCCCCGGCCCGTCGTCGTGCCCTACAGCGCCACCACCCCGCCCGCCCACACCATCCACCAGCCCTGAGGAGCCCCGCCATGAGCGCCCCGGACCCGGCCTGCCCGGACTACCCGAACGAGTGCGTGCATCCGTGGGCGCACGCCCGCACCCGCCGCATCGCCCTCGACCGGCCCACCCCCGACGAGCAGATCCGCAACCTCACCCACGAACTCAGCCGGCACGTCGGCGCCCTTCAGGACGCCAACCGCCGGATCGACAGGCTGGAAGCCGACCTGCGCAGCGCTCAGCGGGCCCTCGCCTCGGCGCTCGCCGAACGGGACCAGGCCCGGCGGATCGCCGAATCCCTCAAGGACGACCTCGCCGACGCCGCCCGCGAGATCGCCGACCAGGCCGCCCTCATCGAACGGATGCGCGAGCACGACGAACAGCGCGACCGCATCTGGCCCGACCACGACACGAGCGGACAGGAGGGCTGACCCGTGAAGACCCTCGCCCTCTCCGCCGCCTACATCGCCACCATCGCCACCGCCAACCTCGCCACCACCCACTTCAACCTCGTACACCTCGGCCCCATTGCCGTCACCGCCGGCACCTTCGCCATCGGCCTGTCATTCGTCGCCCGCGACGCCCTCCACGAATCCGCTGGCCGCCGCCGGATCGTCCTCGCCGCCATCGCCGCCGCAGCCGCCATCTCCGGCGCCCTATCCCCAGCGCAACTCGTCGTCGCCTCCGGACTCACCATCCTCGCCGCCGAGCTGGCCGACATGGCGGTGTTCACCCGCCTCCGCGAACGCCACCGCCTCGGCGCGTGGATCGCTTCCAACGTCGTCGCCGCCCCCATCGACTCGGTGCTGTTCCTGTGGCTCGCCGGCTTCCCCCTCGCCGGCTGGTGGGGGCAAACCGCCGTCAAGGTTGCCGTCGGCACCCTCATCCCGCTGCTGTTCGCCCGCGCCCTGCGCAAGGAGGTGACCACCAGTGATCTACTACGCCACCGCCTCCACCGAGCGAGTGCGTGACGCCATGCGCGCCGACCTGCTCGGCCAGATCATCACCCCCGCCGCCGGCAACCGGCTGGAGGACTGGGTCGACTGGATCGCCGACAACGGCATCTACTCCAACGCCTACCCCGGCGACAAGGGCTACCTGCGCTGGCTTGACAGCCACGCCGACCAGCGGGCCCGCTGCCGCTTCGCCGTCGCCCCCGACGTCGTCGCCGACCATCAGGGCACCTACGCCCGGTCCCTGCCGATGTTGCGTCCCATCCGCGAGGTTGTCGGGCGGGTCGCCTTCTGCGCCCAGAACGGTGCAACCCCGACCACCATGCCGTGGGACCAGATCGACGCCGTGTTCCTCGCCGGCATCGTCGAATGCGTGCCCTGCGGGTGGGTGCCCGCCATCGAAACCCTCCCGCAGACGATCTGCCGGCACTGCGGCAGGCAGCTCGTCGAGTGGAAGGTTTCCGACATGGCCGCCGCCATCACCGCTGAGGCCAAAAGCCTCGGCAAGTGGGTGCACATGGGCCGCGTCAACTCCGAACAACGCCTCACCCGCGCCCGCGAGATGGGTGTCGACTCCGCCGACGGCACCTACATCGCCTACGGCCCCGACATCAACCTCATCCGCCTCCTCGGCTGGCTCTACCCCAACGACTTCCGGTGGATGCGCGCCGAGCAGCGCACCACCGCCCGACCGAAGCCCGCCAGCGTCACCGCCCTGCCAACCGAGCTGGACGGTCAGGGCGACCTGTTCGAGTTCGTCACCGCCGCTTGAGGAGCACCGTGACCCACACCGCCGCCCTCCACGCCCGAGCCGCCGCCCACAGCCTCGGCGACGCCCTCACGGCCCTCCGCCGGACTGCCGCCGCTGAGGCCGCCCACATCGCCTGTGAGGGCCTGTACGCCGCCGACGGGCTCCGCTCCACCACCTACGGCGTCCGATACGGCAGCGGCGGCCACAGCGACCCCACCGCCACCACCTACCTCACCGCTGGCGAGCCGTTCCGCGTCAACCGCAGCCGGGCGCTGCTGGACGACATCAGCGAGCAGCTCCACCGGCTCGCCCAACCCCTGCCGCCGCTGCCAGCCTTCGCCGCCCCGACCATCACCGGCACCGGAGACATCCGCTGGGAGGCGCAGACCCGCGACACGCCCCTCGACCGGATCCACGCCGCCATCCCCAACCAGCGGCCCGACACCGCCGCCCGCCTCGCCGACGCCCTCACCCGGCTCGACGAGGTCGCCCGCCGGCACCTGAAGCTGCCGCCCGCCCGCGAACCCCTCACCGGCCAGCCCTGCCGCTGCTGCGGGCAACGCCGCCTGGAGGCGACCACCGCCGGGCCGGTCGCCGAGCGGGTGGTGGTGTGCGCCGCCTGCAACGCCGTGTGGCCCCGCGACACCGTCATCGGTGCGGTCGCGGGGGCCGCACCCGCTGCCACCGCCAAGGAGGCGTGATGCTCAAGCTCGGCTCCCTCTGCACCGGCTACGGCGGGCTCGACCTCGCAGCAGAGCACGTCCTCGGCCCGCTGGAGCACACCTGGCACGCCGAGATCGACCCCCACGCCGCCAAGGTGCTTGCCCACCACTGGCCCACCACCCCCAACCTCGGCGACCTCACCACCGTCGACTGGACCACCGCCCCCGCAATCGACGTGCTCACCGCCGGCTACCCCTGCCAGCCCCTGTCCCTAGCCGGCCGCCGCGCCGGCCTCACCGACGAAAGATGGATCTGGGATGACGTCCACCGCGCCATTCGCGCACTACGACCCCGACTCGTGCTGCTGGAGAACGTCGCAGGGCACCTTTCCCTGGGCTTCGGACGAGTTCTCGGAGACCTGGCCGCGGCGGGGTTCGATGCGGAGTGGGGCTGCTTCCGAGCGTCGGACGTCGGCACCCCGCACCGCCGCGAACGCGTCTTCATCGCCGCCTGGCCCGCGGACTGCCCGCCCGATGCCGGAACGCTCGCCGGGCGAGTGGGAGTCGGTGCCGCTGCCGCTGACGGCGTGACCCTGCTGCCGACGCCCCGAGCGTCCGACACGGGCACACCGGGCCGCCGGGCGTCGGAGGGCTTCCGGCCGCCGCTGTCCGAGGTGCTGCTGAACCTGCTGCCGACGCCCACCCGAGCGGACGGTGAGAGGCGTTCGCACACCTACGCCCGGGGCAACCCGACGCTCATCGGGGCGCTGTTGCCGACTCCGACCGGGCGTGACGGGATGTCCGGCCCCGGACACGCAGCGTCCGCGGAGGGATCACCGGACCTCCGCACGACCGTGACCCTGCTGCCCACCCCGATGGCCGCGGACGGTGGCAGTGACCGTGCCAGCTCCGCCGGGTTCGGGCTCCGCGACACCAGCCGGCAGATCCCCGACCAGTGGGGGCAGTACGCGCCGGCCATCGCCCGCTGGGAGGCCGTCACCGGTCGACAGGCACCCAGCCCCACCGAGCCCGGCAAGAACGGCCAGCCGCGACTGGCGCCGCCCTTCGTCGAGTGGCTCATGGGACTTCCCGCCGGCTGGGTCACCGACCACCTCGGCCGCGGCCCGTCGCTCAAATGCCTCGGCAACGGGGTCGTCCCCCAGCAGGCCGCCCACGCCTACGCCGAACTGCTGGGAGCGGCGGCGTGAGGGGGTGTGCCACTTCCAACACAGAGGCCCAGGGCGCGACAGTCACCGCCCGTCGCGTCCGGGCCGAGGGTTGTGGCGCAGCTTCCGGCCCACCCCTGATCCGCGACACCAACCACTGACCGAGGAGACCGAGATGAAGCGACGCGTGAAGCTCGCCAAGCGACTGTTCGATCGCAGCAGGGCAGCCCGGACCCTGTTCGTGCTCACGGTGTGGCCGCCGCTGCACCTCGCCGACCGGGTGCGGGGTGCGATCGAGGGATGGCGGGACGTTGACGCCGCGTCGTGGCGGGCTGGCCTCGACTGGGCGCGCACCGGCGACGCCGACCACCTGCCGACCATCCCGACCAGCGACACCCCGGCCGTCGTTCGTCGCCAGTCCTGATCCGCGATAACTCCCCGGTCCCACGAACCAGAGCACCACGAACCACCCCGAACCAGACACCCAAAGCGCCGGACCTATCTCAATAGCTACGGCACCGCAGGTCAGAGCACATGAGAGGACGAGAGATGAGCGAGATCCCCACGGTTCGGGTCGGCCAAGTCTGGGCCGACAACGACAAGCGCAGCGAGGGCCGCCGGGTCCGCGTCATCGCCATCGAGCCCGCCCAGCCCGCCGCGCCCCACCACCGGGCCGTCCCCGCCCGCGCGGTTGTGGAGCGCGTCGACGCGAACGGGCAGGCGATGACCAACGGCAAGGGGACGGTGCCGCATACCCGCATCCGCCTCGACCGGTTCCGCCCCACCAGCACCGGCTACCGGCTCATCCAGGACGTCCAGCCGTGATCGCTCTGCCGCCGCTGGTCGCGTACCTCCGCGTCAGCACCGACCGCCAAGCCGAAGACGGCTACGGCCTCGACGTCCAAACCGAAGCCATCAAGGCGTGGGCCAAGACCAACAAGCGGCGCATCATCGACTGGCACCGCGACGACGCCAGCGGCACCCTCGCCGAACGCGACGGCTGGGCTGACGTCGAACACGACATCGCCACCAAGCGCGCCGGCGGCGTCGTCATGTTCAAGCTCGACCGCCTCGCCCGCGACATGATGATCCAAGAGACCTTCATGCAGGCCATCTGGAAGCTCGACGGCGAGGTCTACTCCACCGCACCGAACGAGAACAACCTCCGCGACGACCCGGAGGACCCGACCCGCAAGTTCGTGCGCCGGATGTTCGGCCTGATGGCCGAGTACGAGCGGGACATGATCGTGCTCCGCATGCGGCGCGGCCGACGCATGAAGGCCACCAAAGGCGGCTACGCCTACGGCAGCCCCGCCTTCGGCCAGCGGTCCGTCAACAAGCAGCTCGTCAAGGACCCCACCGAGCAGAAGACGCTCAAGCGGCTCATCGAGCTGCGCCAGGGCGGCGCATCCACGCGGCAGGTCGCCGCCCAGCTCAACGCCGAAGGCCACACCACCAAGCGCGGCCGGCAGTGGACCTCCGCCGGCGTGTCCGACGTGCTGCGCCGCCACGCCACCGGCCGCCACCGAGGCAAGACCACCATCCGCTGAGGGAGAATCGAACCGTGACGAGCATCCTCGACACCATCGACAACGCCATCACCGACTACGAGACGTCGACCGATGCCATGCGGTGGACGCCGGAGCCGCCGGCCACCCCGCCGGCCCCTCCCGTGCTGCTGCCTGCGATCACGATCACGCCCGAGCAAGCCGAAGCCATGCGCGCCCGCCTCGCCGCCGCCTTCGAGCCCGTGCGAGCGCACCTCGCCCGGATCGGCGAAGCGCTCAAGCAGTCGTGGGACGGCATGCAGCCGATGCTGAGCGAGGCGCAGAGGTTGGAGCAAGCCCGCGCCGCCCGGGTCTCCCGCATCCGGGGCGACTACCGGGCCAAGCGAGGACGGCGCTGGTGACCTGCTGGCACTGCGGATCCCGCCTCGACGCCACCGGCCAATGCCCCGGCACCCAACCCCTGCTCGACCCCCGCCGCGACGGCCACCTGTGGGGAACCGCCGCCCAACTCGCCCACCACTTCGGCACCGACGTCACCACCGACATGGTCCACAACTGGCGGAAACGCGACGGCCTGAAGCGGTACCGCGTCGGCCGCGACGTGTACTCGCCCGTCGACCAAACCGCCAGCATCGAACGCGACAAGCGGCTCCAACTCGAAGAGACCGGCCGCGGTCGGCCGCGTCGACTTGACGCCACCCTGGCCGCTGCCTGATCATCGAATTGACCACCTGACTGACAGGTGGTCTGTGCCCACAGCCCGGCAGGTTGACCCCCCAGGTCCCGCCGGGCTGTCGCGTACCCGGGAGCGGGACGCAGGGCGAGGGGAATGCGGGCAGGCCAAGCGGCGGGCTGGCCTGCCCGCACACGCCCACCACGGAGGCGGAGATGCCCCGCGCGCTGAAGGTTTGCTCCACGCCAGGCTGCCCCGAACTGACACCAGGCGGGCCATGCGCCACGCATAGACGACAGGCAGACAAGGCGCGAGGCAGCAGACAACAGCGAGGCTACGACCGGGCACACGAACGGGAACGTGAACGGTGGCGCCCAGCCGTCGAGCAAGGCGAGGTGGACTGCGCCGCACCCACCTGCGTCATGTCGACCCGCCGAATCCTGCCCGGCCAAGCGTGGGACCTCGGGCACACCGAGGACCGGACAACCTGGCGCGGACCTGAGCACATGCAGTGCAACCGAGGATGGAGACGCAATGGCTGAGCAGCCGGCCGGCCCCATCCTCGATGGCCTCGGCATCACGCTCAACCTGGATGACGGCGACCTTGTGGCCAGTGCCATGGTGGTAGCCAAGGTGATCCGAGAAGACGGACAAGCCACGCTGCTCATCGAGGACAGCGAAGGCATGACCTGGCTCGACCAGTACGGACTCATCGCTGCCGCGTCCGACCTGATCCGCGAGCCGCGCTTCGAGCGCGAGGGCGACGACTGACCGTCACAGCGCGTGACGACAGGGGTGGGGGGTGACCCCCAACGCCGCAGGTCAGAGGACCGCCGGGGAGGTGGCCCGCTGGTCCGCAGGGTTCAGACGTTCCCGACTGTGACGCAACGTGACGGTCGGTGGTGCCGCGAAACGTGGCGAGAGGTGAGCAACCATGTCCCGTGGAGGTGCGCGTAACCGGTCCGGGCCGCAGCCGGATGAGAACTCGCTGAAGTCGGCGAAGACGGGCTACTCGCTGACGGCGTTGCCGTCGGAGGGCTACCAGGGTGAGATCCCTGCGTTCCCGCTGCCGGACGCCACCACCCGCGAGGCGGAGGTGTGGCAGCAGGCGTGGCGGACCCCGCAGGCCGCCGCGTGGTCGATGCAGGCGTGGCGGCACCGCACGGTGGCGTTGTGGGTGCGCTGGTCGGTGCGAATGGAAGACCCGGAGGCCGGCGCCGCGCTGGGCAACGTGGTGGTGCGGCTGGCCGACCAGATCGGCATGACCCCGGCGGGGTTGAAGGAGAACGGCTGGAAGATCGCCACGGATCAGGTAGCGGCGAAGCGCGCCGACAAGCAGACCGAGACGGCCCCGGCGGCGCCGTCGGCCCGGGACCGGTTGAAGGCGATTGCTGGTGGAGGGGCGTAGCTCGCAACCTCTGGCGGTCGCGCTCGACTGGATTCCCCGGCACTGCGTCATCCCTGACGGGTTCCGCCGCGGCCGGCCGTTCGCCCTCTACGACTTCCAGTTCACCTACCTGGCGAACTTCTACCTGGTGCGCGGTACCGCCCGCTGGCAGCCCGACGATCCGATCCTCGGGCCGGCGTTCGTGTACCGGCGTGGCCTGCTGGTGGACCCGCAGAAGAAGGGCAAGGGCCCGCTGTCGGCGGCGCATATCTGCCTCGAGGGGGCGGGCCCGGCGTTGTTCGCTGGCTGGGCTGGACGCGACGACGGGTATGTCTGCGCCGAGCATGGCTGCGGCTGCGGGTGGGAGTACCCGTACGAGTCGGGTGAGCCGATGGGCATGCCGTGGCCGACGCCGCTGATCCAGATCACCGCGCTGTCGGAGGAGCAGACCGACAACATCTACGGCGCGCTGCGCCCGATGATCGACCTCGGGCCCTTGGCGGACCTGATCCCGAAGACGGGCGAGGAGTTCATCCGCCTGCCCGGTGGCGGCCGGATCGACACGGTGACCAGCTCGGCGCAGTCGCGGCTCGGTCAGCGGGTGACGTTCGTGCCGCAGGACGAGGTCGGGCTGTGGACGAAGGCGAACCGGATGCTGCACGTCGCCGACACCCAGTACCGCGGCTTGGCCGGCATGGGCGGGCGGGCCAGCCTGACGACGAACGCGTGGGATCCGGCGGAGCAGTCGGTGGCGCAGTTGCAGTTCGAGTCGCAGGCGCAGGATGTGTACCGGCAGTTCCGGCAGCCGCCGGCGAACCTGTCGTACCGCAACAAGCAGGAGCGACGGCGCATCCACCGGTATGTGTACGGGGAGGCGTTGAAGGAGAACGGCGGGCACGTCGACCTCGACAGCATTGAGGCTGAGGCGGCGGACATGCTGGAGCGGGATCCGGCGCAGGCGGAGCGGTTCTTCGGCAACAAGCTGGTCTACGGGCAGGGTTCGTGGCTGCGTGAGGGCCTGTGGGACTCCCGGGCGGTGCCGGCGTGAAGCGGCAGGTGTGCCTCGGCTTCGACGGGTCGCTGAACAACGACTGGACGGGCATCCGGGCGGAGACGCTCGACGGGTTCCAGTTCACGCCCCGCTACGGCCCGGACCGGCGGCCGACGGTGTGGGATCCGGCGCAGTGGGGCGGCGAGATTCCTCGCGGCGAGGTGCGGGCCGCCGTCGATGAGCTGTTCTCAACGATGGACGTGGAGCGGTCGTACTGGGACCCGGAGGACTGGGAGTCCGACATCGACGAGTTCGCCCTGCTATACGGGGAGAAGCGGGTCATCCAGTGGCGCACGAACCGGACGACGCAGATGTATGAGGCGATCCGCCGCATGGAGACGGATCTGATCACGGGCGCGATCACGCACGACGGCTGCCCGATCACGGCGGTGCATGTGGCGAACGCCCGGAAGGTCGCGAAGCCGGGCCAGAAGTACGTGCTGGGGAAGCCGAACGAGCATCAGAAGATCGATATGGCGATGGCGTCGATCCTCGCCCACGAGGCGGCGGCGGACGCCCGGGTGGCGGGTTGGGGTAAGCCGGTCGACCGGAGGGTGGTCGTGTTCCGATGAGAGGTGGTGACGGCCGTGGCACTGTCCGCTGACGAGTCCGCCGCGGTCGAGCGCCTCTCGCAGAAGCTGATGGACGCCGAGCCGGCGCTGCGGGCGGCGCACGCCTACTACGAGGGTGAGCAGCGGCTGCGGCAGCTTGGTCTGGCGGTGCCTCCGTCGTTGCAGCAGTTCCTGACGATCGTGAACTGGCCGCGGATGGCCGCTGACGGCGTGGAGGAGCGTCTCGACATCGAGGGTTTCCGCTTCCCGGGTGTGGACGAGGCCGACGACGAGCTGTGGCGGATCTGGCAGGACAACAACCTCGACGAGGAGTCCCAGCTCGCCCACCTGGATGCGCTGATCTACAGCCGGTCGTACATCTGCGTGGGTGCGAACGAGGACGACGATGCGACGCCGCTGGTGACGGTGGAGTCGCCGTTTGAGCTGGTGCATGAGATGGATGCCCGCCGGCGGGCGGTGGCCAGGGCGCTGCGCCTGTACGACGTGCAGAACGGCCGCGCCCAGCAGGGCACCCTGTACCTCCCGGACGCGACGGTGTGGCTGTCCTGGGACGGCTCAGGGGGCCGCTGGGTGGACGTGGACCGAGACGACCACCGCATGGGTGTGGTGCCGGTGGTGCCGGTGGTGAACCGGGCTCGGGCGTCGAACCGGGGCGGGGTGTCGGAGATGAAGGACGTCATCCCGCTGACGGACGCCGCAGCCCGGTCGTTGACGAACTTGCAGGTGGCGCAGGAGACGCACATCGTGCCGCAGCGGTTCGTGGTCGGCGCGGCGGCGGGAGACTTCGTCGACCAGCACGGCAAGCCGTTGACGAAGTGGGAGGCGTACTTCAACAGCGTGTGGACGCTGGCCAACGATCAGGCCAAGGTGGGGCAGCTCCCGGCGGCGGAGTTGAGGAACCTCACCGAGACTGTCGACCACTACGCGCGGCTGGCCAGCGGGGTGTCGGCGCTGCCGCCGAACTACTTCGGTTTGGCCGCCGACGACGCTGCGAGCGCGGACGCGATCCGGTCGCGGGAGGCGCGGCTGGTGAAGCGCTGCGAGCGGAAGCAGACGGCCTGGTCGGGGGCGTGGGAGCAGGCGATGCGGCTGGTGCTGTACGTCGCGACTGGCGAGGAGAGCCCGGAGGCCCGCCGCTTGCAGACGCTGTGGCGGGATCCGGCGACGCCGACGCGGGCGCAGCAGGCCGACGCGGTGGTGAAGCTGGCGCAGGCGGGCATTCTGCCGCGTGAGGGCGCCTGGGATGACCTGAAGTACAGCCCGGCGCGGCAGGATCGGCTGCGGGAGCAGTTCCGCCGGCAGGAAGAGTCGGACCCGGTTGGCGTGCTGACCCGGGCGGCCGGCCAGGTCGCCTGATCCGGTGGGCGCCCTCGACATCGCCGACCGGCACGCCCGGCGGCAGGTCGTTCTCGCCCGTCGCGCCGCTCTCGAGGTGGCGCGGCTGTGGGCGCGTGTGGACCGGCAGCAGATCGGCTCGTCGTGGGCGGCGTCCGTGCCGGCGGCGGTGCAGGTGCTCGGGTCGGCGCAGGCGATCGCGGCGGCGTCCGCGGGCGTCTACCTCGACGACCTGCTTGACGCGTACGGCCTGGACTCGCAGCCGGAGGGTCGGGTGGTCGCGGAGGCGTTCGCCGGTGTCGCGTCGGACGGCCGGGATCTGGCGGGCCTGCTGTACCAGCCGGCTGTTTCGGCGCTGATGGCGTTGAAGGGCGGGGCGACCGAGGCGCGGGCGATGGCGGCGGGCCGGTTCTCGGCCGACATGATCGTGCGGTCGCAGGTCGCCGATGCCGGCCGGGTGGCTGACGGGGTGGCGTTGGCGGTGCGTCCGCAGCTCGCCGGTTACGTGCGGATGGTGGTCGGCGGCACGTGCGACCGGTGCCTGATCCTCGCCGGCCGTTGGTACCGCTGGAACGCCGGCTTCGAGCGTCATCCGCGCTGCGACTGCCGGCACATCCCTGCGTCGGAGGACGCCGCGGGGGACCTGCGGACGGATCCGAAGGCCGCGTTCGAGGCGATGTCGGCCGCCGAGCAGGAGCGGGTGTTCGGCAAGGCCGGGGCGGAGGCGATCCGGGACGGCGCCGACATGGCGCGGGTGGTGAACGCGCGCCGCGGCATGCAGGTCGTCGGCCAACGCAGGTTCACCACGGAGGCGGCCGGTCGTCGGCCGCGGCTGATGCCGGAGCAGATCTACCGCGACGCCCGGGACCGCGACGACGCGATCCGGCTGCTGCGGCTGCACGGCTACATCACCTGACCATCCGTCCCGCAACGGGGCGGCGTACCCGAAACGGGAGTGCACCACATGTCGGAGAGCAGCACCGCGACCGAAACCACCACCACCGAGACGGCCACCGCAACGGAGACCGTCGACTGGAAGGCCGAGGCGGAGAAGCACGCCGCCGAGCTGGAGAAGTGGAAGGGCCTGTCGCGGAAGCAGGAGGAGCGGGCCAAGGCCAACGCTGCCGCCGCGAAGGAGCTGGAGCAGCTCCGTGCGGCGCAGATGACGGAGGCCGAGAAGATCGCCGCCGAGGCGGAGAGCCGGGGCCGCAGTGCCGCGCTCGCCGAGGTCAGTCAGCGGCTGGTGCGCGCGGAGTTCGCCGCCAGGTCGCAGGGTCGCATCGGCGCCGACGTCCTCGACGACCTCAACCTGGCGAAGTTCCTCACCGAGGACGGGGACGTGGACACCGCAGCGATCGACAAGGCGGTCGCCCGGCTGGCCCCGCCCGCCGAGCAGGAGACCAGCCGCAAGCCGGGGCCGCGCCCGGACCTGTCGCAGGGCTCCAGCAGCACCATGGCGCTCAACGGTGACCCGCTGCTCGAAGACCTCAAATCCAAGCTCGGCATCGGCTGATGCCGCTCCCGTAGGAGGACACCGTGGCGATCACCGCCGCAACCCAGACCAGCAACTTCTCGGGGTTTCTGACCCCGGACCGGGCCGCCGCCATCTTCGAGCGCGCCGCCCGCATGTCCGTCATCCAGCGGCTGGCCCGGCAGGTGCCGCTGGGCGCGAACGGGGTGGAGATCCCCGTCGTGACCGGCCGCATGTCCGCCGGGTGGGTGTCGGAGGCCGGGCAGAAGCCCGCCAGCTCCGGCTCGATGGCGCTGAAGACCATCACCCCGAAGAAGCTCGCCGCCATCGCCGTCGTGTCGGCCGAGGTGGTGCGGGCGAACCCGGGCAACTACATGAAACTGCTGCGCGAGCAGATCGCGGAGGCGTTCGCGATCGCGTTCGACAACGCCGCGGCGCACGACGCTGGCCCGGACGGCACCGCCGGCGCCGGCCCGTTCTCGACCTACCTCGACCAGACCGCCAAGGCCGTCGAGCTGGGGTCGACCGCGCAGGCCAACGGTGGCATCCACGGCGACCTGGTGGCGGCGCTGACGCTGCTGGTCAACGACGGCAAGAAGCTGACCGGCTGGGCGCTCGACGACCGGGTGGAGCCGCAGATCCTCGGCGCGGTCGACTCGACGGGCCGGCCGCTGTACGTGGACCTGCCCACCGACGAGACCAGCCAGGCGGTGGCCCGCCCGGGCCGGCTGCTGAACCGGCCGAGCTTCATGGGCGAGGGCCTGTACTTCAACACCACCGCCGACATCTACGGCTACGCCGGCGACTGGACGCAGGCCGCGTGGGGTGTCGTGGGCGGCATCTCCTACGACGTCTCGACCGAGGCGACCGTCACCATCAACGGCGCCCTGACCAGCCTCTGGGAGAACAACCTCGTCGCGATCCGCGCCGAGGCGGAGTACGGCTGGCTGGTCAACGACACCGCCAGCTTCGTGAAGCTCACCGAGAACCTGCCGTAAGGAGAGCCTGATGGCTGAGAAGAAGACCAGCGAGGAGGCGGTGGCGTTCACGCTGCCGTCGGGCACGCGGGTGTCGGCGTCGAAGGAGCTGGCGGACCGGATGCAGGGCAAGGCGTCGGGGTTCGGTGGCGGGGACCGTCGCAGCTCGGACCAGGTGACGACCCTGGACAGCCTCGGGGTGTCGCGGACCAGCGACTTCGAGCAGCAGTTCGCGGACCAGCCGGGTGGCGGCCGGGTTCCCGGCTCGGACCCGGTCGCCGGTGAGCCCGGCTTCCGGCAGGTCGAGTCGGACGGCAACACCCGCCCGGCCCGGCGCAGCTCGCGGTCGAGCAGCTCCGACAAGTCCTGACGATGGAGGGTGGTGAGGTCCGGTGGCGGACCAACTGGCATCGCTGGCGGACCTCGCCGCCCTGCTCCACGTCGAGGTGGCGGACCTGCACGCGCCGGCGGCGACGCTGCTGATTGAGTGTGCCACCGCGGTGGTGCAGGAGACGGCCGGGCAGCGGATCGTGCGGGCCACGTCCACGGTGACGTTGGAGCCGGGCCCGGGCCGCTGGCTGTGGCTACCGCAGTTGCCGGTCGTGTCGGTGGCGTCGGTGAGCCTGGACGGCACGGCCCTGGTCGTCGGCGAGGGCTACAGCGTGCGGGGGCATCGGCTGTGGCGGTCGGCGGGCTGGCAGTCGGTCGGTTCGTGGGAGACGGCAGGCAGTGTGGCGCCGTCGGAGGTGGTCGTCGAGTACACGCACGGCTACGAGGCGGGCGCGCAGGAGTTGCAGCGGGCCCGGCAGGCGGTGGTGGCTCTGGCGGGGGCGGTGTACGCGAACCCGTCGGGTGTCACCCGGGCGCAGATCGACGACTACGCGGTGGCGTTCGAGGCGATGTCGGCGCGGATGGAAGCGGCGCCGTACCTGCGGGATGGGCTGCGGCGCTACTACGGCCGGTCGGCGGGTCTGATCACGTTGGGAGGCTGACGTGTCGGTGGACATCCTGCTCGCCTCCGGCCGGCGCGCGATCGAGCGGCTGATGGTCGACGAGTGCGTCATCGAAGCGGTGACGGGCTCATCGACGGACCTGGAGACGGGTGAGGTCGTCGACACCGTGGAGCAGGTGTACGCGGGGAAGTGCCGGGTGCAGCAGGGTGCTTCGAGAGGCGGCGTTTCCGCTGCTGACACGACAGTTGGTGAGGCGCACTTACTGATGCTCCAGTGGGTGCTTCAGTTGCCGGTGCTCGCGTCGGCGGGTGTGCGGGCCGGTCACCGGGTGCGGATCACCGCGTGTGTGCATGACCCGGACATCGTCGGGCGCCGGTTCACGGTGCGGGCCGAGTTCGCCAAGTCGCACGCGACATCGAGGCGGGTCGGGATCGAGGAGGCGACGAGCTGATGCGCTTCAACGTCACCGTCTCCGGCCTGGACCGGCTCGTCAGTGACCTGGACAAGGCGCCGGAGAGGGCGCACCGAAACAGCCTGAAGGCTGTCGAGTTCACCGCGAACGGCATCAAGCGCACGGCCCGGGCGACTGCTACGGGCATCTCGTACGCCCCCGACTACCCACGGAAGATCACCTACGACGTGGATGACCGCGGGGTGGGCGACGGGGCGTCAGCCGAGATCGGCCCGGACAAGGCGCTCGGCGGGCAGGCACCCCTGGGCGTGTTCCTGGAGTACGAGTACGGCACGCCGTGGTCGGCGCCCCGCCCGCATCTGGGACCGGCGCTGGACAGGTGGACCCCCGATTTCGTGAAGGGCCAGGAGATCGCCGTAGTGGATGCGCTGGAGGGATCGTGAGCGACGATCCGCACGCTGTGGCGTTCCTGTCCCTGCTGCGCGCTGTGCCTGGCCTGCGGGTGTTCCCGACCCCGGACGGCTTGTACCCGGACGCCCAGACGGCGCTGCCGTACGTGGTGGCGTGGGTGAGTGTCCGCTACGACCTGGGCCCGACGCTCGACATGCGGTCCAGCCGTGGGGTGGCCACCGGGACGATCCACTCGGTTGGCGCCAACGACACCGCTGCGCGGGTGGTCGCCGGACGGGTGCGGGGGGCGCTGCTGGACGTGGTGCCCGCCATGTCTGGCCGGCGGGCCTTCCCGATCCGACACGACGATGGGCCGCCGGCCCGCGTTGACGAGTCCACCGGCCGACGGGTCGTCGATCAGGTGGACGTGTACCGACTGGAATCCCTGCCGGGCTGATCCGGCACCACACCTGAGGAGGAGTCGTGCCGGACCTGGTGCGTATCCGCGACAAGAACACAGGCACCGAGTACAGCGTTGGCGCGCGGCGGGCGGAGCAGCTCGTGGAGCGCGGCGGCGTCGAGGTCGTGAAGGACGGCGACGCGACCGACAAGCTCGGCCGGGCGTTGCCCGCCGCCGAGACCACCACCAAGAGCAAGACCGCGAGCAAGGAGTCGAGCCGATGACGTCCCCGCTGCCCACCTCGGTGCCGTCGGACGGCACCCTCCGCATCGACTTCGTGCCCGGCCCCATCGCCGACCGGAACGCCCCCACCGTGGCGGAGTTGTCGGCGGCCGGCGCCCAGGAGTTGGCCGGCTACGTTACCGGTGACGGGTTCGCCCCGTCGGGTGAGCAGGCCACGGTCACCGACGAGCGGATCGCGTCCACGCAGACGTTCGAGCAGCCTGGCCGCAAGACGAAGTCGCTGTCGGTTACGTACGTCCACAACCCGGACGACGCGACGAACAACGAGGCGTACCTGACCCTCACCGAGGGCGTCACCGGGTACATCGTGACCCGGTACGGGGTGCCCCGCGCGCAGGCGTACGCGGCCGGCGACATCGTCGACATCTGGCCGATCACCGCCGGGGAGCCGATCAAGAACTGGAACGGCGCGAACAGCGTCCACACGGCGACGCAGCGGCTGTTCGTGACCGGTGACGTGGTCATCGACGCGGTGGTCGCGTGAGCGACTTCGACGCCATCCTGACCGGGGCGCGGCTGCCGGAGGACCAGGTGCCGGTGTGTACGCGCGCCGACCTGGTCGCCGAGTGGAAGCGCCTCGCCCAGCAGTTGACGGAGGCGAAGGCCCGCGACGCCGCCGACCCGCGGCTTGCCGGTGGGGCGACGGCCGCGCTGGTCGAGCGGATGGAGGCGCTGCGCGGGCAGGTGGAGGAGTCGACCGTCGAGTTCCGGCTGCGGGCGTTGCCCCGCAAACGCTGGAATGAGCTGGCCGACGCCCACCCGCCCCGCCAGAAGGACGGGAAGGTCCACCCCGACGATGTGGCGCTCGGCGTCAACATCGAGACGTTCCTGCCGGCGCTGGTCCGCGCGTCCACCGTTGAGCCGAAGCTGAAGGACAAGACGTGGGCGGCGCTGCTCGACGCCGAGGGTGAGCTGCTCGGTGAGCAGCAGTGGCGGCGGCTGTGGAAGTCCTGCTGGAACCTGAACGTCGCGGACGTCAACGTCCCTTTCTCCGTCGCCGGATTGCTGACGAGCCCGGGTTCCGGCAGCGAATCCGGCTCGCCCGAACCCTCGGCGTAGCGCCGCGGCGGTTGGACGGATGGGAGCCGTCCACCGTCTACGAGTACGACGAGCAGGGCCGGCTGGTGCGGTCGACGCCGGAGCCGGAGTGGACTGACCAGCAGGTGGCGCTGCTGGTCGCGTTGGAGGAGTACGAGGCGGGCTTGTGCAAACGCTGCGGCACCGCGCTTGAGGAGTCCACGGATCCGGCGTACGACTTCAACAACCCGCTCGGCAAGGCGTTCTATGCGCCGGCGCCGGGCACGCCCGTGCAGTGCCACTGCTGCGCTGCGCTGGAGCGGTCTGAGCAGCAGACCAACGCGCAGAACCCGCAGCATCCGCAAGCGATGCTGCACGCCGTCCATCTGGTGCCGAGGAGGTGAACGGTGGGCCGTACCGTCAAGGTCGGTTTGGACGTCGACGAGGCCCCGTTCGTCCGTGGGATGGGTCGGGCGGCGGGTGCGGCGGAGAAGCTCGACGACGCGCTCGACGACGTCTCCGGTGCTGCGAAGGAGTCGGCGGCATCGACGGACCGGGCGAAGGCATCCGCCGATGACCTCGGTGACGCGGCGAAGGACGCCGGCAAGGATCTGGCGCGGCTGCGGGCGGACGCTGAGCGGCTCGATCGGCAGATCGACGAGACGACCGGCAGCATCCGTGAGCTGGCCCGGGCCATCGCCGCCACCTCCGATGAGGCGGCCCGGGCGGACCTGACGAAGAAGCTGAATGTTGAGCAGGGGCGTCTGCGTGAGACGGTCACGCTGCGGAAGCTGATCGACGTTGACTCGGCGTCGGATATGGGCGCGGAGCTGGCTCAGGGCGTCTCGGTGTCGTTCGTGCAGCGGCTCGGTCCGATGATCGCCCGGGTGCCAATGTCGGGTGCGGTGATGAACCCGGCGGTGGCCGCGATCGGCGCACCGCTGGTCGCTGGCCTGGTCACGCTGGTCGGTACGGCGGTGGGCGGCGCGATCGTCGGTGGGACCGCAGTCGGCGGCATCATCGGCGGCCTCGTCCTCGCAGCGAAGGACCCTGCGGTGAAGGCCGCAGGCACGCAGTTGGGCACTGATCTGGCGGCGGCGATGGGTCGGGCGTCGTCGGCGTTCGTGCCGGAGACTCTCGGCGCGATCGACACCATCCGCGACCGGGTGCTGAAGCTGGAGCCCGAGTTCAATCGGGCGTTTACTTCGGCGGCCCGATATGTGGATCCGCTGTTGGACGGGCTGCTCGACGCCGGTGAGAACGCCCTGCCGGGGATCATCGATGCGATCGACGCGGCCGGCCCCGTCATCGACGTGGTGGCGCAGGGAGCCCGCGACCTGGGTGACGCGCTCGGCGACGGACTGTCTGACCTTGCCCCCTACGCCGATGAGGGCGCCCGCGCTCTCGATGTGCTGTTCTTCGTGATGGAGGGCGGCGTCCGTACCGCGTTCGCGCTGGTCGAAGGCATGGCGGCCCTGTACGAGGTGGCGGAGTTGGTTGGTGCGCTGATGACCGGCGACGTGGCCCGCTTCTGGGCCCTCGCCACCGCGCAGGACGGGGCGAAGTCGTCGTCGACGGACCTGTCGGGTGTGATCGGCGAGCTGGGCAACAAGATCCGGGCGACGGGTGAGGAAACGAAGTCGGCGGCCGACGCCGCACGCGAGATGAAGACCGCCTTCGACGAGCTGTTCGGCGGCGCGATGGGCTACGACCGCGCCGTGATCGCCTACAAGGAAGGCGTCAAGGAACTCAACGCCGAGCTGCGTGAGGGCAAGCGGTCGCTCGACACGAACACCGAGGCGGGCAAGGAGAACGCCACGGCGGTTCTCGACCAAATTCAGCGAATCAAGGACCTGCGGGATGCCCGCCTGGAGCAGGGCGAGTCCATCGACGTCGTCAACGGCAAGTACGCGACGGAGATCGGCCGTATTCGGGCGAAGCTGTCGGCGCTCGGCTACGAGCAGTCGGAGATCGACGAGCTGATCGGCAAGTACGAGGCGATCCCCGGCCGGGTGTCGACTCGGGTTGACGCGGAGACGATCCAGGCGGAGCGGAACCTGGCGAAGGTCCGGTCCCTGATCGCGCAGATCCGGTCGAAGCGGGTGGTCATCACCACCCAGCACAACCAGATCGTCACCCGGTCTGAGGGCCGGAACGTGCCCATCGGCGACGGCGTGGGTGGCCGACGGTGGGGTGGCATCACCGAACACGCCCAGGTTGGGCTGCTACGCGAGGCGGTCATCGAGACGCCGCGGGCGCCCGCCCGGTACGCGTGGGCGGAACCCGCCACCGGCGGTGAGGCGTTCATTCCCCGCTTCGGTGACCTGGCGCGTAGCCGGGGGATCGCGGAGAAGGTCGTCACGGACTGGCTGGGTGGTCAGGTGCAGTGGCGCGGCAGCCAGGCCGCTCCCGCCAGCGGCGGCACCACCGCGGCGGGCGGTAACGGGCTGGGCTCGCCCGAGCAGCTCGCCCGGGCTGTGCGGTCCGCGCTGATGGGGGTGTCTGTGCAGATGGACGGCCGGACGGTCGGCTACATCCAGGGCCGGCAGGCCGACATCTTGAGCAGGTGAGGGGCGTGCGGTGAGCTACGACCTGCGGTTCGTCGACAGTATCTCCGCCACCCCGAGTGTGCGCTTGGATCTGATGGCGGCGCCGTGGGCGGTGCAGTCGTCGACGGACTTCGGTATGCCGGAACTGCGTCGAGCCACGGCGGGAACGCTGCTCGTTGACGGCGAGCAGTATCCGGCCGCCGCGTACGGCAATCGGGCTATCACGCTCGTCGCGCGGGTGAGGGATGTCGCGGAGGACGAGACGGCGGCGGCGTTGCAGGCGCTCTACCGGGAGTTGAATCGGGCGTCGAACCTGCTGGAGTACCGGCCCGCGACCTCCGCGCCGGTGTTCTTCCGCACCTTCAGGGCGGCCCCTGACTCGGTGGTCTGGGATCCGTTCGTGCGCGAAGTGCGGGCGGTCATCCCCGCGGAGCCGTTCGCGTACGGGCTGAAGGAGACCATCGGCGGCACCCTCAACGCCGACAGCAGCTTCGAGGCTGGCGCCGGCGGCTGGACGGGGCTGGTGGCGTCGGTGGCGCAGTCGCCGACGGTGGCCCGCACCGGCACCTACTCGCTGCGGATCACGCCAGTTACCGGCGGCGGGGTGCAGGGCGCCCGGTCGGAGCTGGTGCCGGTCACGGCGGGCCTGCCGTACGTGGGGTCGGCGTGGCTGTACTCGACGGCGGGCTGGGCGTCGGGTGCCTCGATGGTGCTGGACTGGTGCGACAGCGGCGGCACCGTGCTGTCGTCCACGTTCGGGACGGCTGTGGCGATCCCGGTGGCGTCGTGGACCCGGTACCAGGCGGCGGGGGTTGTCCCGGCCGGTGCGACGCACGTGCAGATCCGGCCGCGCATCGCGGGCTCACCGACGTCGGCTGACCTGGTGTATGTCGATGACGCGACGGTCGGTCAGTACCTGACGGTCTCCAACGATCCGGCGGCGGCGATCAACGGCTGCTGCTTCGACGTCAGGAACATCAAGGGCGACGTGGAGACGCCGCTGTTCCTGCGGCTCGATCAGGACGTGATCGGCTCCGTCTACGACTACCGCAACGTGGTGATGGGAGTGCGCCGGCGCGGCACGCCCGCCCAGGCTCCGTTCGTCCTCCAAGCGGAGGCGATGACGACGGGCACCAACACCACGTTGGGCGCAGCCACCGATCCGCTGATGTCGGGGTCCGGCCAGAACTACATGCGGATCGCCCCTGCGGGAGCACTGATGGAGCAGCGGCTGTACATGCCGCTGTGGCCGACGGCGGCGACCCCGGACGTGCGGGGCCGGTATCGGGTGTTGGCCAGGATGCGCATCTCTGCTGTGACGGACGTGTGGTCGGTGCAGTTCGCGTACGGGGCGAACGCCACTGTGCCGATCCGAAACGAGGCGGTGCGGGTGACGCAGACCTCCGAGATCGCCTACTACGACCTGGGCACCATCCAGGCCCCGGTCGGGTCGGATCCGGTGGCGGACGGCTACTCGGGCACCGAAACGCCGGTCGCTGGCACCCGGATCGCGGTGTGGGCACAGCGAGCGGCCGGCACCGGAAGCCTCGACGTCGACTGCCTGGTGTTCGTGCCGGCCGACGACCGGTATTCGGTGACGCGGGTGTGGTCGGACACTGGCGCGTCTGCGGGAATCATCGACGGCGCCCAGCACATGGCGTACGCGGTGGGTGGGTCCGGTGAGGTGCGCATGCCGGCGCAGCCGGACGCGCCGGTCGGTGGGTTGCCGATGCTGTCGCCTGGCACGACGAACCGGATCGTGTGGCTGGTGGATGGGGGCAGCCCTCGCGACATCCTGTCGTCGACGTCGACGCTGACCCCGTACTACTGGCCCCGGTACCTGTACACGCGCCCACCGTCGAGCTGAGGAGGGTGCCGTGAGCCTGCCGATTCCGCTGACGGTTCGGCTGCGCACCGCCCGCGCGGACCGGCATGTCACCGCCGACGCCCGGGACCTGGTGATGCGGTGGACCGACCCGGGCGGGTACGCGTCGTGCACGGTGCCGCTGGACCGGCCGCTGACCTTGCAGCCCGACGAGGTCGCCTACTACGGGCAGGTCACCGTCTACGACGCCCGCGACGGTTCGGTGGCGTGGGATGGCCGCATGGAGGACCCGGGCCGGTCGGCACGCGACGGCCAGGTGTGGGACCTTACCGCCGTCGGCGGGCAGGCACACACCCGCGACCGGACCGTGCCGCTGTTCTACGTAGACGACCCGCTGCCGTCCATGGACCGAGTCGGCATCAACGCCCCGGGCGGCACCGACAGCCGCGGCGAGGACCCCGGCGGCTCTGGCGACGACGCCTTGATCCTCCAGTTTCCGCAGGGTCAGACGCTCGCCACGGGCGCGCGGGTGGCGATGCGGTACCGGGCGTTGTGGGATGCCGGTCAGAAGCTGGCCCGGTTCGACTACTCGTGGGACGCCGGGGTTACCGACGCCGGGTACACGATCGAGGGCCTCGCAGGCACGGGCACGGGTGCGGCGGAGACGCCACGCACGCAGACGCTGTCGACCGCTGGCGGCGGCAGCTCCCCGCGGACGGTGGTCACGACCTTCGCGAACGGCCGCGACATGCTGTACGTGCGGCTGGTGCGTACCGGTGCGGGCGTGACCGTCGCCAACGACAACACGTGGGTGTCGATCCGGTCGATGCGGGCCACCGCCATGCGGTACCTGCGGGGCGGGGGCGAGCAAACCTCCGGGTACGCCTCGACGGTGCTGGCGTCGGAGGTGGTGGCGGATCTGCTGGGCCGGCTGCTGCCGGACTTCGACGGCACGAACGCCACCATCGCACCCACCACCTACCCGATCGACCAGCTCGCCTACCCCGACGGGGTGACGGCGGCGCAGGTGCTCGACGACCTGCTCGCTCTGGAGTCGGGGTTCACGTGGCGGGTGTGGGAACGCACGCAGGCCGGCGGCTACCGGTTCGAGTGGGTTGCCCGGCCGTCAACGGTCCGCTACGAGGCGGATGTGGCGGACGGCTACGACTCGCAGGGGTCGGCGGATGGCCTGTACAACGCGGTGACGGTGCGGTGGCGGGACACGGCGGGCCGGGTACGCACCACCACCCGCACTGCGGTGGTGCCGGATCTGGTTGCCGCCGATCTGACGCGTCAGGCGTCCATTGACCTCGGGTCGGATGTGGGCAGCCTCGCGGCGGCGCAGCGTGCCGGGGATCAGTTCCTGGCTGAGCATCAGGCGGCGCCGAACGCGGGCCGGCTGCGTGTTGCCCGCCCGATCCTGGACCTGGAGACGGGTCGGATGGTGCAGCCGTGGGAGATCCGGCCCGGGCTGATCCGGGTGCGCGGGATCCTGCCCCGCGCCGACGAGCTCAACGCCACCAGCCGTGACGGCGTCACGGTGTTCCGCATCGTTTCTTCGGAGTTCCGCGCGTCGGACGGCGCGGCGACATTGGAGCTGGACTCGTACGCCAACACCACCCCGCGGCTGCTGTCGACGCTGATGCGCCGCATGGCCTCGTTTCGGCGCCGCTAACCCCCTTGGAGGACTGAGATGACGTACGCGCTGCCCGATCCGCCGGGCACGAGCATGGTGCTGGACAAGGACGGGATCGAGTGGCGGGGGCAGGACGGGTTGTGGACGGCGTCGCCGTGTCCGCAGTGCCGCACGCGGCTCGGCACGATGACGTGGCCGGAGCTGCTGCACATCCGGGGTCCGCTCTCGGACGTGCCGTTGCCGCCGGCGGGAATGGCCACCGCCGCAGGTGGTGAGGGCTGATGCGTCTGACCTGGCTGCCCGAGGTGCTCCGCGCCGCCGGCCTGACCGTGCACGGCGCGTCCGGCTGGAATGAGCGCGGCTCGTCGAGCTGGGGCCCGATCGAGGGCATCACCATCCACGAGACCCGGGGCTCTCGCACCAGCACTGACGCGGGCGAGATCCGGGTGCTCATCCACGGCTCCAACTCCGCGCCGCCGCCGATCGCGCAGCTCTACCTGTCCAGGTCGGGCGAGTGGTGGGTGATCGCGTCGGGTCGCTGCAACCACAACCTTGTCGGATGGGCCGGCCCGAACAGAGGGCTCGGCAACTCGCGGCTGCTCGGCATCGAGGCGCAGCACGCTGCTGGTGAGGCGTGGACGGCCCGCCAGTACGACTCGTACGTCCGGGGTGTCGCCGCGCTGGTGCGGCACCTGCGGATCCCGGTCGGCCGGGTGGCCGGCCACAAGGAGCACCAGCCCTGGCCGGCGCCCGCCGGGCAGACATCAACGAAGTCGGACCCCGAGTTCGACATGACCAAGTTCCGCCGCGACGTCGCGGCGAGACTCACTGGAGAGGACGACAACGTGACCCCTGCCGAGTTCCTGACCATCCTGAAGGACCCGAAGGTTTCCGCCGAGCTGTCGCGGCTTCCGTGGGCGTTCAAGCCCGCCGACCACGACGGGGAAACCGCGCACGGCATCGTGCTGAACAACCTCACGCACAGCCTGCTGACGGCGAACAACCTGGCCACGAACGCCGACACCAAGGCCACCCAGATCCTGGCCCGCCTCGACGGCCTCGACGAAGAGATCCTCGCCGGGCTGGGTGGGCAGCCGGCGCCGGAGGTTGCGCAGGCCCTCGTCGCTGCCGGCCAGGACCCGGCCGCCCTCGCCGCCGAGCTGACCAAGCTGGCCGGCACTACTCCGCAGGGGTAGCCGAGTGGCGACGATTGTCGTCACCGGCCGCCACCGCCCCCACGAGGTCATGTTCCTGATCCTTTCCGCCATCGTGGGGGCAGCGTTCGCCGCTGGCGCGAAACCCCCCACCACCCTCGAACGGCTCGTTGCCCCGTGGGTGCTGTGGACGTGGTATCTGCTGCTGCTCAGCTCCGGCGTCATCGGTCTGGTCAGCATCGCCATCTCGGACACCTACCGGGCGCTCGTGCTGGAGCTCGCCGCGATGCACGGGCAGACTGCGGCGCCGCTGCTGTACGGGCTGGCGTTGCTGTCCACCGGGCGGGCGCCCGCGATATTCGCTATCGCGTTCTACGCCACGTGGGCGGGGGCGTCGGCGTGGCGGGGCTGGCAGGTGTGGCAGGGCATGCGCGGTTTACGTCAGGCGGGGGAAGACGAGTGATGAACAACGTGTGGGCGCTGCTCGCGGCGGCCGTCGGCGGCGGGGGGCTCGCGGGTGTCATTGGCACGCTGATCACGGGAATGGTGTCCCGGCCGAAGGTCCGCGCGGACGCTGTCGCCACGCTCACCGAGTCCGCTCTTCAGCAGGTCAACGAGCTGCAGGAGAGGACCAAGGAGGCGGAGGAGGAGGCGAGAGCGGCCCGGGCTGAGCTGGTCCAAACCCGCAGGGAGATGCGGGCGCAGATGCGGGAGCAGATGCGGGAGCTGAACGAGGAGATCGACGCGGCGGTGGCGACGCTGCGGACGTGGCGGGCAGCGATCCTGAATCCGGCGGTGGACCTGGACCAGCTTCGGCTGATGGTCCGCGATCCGGGCGGCACCATCAACGGCCGCCACCTGTAAATCAGTACCCGTCGTGGCGGTGGACCTGCCACTGGCCGTGCGGAACGCCCTCGGCGTAGATGCTCTCCACCACCACCCGCGCGGACGCCTCATCAGGGCGTTCCCAGCGTTTCGGCTGCTGCTGCTCGGCGGGGCTGTTCAGCAGCACCTCCCACACACCTGACCCGTCCATCCGCTCGATGAGGCGCACCAGCGCCAGCGGGATGTCCGGGTCGTCGCCCGTACAGCCAGGCCGACTCGCGGACCTGCGGTTGACCTGCCATTCCCTGACCTTAGGAGAACCGTGAAGATCTTCGGACGCGAGCCCACCCTCTACATCCAGGCCCTGTCGGCGCTGCTCGGCGTGTTCGTGACGTTCGGGCTGCCTGGCCTGTCCGCGACGCAGGCCGCCGCGATCGTGGCCGCGCTGACCGCCGTCACGACCGCCGTGAACGCCGCGATGGTGCGTCCGGTCGCGCCGGCCGCGTTCACCGGCGTCGTCACCGCGCTGGCGGTGCTCGTCGCCGCGTACGGTCTCGAGGTCAGCCAGGAGACGGTGGGTGCGGTGCAGGTGGCCGTCGTGGGCGTGCTGGCGCTGCTGACCCGAACGCAGGTCACGCCGACAGCCGACCCACGCCAGTCGATCCGCACCTGACCGCACCGCCCCAACGACTGCGCCCCCTCTCTGCCGCCCGGTTCGGGCTGGTAGAGAGGGGGCGCTTCGTCGTTCGTGGGGCTACTCCCAAGGGCCGTCGCCGAACTCGTCGGCGCACGCCTTCGCCACCGCGATCACGGCCCGGTCCAAGGCCATGTTCGCGTCGAACCCGGGCTCGGCCACGGCGTCGTTCGCGGCGTTGACGAGGTCAAGGCCGGCCTGCTTGATGCCGGGCACCGTGGATTCGGCGGCGAGCGCGCCGGCGTCGCGGTACGCAGTCGGCTCGGACTTACCGTCGAGGGCGTCCACGGCACGACAGCCCCGCTTGTCGTCGACGCTGGGGGACGGGCTCGGGGCGGCGCTGGTGGGGGCGGGCGCCGACGTGGTGGGGGCGGCGGCCGGCTCAGGGTCGCTGGTACAGCTGGCCAGCACAGCGGCGGCCAGGGCTAGGGCGGCGGCGTAGTGGGGGAGGCGGGTCATCCGGGCAGGGTAGCTGCCGTCCGCCCGCGGGGCAGGGCATCGTCGGGTTGCGGACGCAGAAGCGCCCCCGTCCAGGCTTTCGGGCCGGGCGGGGGCGCTTCTGCGTGTCGCTCAGCTATGGCATGGTGGAGGCATGGAGACTGACGCCGCTCGCTGGACCCGCCGCGTCGGCGACGCCGCGACCGAGGCCGTGCTCGCCGGCGCCGACCCCGCTGACCTGCTCGCCGCCGTTCAGGCCGGCATCCGCGAAGGTCAGCGCGTCCACGCCCTCCGCAACCCGGCCGCCACGCCCGCGCAGGCTCCCCGCCCGACGACTGTCACGCCGGCAGCCGGCAGCGCCGTAGAGCGGCTTCTGCGCGCCACCAACGCCGCCTGACCGTTCACGGCAGCTCGTAGCCGGTGCCAACCTGACGCACCTCCCCCTTGCTGGTCAGCGCGGTGAGAAGCTGGTGCACGCGCTGCGGTGACACCTCATATCCCGCCTCAACGACCCGGGCGTGGACCTGCGCGTTGGTGAGCAGGTCGGGGCGGGCGTCCCGCAGCACCAACAGGATCGCCTCCCGCGCCGTCGCGGGCCGCGACCCCGACTCGCCAGGGGTGCCGTCGAGCGCAAGGTGCTCCGGCGACAGCAGCGCCTCCGCCTCAGCCAGCATGTCCCGCTGCCCGGCCGGCTCCGGCTCGGGACGCCGCGGCTGCGGGGCCGGCTGCTCCACAACCACACCGGTGCCGAGCAGGAGACGCTCCGCCGCGCTGCCCGGTGCGGCAACAGTCGGACGGTCCGGGACCGCCGCCGGCAGCAAGGCCGGCTCGTCGTCGGGCACGTCCTCGCCACGCAGCTCCGCGAGCATCGCCGCCTTGCGCTCCCAGCGGCCCTCGTACGCCCGCCCGTTCTCCACATCCCGCATGACCGGCAGTCGGGCGATGTCCGGGTTGTCCCGCGGGTCACGGCCGTCGAGGACATCCTGCACGGTGACCTTCGCCGCGACCTGCTGGGCCCGCTCATCGAGCCGGGGGCGCAGGCGGGCGGTGGCGACGGCGTGCTGCTCGATGCTGTCCAAGTCCACGTCGACGGTCCGCGCCAGCACCGGCCGGTAGTCGGTGTCGGTGCGGTACACGTACGTCGATCCGATGTGCAGCAGCCGCGCCCGACCCGGGTTCACGCCCAGGACGTGGTCGTACTCGCCTTCCTCTTCCATTCGCAGGCACACCCGCACTCCGGCAACCGAGCGGAGTCCCTTGCCGAGCAGGTCGCCGGTCCCACGCAGGACGCTCATCACGACCCGGCCGCCCTCGGCGCGGGCGATCTGCGCGAGCCGGGCGATGCCGTCGTCGACGAGCCGGGCCAGCAGGCCGGCGGCCTGCCGCACTTCGCCGCCCTCGTCGGTGAGGATCACGAACGCGGGTAGATCCTTGTCGACGGGCAGGACGGTGGTGTTGGCCGCCCGCTTGCGGCGGATCGCCTCCCGGCTGGTCTTGCGGTCCTTGGCGATCGCCCGGCCCACCGCCAGCATTACGGCCGCCTCCTCCGGCGTGTCCGCCACCCAATCGACCACCGGGGCGGAGGCCGCACCGACAGCCCACGGGCGGATCCACGGGGCGGCGACGCCGCCGCCGTTGAAGTCGACCACCCAGACGAGGGTGTCGGTGCAGCGGGCCAGGAAGAAGATGATCCGGTGCAGCAGGGTCGTCTTACCGGACCCGACGGTGCCGCCGATGACGGCCGACTTCTGCCGCAGGCACACCGTCAGCTCCTCGCCGCGGGCGGTGGTGGCTACATCGAACGAGTCGTTGATGCTGGCCGGGCTGGTCGGCTCGGCGATGACCCGGCTGTCGCCGGCGAGGCAGTCCCGCAGCATCACGTCGAGCACGGCGGAGCCCTGGTGGGCGCCGTCCTTGGCTTCGACGACGCAGCCTTGCGGCAGTCGCCGACCGGCGGCGATCTTGTCGCAGATCGCGGCCAGGTCCTTCACCGTCATGTCCACCGGCAGGTCGACGTGGATCTGCTGCCCGTCGCTCGGCCGCGCCCACGGCCGGATCTCCCGGACGTGCAGCTCCTTGCGGGTGAGCTGCCGCAGCAGCGTCTCCCACGACAACACCTCCGTCGGCCGCCGGTCGACCGCCTCGGCGGTCTGCCCGACCCAGCCGATCGGTGCCGGGCGGGCACCCGGGATCGCGTACTCCAGGGCGGCCACGATGAGCGCGCCGCCGACGATGGCTACGGCCCGCCCGTCTGTCCAGCCCGACCGGGCGACCATCGCCGCCCACAGGCACGCGCCTGCCACCGCCAGGGCGCGGTGCGGGACGGCGAACGGCCGGTCCTGGGCGAAGGACACCACCACGGCCACGATGACCGCGACGGGCGCGAACCCCAGCGGCATCCACCACGACATCGGGACGGCGCCCGTGCCGAGCGCGTGAGCCACCAGCATGGTGCCCACCGTCCAGGCGGGGACCCACTTCCAGCCGTTCGCCTCCACGACGAACCTCCTTCCAGATCAGAGTTGGGGGATCAGGTGTCCTGCTCGGCGTGGGCGACGTCGGCGCGCTTCTCCCGCGCCCGGGAGCCGCGCTCACCGGCGAGGCGCGCCTCGTCGGTTTCGTGCTGCCGCATGTACGAGGCGCCGAGAGCGTCGGCGCGGGCCGCGAGTTGCCGCAGCTTTCCCGCCGCCGCCTCGTGCTCGGCCTGGGCCTGCTTCAGTTCGGCGGCGATGGCTGCCGCCTCGGCGGTGACGGTCGGGTGCGCCGGCAGGTCCGTCTCGCCCTGCGTGGCGAGCTTCTGCACGCTGGTGGCGATCGCACCGGCGAGCCGGGTGTGCTGGTCGGCGGCCCGGGCGAGTTCCTCGATGGCGGGGCTGACGGTGCGGAGGTTGCGACCCCAGCGCTGGAGGCTGGCGTCGTCGGAGTGCTGAACCATGCTGTGGGTTCCTTTCGTTTCGGGCCCGGCTTGGTGGCGCGGACGCGGCATGTGGGTGGAGCCCTTGGGCGGCTCCGGCTTGGACGGCACGGGCTTGGCTGCCTCTGGCTGCGGCTGCAGATTCTTGGCCGCGGTCGGGCCGGGTGACGGCTTGCGCTTCACCGCGTCGGCTCCCTGCCGGACGCCCTTAACGAACTCGGCCAGCCCTGACGGCTGCGGCTTTCCGCCCTTTCGGCGGGGGGCGCCGCCGAGCAGGTTGCGGAGGGACCGGCCGGCGCCGGACGCTCGGGCGGGCCGCGCGGGCGCGCCTTTGCTGGAGCCGCCGGGCCGGGATGCCCGGCCGCCGAGCAGGCGCCGGCCGCCGCCGGAACGCATCCGCCCGAGCGCGCCGCCGAGGCCGCCCCGCCGACCAGACCCGGTCCGGCCGCTGACGGCACCGGCGCC
Organism: Micromonospora sp. NPDC047465; assembly: GCF_040643125.1. NCBI lineage: Bacteria > Bacillati > Actinomycetota > Actinomycetes > Micromonosporales > Micromonosporaceae > Micromonospora > Micromonospora sp. NPDC047465. The sequence goes on from NZ_JBEYTP010000010.1 coordinate 74,376, forward strand.
GGTACCGGACCGGCGACCCCCAAGCAAGCCCCGGAGACCGGAACCCGCCCGGCCAGCCCCCCTCGACTGACCGGCCGGCACCCCGGCTCGGCTGGCACCGGAACCGGAACGCCGGCCGGCACCGAACAGCCGCCCCAGCCCGCCCTTGCGTCCAGACCCGCCAGCACCAGCGGTCGAACCGCCGCCGCTGCGGCCAGAGCTGGTGCGTCCCCGCCCGAGCAGGCGACCCAGCGGCCCGCTCCTGCCCTTCGCTGCCGGACCCGACTGCACCTGACCGCCCGCCCCCCGACCGGCAGCGGCGGAGGCGGGGGCGACCTGGCGACGCCACCACGACAGCAGCCACCGCAGCGACCCCAGCAGGACCAGCACCAGCAGCACGTTGATCGCAGCCCACCACAGCAGGCCAACCACCGCCCACAGCGCGACCTCGCCGAAGACGAGCAGAAGGCCGGCGGTGACGAGCACGGGCGGGGAAAGCAGCGGGTGCGGCTTCTTCTTCGCTGCACGGCTGGTCGTCTTCGCCACCGCGTCGGTTACGGGGCGTGACGGATCAAGGGGTTGAGGTGTCAAGGGGTTGACGGTGCTGCTGGGAGCCGGGTTCGGGGGGACGTCCCCGGTCGTCGGCTGCTCGTCAAGCCCTTGACGGGGTTGACGCTTCAAGGCGTTGATGTCACGCACGGTTACCCCTCAGGCGGTCAGGTCGATGTCGAGGCGCTTCCACCACGGGAGGCGCTTCTCGGAGCGGATGACACGGGCATTGGCAGCCAGGTAGGCGGGCGTCACCTCACGGTCCCGGTCGCTGACGCGGGCCAACTCGCGGCGGGCGGCCCGGTGTGCGGCCCGCGCCTTGCGGGTCTTCTCGCTCATGCGAAACATGGCGGCTCCTCCTTGGCGGTGGATGGGTCAGTCCTCGAATCGCTGCCAGCCGGTGATGACCAAGTCCGGCAGTTGCGGGGTCGTCAACGCGCGGGCCACCGCGTGGACGTCACGGATGTCGCGGATCGGCCTCGGGAGGGTGATCTCCGCGTTGCCGGGGCGGCCGTCCGAGACGAAGGCGATGAAGTAGCGGTGCTGCTGCATGGTCAGTTGCCCTTCGTGGTTGATCCGGCCAGCTCGAACTGGTGGCCGTTGGTCTGCGTCGCCTCGCGGCGCTTGTTCACCTCGCGCCGCAGCGACGCCTCCGGCACGTCCGCGTCACGGGCTGCGCCACGGATCGACGCGCCGCCCTTCAGCACCGCGTCAAGCGCCTGCGCCATCGCCGCGTCACGGTCGGCCGGAGGGGCGCTAACCGGGCGACGCATGACAACCTCGCGGGTGCGTCGCGGCAGCGCGTCGGCCTGCGTCACGAACCGCGTCACCGCAGGTTGCGCGGGCTTCGGGGCCGCTGACGCGGGCGCGCCAGACGGTGCGGCAGGAGCCGCGTCAACCGCCTGCGTCACGACCGGCGCGGGCCGCGTCACCGGCAGCGGCGCGGGCGCGTCGGCTGGCTTATCCGCAGGTGCGTCAGCAGGGCGCTGCGGGGGTGCGTCACCCTCGCCGGCACCAAAGACGCTGGCGGCCTCAACGAGCGTCACGAGCAGGTGCACCGACAACGCCAGCATCACCGCCGGGATCGCCGACACCGCGAACCGGACCCAGCGCTCCGGGATAACCAGTTCAGCGCCGGCCGGCGGAATGGCATGCAGCCCGTTGCAGGCGATCGAGATGGCGGCACCGATGAGGACGACCACCCACGGGTAGACGGCAGTCTTGCCGGTCATCCGGCGCAGCACCACGGCGGCGATGGTGCCGACGGCCATCGCCCCGTCGACGGAGACGGGCAGCAGCCACGCCCACTCGGTGCGGATGCGGGAGGCGATGCCGACAGCCCGGATGGCGTCGTAGGAGAGCGCGAAGCCGGCGACGGTCACGGCGATCGTGCCGGCGGAGGCGACGACTCCGGCGAGGATCCCGAAGGCGATGGTGCGGATCTTCGGCCAGTTCCAGTTCATCGCTCGGCTCCGACCATCGCGACGTGCTGGGCGCGACCGTGGCCGTCGGAGATGTAGACCTCGGCGTAGTCGAGGCCGAGGGCGACCACCATCTGCCGCGCGGCGTCGATCGCCTCGGTCTCGTGGCGGGCGACATACCGCTCGGTGCGCTGGAACTGGGCGCCGGCGGCGTAGAGGTCAGCTCGGTACTCCATGCCGGTCAGCATGACACATCTTGGAAAGGTTGGAAAGGTTGGTAGAGTGCTTCACATGTTGAGTCCCCCGCTCGCTCCCGCGCTGGGCCTTGCCGTGCGACCATTGGTCAACTTGCAAGACCTGGAAAACCTGGGAGACGACGTGGCCGAGACCGGATACCTGACCATCAAGCAGGTCCGCGACCGCCTCGTCGCCGCCGGCTTCAACGACAGCGGGCAGACAATCCGCCGGCTCGTCGACTCCGGCCACTTCGGGCAAGAAGGCACCGACTGGTACCTCACCGAGATCGGCCGGTACCGCATGGTCGCCGCCGACGCCGTCGACCGACTCATCGCCCGCCGGCGACCGGCCGGCCTCCAGAAGGGGGACCACGTGCCCGACGAAGCCACCACGCCCGAACCCAGCCCCGTCGTGGCGAGCATCGTCACCAGCGACCTAGGCGTCCTCATCGGCCGACGCAACGACGGCAAGCCGCCGTGGACCTTCATCGCCGGTGAGATCGAGCCCGGAGAGTCCCCGGCCGACGCGGCGGTCCGTGAGGTCAAGGAGGAGACGGGCCTGCTGGTGCGCGCCGCCGAGCGCGAGATCGGTCGCCGCGTGCATCCCAAGACCGGCCGCACGATGATCTACCTGGCGTGTCACCCGCTCGGGAAGCTCGACGTGTTCGTCGGCGACGAGGACGAACTCGCCGAGGTCAGGTGGGCGTCCCTGGAGGAAGCGCAGCAGCTTCTACCCGGCCTGTTCGAGCCGGTGCTGGCCCACCTGCGGCGCGAACTGGGCACCTGACGCCCCACAAAACAGCGGCCACCCCTTCGTCGGGGGTGGCCGCTGTTTTGTGTCGAGAGACAGAAGGACCGGGAGGCGCGGGGCCTCCCGGTCCGGGGTGTTGCGACCCGGCGCCAACCAGGGACGGAATACCCGCAGGTCAACCTAGGTCACAGTGTGGCCATAGGTCAATCACTGCTTGAGGTGGGGCAGCGGGTCGTGATCTCATCGGCGGGCCAACCAGGGAGCCACCGCCATGCCCATACCGATGTCGTCGCGGCAGATCGCGGACGACCTGACCGCCCGTATCCGCAGCGGGGAGCACAAGCCGGGCAGCAAGCTGCCGTCGCTGCGGGAGCTGGCCGAGCTGTACTCGGTCAGCGTGTCGACGATCCAGCGCGCCCTGGAACTCACCCGGGAGCGCGGGCTTACCGTGGGAAGGGCCGGCAGCGGCGTCTACGTAGCCGAGGAATAGCGCTGTAGCAGAGGGCAGAGTATTCGCAGACTCTCGTTCTTCAGCGACCTGCGTTTACGCACGTCGCCACAGCGCTAAGGGCGGGGGTTCTTCTAATCCCAAGGCCGCAGGTTCGAATCCTGCCGGGCGCACAGGTACTTCTCTCATCTGGCCGGCTCGCGTGGGGCCATCCGTGGTGCGAGCGCGCTACGGTGACCCCGTGGCAGCCTCGAATGGACGTAGCAAGCGCCAGCGCGGCGAGATCGAAACCCTGCCCAGCGGGTCACTCCGCGTGAAGGTCTATGCCGGCGTCGACCCGATCAGCGGCAAGCGGCACTACCTCACTGAAACCATCCCGGCCGGACGGACCGCCGCCAAGGAAGCCGAGAAGGCGCGTACCCGACTGCTGGCCCAAGTGGACGAGCGACGCAACCCGCGCACCCGCGCCACGCTCGACCAACTCCTAGACCGCTGGCTTGAGGTGGCCGACATCGAGGCCACCACCCGCATGGGCTACGTCAACAAGCTCAACAAGCATGTACGGCCGGTGCTCGGCAAGCTGCCGGTCGGTCGACTCGACGCCGAGACGTTGGAGTCGTTCTACGCGAGCCTGCGCCGCTGCCGCGACTGGTGCGGCGGCAAGGCGTACGTGAAGCACCGGGTAGAGGGCGAGCACATCTGCACCGCGAAATGCCGGCCGCACGTCTGCAAGCCGCTGAGCGCGTCGTCCGTGCGGCAGATCCACTGGATCCTCAGTGGTGCCCTGAGCCGGGCCGTTCGGTGGCGCTGGATTGCCGTCAACCCCGCCGGGCAGGCTGAACCACCCGCGCCGCCGCACCCCGACCCGCAACCACCGAACCCGGCCGACGCGGCCCGCATCATCAACGAGGCGTGGCGCGACCCGGACTGGGGCGCGCTGGTGTGGCTAGCGATGACGACGGGTGCCCGCCGCGGCGAGCTGTGCGCGCTCCGCTGGCACCACCTCGACCTGACCGCCGGCGTGTTGACACTTCGGCGCAGCGCCTACCTGGACGAACATGGCGAGCTGCGGGAGAAGGACACCAAGACACACCAGCAGCGGCGGGTGGCGCTCGACCCGGAGACGATCGACGTGCTGCGCGAGCTGCACGGCCGGTACCTCGACCGCCTGGCGCAGCTCGACGCGGAGGCCGACCCTGCCGATTACGTCTTCTCCCCCGAGCCGGACAACGGCCGTGGTTACCGGCCCGACACCATCACCCAGCGGTACGGCAGACTCGCTACTCGCCTCGGCATCGACAGCCACATCCACGCCCTCCGCCACTACTCGGCGACCGAGCTGATCAACGCGGGTGTTGACGTACGGACGGTCGCCGGCCGGCTCGGTCACGGTGGCGGCGGAACAACCACGCTCAGGGTCTATGCGGCTTGGCTGTCCGAGTCGGACCAGCGGGCCGCTGGGACGCTAGCCGCTCGGATGCCCCCGCGCCCGGTCGCACCAACGCAGCGCACCGTGGCAAACAGCCCGTACCAGACGATCGCAGCTGAGCTGCGCGGAGAGATTACCGCTGGCCGGATGCGACCAGGGGATGCACTCCCTACGGTTGCCGAGCTGGCCGCCGCATACGGCGTTTCCGTTAGCACTGCTCACCGCGCGATGGCTCGACTAGCCGCAGAGGGCTTAGTGGACGTTGTTCGAGGTCGCCGAGCAACCGTCGCACATCGTTAATGAGCTTCGGCCCAGCCGCGCCTCGCCGCTGACCCCAGCAAGCTGGGCAGTCGTGCGCAAGGCAGTCGATCGTGGTTATGCTGCCGCCCGACAAGGTCAGACGTGGTGCGCGGGTGGAGAACTATGACGAAGCCGTCTAAACATGACTCACCCCTGCAACGCGTGAAGCGCTTTGCGATGAGATTCGCCTCGCGACTTCGCAAGGTCGCAAAGTCGCTCGTCTTCGGCCCCGAGCCGGTGTCCATACAGGGTCGACACGCTCCTCGAATGCTAAGGTTCTCAATTGCTCTCCTGATGTCGCTTGGAGCGGCCGTCGCCCTTGCTGCTGCGACATTCTTGCTACTTGCCTCTCTACGAGGGGCCGTGAATAGTTTCTGGCCCATTCGACTTTCAAGTACGAAGCTCACGTCGAAGGATATCTACGAGTTAACGAGGAGCACGATCACTGCCGCCGGATTAACAGCAGGCGTCTTCGCAGCGGTTTATGCGTATAGAAAGCAACGCGTCGAGGAAGCCGCCAGTCGTCGGGCTGACTCAGAGCACCTTTCTTCGAGGTATCAGAGCGCAGCAGACCAACTCGGCAACGATAAGGCAGCAGTGCGGCTCGCTGGCGTCTATGCTCTAGCGAGACTGGCAGACGAGTGGCCGGAGCAACGACAGACATGCATTGACGTTCTTTGCGCATACTATCGGATGCATTCAGAAGGCGAAGAACTGGCAACCGGAGAACGAGAGGTAAGGGAAACCATCCTCTCATCCATAATGGCACACCTTGACGAGGACAGCGACGAATCTTGGCGTGGCTACGGATTCAACCTCCAGCGAGCATTTTTCGACACCGACATCTACCTGCTCGATGGCATTGGAGAGGAAACATTTTTTGATGTAACGGGCGCCGTGTTCGCAGACAGCAAGCTCGTCATCAACAAACCACCGGGCGGGAATTTCGGTATATTCGTCGCCCAGAGAGCCACCTTCAAGGGGTCAACAACAGTCGAAATAGCGGGATGGTACAAGGAGGGGGCTATCGACTTCCGAGATGCCGAGCTGCAAGGAGGCCGGCTCGACCTAACGCGCATTCGGGTTGACGGCGTAGACCTTGACTTTCAAGGTGCCACCTTCTCCGGCACCTCCGCATACTTCTCGGGAGCGAACTTCGTTGCCGGTCACGCTCGATTCGATCGGACAGTTTTCAAAGCGGGTGACGTAGACTTCAACCACGTCACATTCGGCACAGGAGTCGCGTCCTTTAGGTATGCGTCCTATGAATCAGCCAACCTCACTTTTGAGGACGTCGAGGGCGAGCAACCGATCGGGCTTCCAGGTAATCTCTGGCAACCACGGCCAGCAAGGACGCCTGGGTAAGGCGGACTAGAGAGAGTCCACCTCCAAGATCCGCGCGTTCCGCCCTAGCACGCCTTCCAACAGTTCGTACGGATCTTCATCCTTCGGAAAGCTGATTGTCAGCAGATTCGGCTGGCCCCATTCAATCTGGCCATCATGGGGCTCAACCGCCTCGCGTATTCGCTGCCTTTCCGCTCTATTCGGCCACGGGAGGTCGAACGATATCCGAACCGTGCGCCGCTTCCGGTCCACAATCTCGACCACCTCCAAAACCGGCCACTTGACACGAACACGAACGACGTCACCCCTGGAAACTCGCGCAAAGAATCCATTGTTATCTAGTCGATAAAGGTCACGTCCAACCTTTTCGGCCCACATACTTTCACCCGAAGGCCCATCGCCCCTATGATCTAGGGGAAAGTAGACCTTTTCGACATCTCCCACGTCGCCGTCAAGAAGGCTGCCGTTCCTCCACCTCGTCCACAGGAAGTACCTGGCGCGCCACCAGAGCATCTGAACGCGGCCCCGCCACCTACGAAACCACATGGACGCACCCTCCCAAACGAACTCTCATGATGTAGCAGTCCCTGCATTAGCCTTGTCGCTAGGATCGACTTTCTACCATTAAACAATCAGGCTCGTCACCTAGGAACGCGGGTCACTGTGTCACGGTAGGCGAAACGAGGCGTGCCGCCTCTAGTCTGCGAGGCTCGGGGAGGGAGACACCGAGGGTCCACCCCCGGCCATCCTGTCCGCACCTCGCTCTGCATGATGGTCCAATGCGTCTGTTAGTGCTCGGCGGGACCTGGTTCGTGGGTCACGCGATCGTCACGGCTGCGATCGACGCCGGCTGGGAGGTGACGACATTCAACCGGGGCACCTCGGATCCCTTCCTAGAAGCGGTGCGATCCATCCGGGGAGATCGGACCCGTCCGGAGGACCTAACTGGCCTTGCCGCCGCTGGCCCTTGGGACGCCGTGGTCGACACGTCGGGATACGTGCCGAGCAACACCCTCGCCGTCGCCCGCGCGCTTGCGCCCGTCGCTGCCCGCTATGTCTTCATGTCGACGGTCAGCGTGTACCGAGACTGGCCGGTCAAGCCGCTGAGCGAGCGATCCGAGGTGCTCTACTGCCCGCCGGATGCCGGCCCGGACTACGGCACCGACACGGAGGACGGACCTACCCGCTACGGCTATCAGAAGGCCGGTTGCGAGGCTGCGGCAGTCGCCGCGTTCGGAGCAGACCGGACGACGATTCTGCGGCCCGGTGTAGTGCTCGGCCCGCGTGAGTACGTCGGCCGCCTGCCCTGGTGGCTCCGCCGCGTGGCCGCCGGTGGCGAGGTGTTGGCACCAGGCTCTTCCGATCGGACCATTCAGCCGGTCGACGTACGCGACCTGGCCACATTCGCGCTGCGCACCATCACCGACAAGTCGTCCGGCGCGTTCAATGTCTGCGCCCCGGTGGGCAGCGCGACCTTCGGCGAACTGCTCGCCCACTGCGCCCACTCGACGCGGGCTGATGCCTCCTTCACGTGGGTGCCGGATGACTTCCTGCTCGGGCAGGGCGTTCGGCAGTGGTCCGAGCTGCCGCTCTGGCGCACCTTCGACGGCGTGTGGCGGGTCGACACGGCTGCCGCGCAGGCCGCCGGCCTCCGTACCCGGCCGCTCGCCCTGACCGTGCGGGACACCTGGCGGTGGCTGGTCGACAGCGGCGAGGTCAGCAACCATGACCGTGCCGCCGAAATTGGCATCAGCCGGGAGCAGGAAGCGCGGGTGTTGGCCGCCTGGCGCCGGTCAGGCGAGCGGCCGAGCTGACGTTTCCGACAGCCACACCGAGATGCGCTCGGCGAGCTGCCGCGCCTCGGCGTCGCCGCTCCATGGTGTCTCGTTCAGCAGACGCTCTATCCGAGCCAGCCGACCGGTCAGCGAGACGTTGCGCTTCTGGGGCGGCAGATCCAGCACAGCACGCAGCGCCTCCGCAGCCCCGTCCTTGTCCCGCATGTGGAGGTGAGCAGCGGCCACGTCGATGTTCGTCCCGTTGATCTGCGAGTACGGCCGCCGCGCCGCCGGCAGCGCTTCATAGACGCGCAGCGCATCGCGGGCGTACCTCGCGGCCTGGTCGCCGTTACCAAGGTCAAGCCAGGCGGCGGCGGCGCACGCCGCGGCGCGTGCGTCTCCGAATGCAAACTCCCCGCCGGTCGACGTGGCCAGCTCGTCCGGCCGGCTTTCTGCCGCCTCCCTGTCTCGCTGGGCCGCATCCAGGACAGCAGACACCGACTCGGAGTCATCGAGCAGGGCGTGGGAGCGAGAGGCGATGTAGCGCAGCCTCAGCTTCGGCTCGCCGTCAGGGGCCATGCGCATCGCTCGGGCAAAGTAGCTCAGGGCGGCATCCGGCTCGTTGCGCCAGTTCGCCAGCGTCATCTGGAGGCCGTACGTCCACGCCTTCAACGACGCGTGGCCAGCGAGATCCGCGTACTGGGTTGCTGCCCTTGCCAGCGCCGCCGACTCGTTCCAGTGCCCGAGGTCGAAGGCGGTGGAGGCCATGAGCGACGTGCCCTGGCCAATCACCACGAACAGGTCGGCCAGGTCTCCCGGCCGGCGCGTCCGCTCAGCCAGTGCTCGCGCTTCGTCACGCAGCCGGCGAGCGCTTGAGAACGTGTCAAAGGCAGCCATTCCGCCGGACCGGGCCAGTAGTGCCATGTCCTGTTGCAACGCCTCTATCGAGTCGTGCGGAACCCCGATGCTCGACCACAGCGAGTCATTAGCGATTGCGTCAGCGGCGTCACTCACGACATCACCAACAGCATTTCCACTGCTGGCTCTTCCCTGCTTTTCGGCAACGTCGCTGACGCTTTGAAGGAATCGCGTCCTTACGGCGTCCGAAAGCCGATCGAATGCGGCGCTCAGTAGCTCTTGATTCGCGTTGCCGGGCACGGTCCCCGGCCGGCTATGCCAGTAAGCGACCGTCCTGACGGCTATACCGAGCCACCCGGCAAACCCCTCGTTCGTCATGCCGGCAGCGGCTTGCAGCGCACAGGCGAGGCGGCCCGTCCACTGCTCCACTGTCGTCATCGTGGCCCCCCGCGCTTACGTTTGCATCGGATTGCGCACCGTTGCACCGGTCTTGCATGGGCGCACCGTCCGTCTTCGACTTCACTGGGTGCCAGCGAGCCAACAAACGCCAACGTCAGACTACTGAGGAGACTCCCGTGGCTGAACCCCTCGCCCGCACCCACGACCGCCCCCGCTTCCGATCCGTCGCGGACACCGCAGCGATCCTCGGCATGTCGGAGGTGACTCTCTACCGAGCCATTCACGCGGGCCAGTTCCCGGCTATCAAGGTTCGGGGGCGCTTCGTTATCCCCACCCGCGCCATCGACGACCTGGAGGCGTCCGCACTGGCTCACGGCCTGGTCGACGCCAGCAGCTATGCGCTGCGTACCGCCAGCTAGCCCGCACGCTTCGGCCCTGGTGGCGCGGGTGGGATGTCGTTCTCGCGCGCCAACTTCCGGATGTACGCACCGCTGAACGGCGACAACCGTTCAACCTCGGTCGGACCGACACCCTCACGGAGAGCGGCAAGGACGGCCGCCACTACGGCCTCTCGTGCGGCCTCGTGAGCCGCTTCGGTCCGCTGGTACCGCTTCGTCGCTGCTGAGAGCACATCTCGGGCGTCGCTCATCGCACCAACATACCGCTACCCCCTTGCGCAACAGAGCCGCGTATCGCTACTTTGTTGCGCAACAGAGAAGCGCTTCACCGGATGCGCTTCGGTCGCAGGAAGGACACGACGTGACCAGCTCCGAGGACTTCCCCACACCGGATCCGAACGCCGCAGATCTGGCCGAGATTGAGCGGGAGCTTCCGCTGATTGAGGCAGAGGTGCTGCTGCTCGACGCTCAGATTGCCGTGTTGACCAGCGACGGCGGTCCGAGCGATCTGGACTGGCAACGGCTGCGCCGAGCGCAGCGGCGGATGCTGCGCGAGGCTCGCACGCTTCTGGCCATCAAGCCCACCGGCCAGGCGGCGTAGGCGGTAACGGGTCATGAGTCGGATCCGCGCCGCATTCCATGACCCGGACGGGGCGCGGTACAGCATCCCCACCTACTGGTGGCGAGGTGCCCCGCCCGGCTACGCCACCCGCCGCCAACTGACCGCCGCCGGGCTGCGCCCCGGTGGTCAGCCGGTCGCCGCTCAGATCCTGTGGCGCGGCGTCGGTGGCACCCGCGCCGCCTACCTGTACCGGGTCGACCTGGCCCGCCCCAAGCGCACCGCCACCCCCGCCCAACTCCGCGCGGTCCGGGCCGCGCTGGCCGCCCGCCGGACCTGCCCGACCTGCGGCACGGTCCGCCCCTACTACATCCCGCGCTCGCTGGGCGAATGTCTCGCGTGCGCCTATCCACAGGAGGTGGCCGCGTGACCCGCCGCTACCCGATTCCCCGCCCCGCCGATGACCCGCGCTTCACGTTCGGCCTCGTGCTGGACGTGGCCGGGGTGCTCGCCGAGCACGGCTACCCGTCGATGGCCGAGTCGTACGACGGGTGCGGCCCCGATCTGCTCGCGCTGCAAGACGCCCTGTTCGGCCTCATCTACGCCCCCACCGACACCTCGGAGGTTCCGTCGTGACTGCCCCCACTATCAACGGCACCCGCTACCCGCAACCCATCGACGCGCTGTTGCCCGCCGCCCGCGCCCTGGACCTGCCGGACGGTCAGCCGTTCCCGTCGCGCAACCGGCTCATGCGAGAGTTCCGCATCGGCGCGCCCAAGGCTGACGACCTGCTCGCCCGCCTCAAGGCCGAGCACGCCCAGCGCACTCGCACCAAGCAGACCCGCACCGCGATGATCGTCCGGGGCGCGCTCCTGACGCCCCCCACCGACCCCGACTCGGCCCCGGTGCCGCTGGACTACGCCGAGCCGATCGGCCCGCACCCGGCCCCCGCACCGGCCGTACCCGGGCACACCTCGCCGGCCGACCCGACCCCGGTCACCCCGCCGAAGATCGCGCCCACCGACCCCGCCGGGCAGGTCACGGTGGTCGGTCACCCGGACACGCCCACCCCGACCCCGCCGGCCCGCCCGGCGGTGGTGTGGCCGGTGATCCTGCTGGCCCTGCCGGCGTTCGTCGCCGTGTGGTCGGGGTGGGTCGGGCTCGGCGGACTGACCGGGTTCGGGGTGGTTCACCCGCTGCCCGGTATCGCGGACGGGTTCAGCATCAACACCGCGATCACCCTGCCGATCGGCGTCGAGACGTACGGCGCGTACGCGCTTTACGTCTGGCTTTCCGGTCGGGTGCCGGACGCCGCGCGACGGTTCGCCAAGTGGTCCGCGCTCGGCTCCCTCGCGGTCGGCGCGCTCGGACAGGTCGCCTATCACCTGCTCGTCGCGGCCGACGTCACCTTGGCCCCGTGGTGGATCACGACCGCCGTATCTGTCCTGCCGGTCGCCGTGCTCGGCATGGGCGCCGCCCTGGCGCACCTCGTTCGCGCGCACGACTAGCTACGCCCGGCGGCACGGCCTCTGGCCTAGGAACCCGTGCCGTGCCGCCGGTCCCCCTGCCGATCCGTAGACCGTTGGAGGAACCCCCATCATGACTTCCCCCCGAGACGATGACCGTTTCGACTGGCAGGCCGCAGAGGCGGACCTGACCGCCGGACCGGATGCGGAGGTGGTCGACCTGGCCGCCGCCCGCCGCCGCAAGCCCGACGCGCGGGCGTTCGCCGTCGACCTGGACGACGAAGCGGACGACCTGGACGACGACACGCCGCCGCCGGTGGACCCGCCCGCGGTTTCCGAGCCGTCCGGCATGGCGGCGGTGCTGGCCGGCAGGTCGGCGATGCGTCGGCCGATCGTGCCGCCGTGGCTGCGCTCGCGCGCCGAGTTGGTCACCGCCGGCCGGTGGGCACTGTCGCACGTCACCCACGTCAGCGCCTACCACCTGACCCGCACGCCGAAGTACGCCGGCCGGCTGGCGTGGCGTGCCCCGTTCGGCATCGCGCGGCTGCTGGCCGGGACCGTGCGGTGGGCGACCGACGCGGAGGGCATCCCCGTCCGCCTGGCCGCCGTGCGGCGCGAGGATGCCGAGCTGTACCTGAAGCTGTCGCGGCAGCGTGATGCGCGGGTGCGGTGGCGGGGCATGGTCGTGGCGGCGGTGCTGCTACTCGGCCTGCCCACCGTGACCGTGCTGGCGGTGTTGGCCGGGTCGTGGCAGCGGTGGCTGATGCTCGCCGCCGCCGTCGCGGTGTTCGGCCTGGCCGGGTCGCCGAAGGACAAGCCGCTGTTGGACGTGGCGGCGGTGACGCCCAGGGCGCGGCGGCTGTCGGCCGACGTGGTGACGCGGGCGTTCCTGGCCGCTGGGCTGTGCAAGCCGGATGACCTGATCACGTTCCCGATGCCGATCATGCGGGACGGTCCGGGGTGGCGGGCGGTGGTCGACCTGCCGTTCGGCGTGACCGCCGACAAGGCCGTGAAGCGGCGCACCGACCTGGCCGCCGGCCTGGACCTGGACGAGGTGCAGGTGTGGCCGGAGCGGGTACGCGGCACCGCCGGGTCGGCCCGCCGGGTCGCGCTGTGGGTCGCTGATGAAGACCCCTACGCCAAGTCGTCCGGGCTGTGGCCGCTGATCGACAAGGGCACCGTGGACATCTTCGCGCCGTTCCCGTTCGGCGAGGATCAGCGCGGCCGGGCCGTGCCGCTGCTGCTCATGTTCACCTCGCTGCTGGTCGGCGCGATCCCGCGCATGGGCAAGACCTTCGCCGCCCGCCTGCCCGTGCTCGCCGCCGCGCTCGACCCGAGCGTGGAGCTGCACATCTACGACGGCAAGGGTGGGCAGGACTGGCGGGCGTTCGAGCGCATCGCCCACCGCGCCGGGTTCGGCGTCCGCGACGACGTGGTGGCCGCCCTGGTTGACGACCTGCGCGCCCTAGTGGCGGACATGAACCGCCGCTACGACACCATCGCCACCCTGCCGCCGGACCTGTGCCCGGAGTCGAAGGTGACCCGGCAGATTGCCGACAAGCGGTCGTTGAAGCTGTGGCCGGTGCTGGTCGCGATCGATGAGTTCCAGCGGTACAGCGGGCACCCGGAGTACGGCAAAGAAATCGTGGAGCTGCTGACCGAGCTGTGCAAGGTCGGCCCCTCGGTCGGCATCATCATCCTGCTCGCCACGCAGAAGCCGGACGGCAAGGCCGTGCCGACCGACCTGCGCGACAACATCGGCACCCGCTTCGCCCTCAAGACCATGACGTGGCAGTCATCGGAGGCAGTGTTGGGTGCCGGGTCCTACCCGGCCGGCTACGACTCGTCGCGGTTCCAGCGCGCCCACAAGGGCGTGGGCATCCTGCTCGGCGCGGACGACTCCGGCGCGGTGGAAGAGGCCGTGACCGTGCGGACGAAGTTCGCCAAGACCGAGCACGTCGAGAAGGTCATCACCCGCGCCTACGTGCTGCGGGAAGCGGCCGGCACGCTGACCGGGCACGCGGCCGGGCAGGCCCCTGAGCCGACCGGCGGCCCGGCCGACACCCTGCTGGACGACATCCTGACCGTCGTGCCGGCCGCCGAGCCGAAGGTGTGGTCCGAAACCGTCGTCGCGCGTCTGGCCGAGCTGCGGCCCGAGACGTACGGCGGGTGGGAGCCGGCACAGTTGGCCGCCGCGCTCAAGCCCTACCGGGTACCGGTCGGCCGGCAGGTGTGGGGCACCGACCCGGCCACCGGCAAGGGCGCCAACCGCAAGGGCATCCACCGCGACGACATCACCACCGCTGTAACCGAGCGTGATCGGCGACGGAAGGCCGGATAGCCCATCGCGGGCCGCTAGGTCTAGCGCCTAGATCCGCTAGACCTAGCGGCACCGCTAGCCCCGCATATCAACCCCCATCAGGACGCTAGCGATCTAGCGCCCTACCTGCTCTGCACCCTGAAACCGCCCGTGGAGGCACTTGTGGACTCCCGCACCATGATCGCTAGCCTGCCCTGCCTCGCCTTGATCCTTGTCACGCTCGGTTACCTCGTCCTGTGCGTGGTTTCCCCGTTCGGGCGCTGCCGCACCTGCCACGCCACCGGCCGCACGCGTTCCCGGCTCGGCCGCATCCACCGCGACTGCCGGCACTGCGCGGGTACCGGACTGCGGTTGCGCGTCGGCCGGCACATCATCAACCACCTGCAAGACGAGTACGAAGCGGCCAAGCGATGAACGCCCGCACCGACCGCGCTGGTCACACCGACTGGTGCGGCCGAGACCACCGATGCGGCCTCGGCGAACACCGCTCCGACGAAATCGTGGTCGACGTCGCCGGCCACGCCCGCGCCGTGCTGGTGCGGGTGCGCACCGCCGCCGGCCGCGATCACGCCGAGGTGCGCGTCAGGGTCGCGCTCGCCCCCGGCGAGGTGGCCGCCCGCCGCCAGTTGGCCGGGTTGCTCGGCGACCTACGTCAGGCCGTCACCCGCGCCGCCATCGCGGCCCGGCCCCGACCCGGGAGGGCCGAGCGGTGAGCGTCGGGCGGTGCGGCCACTGGATCGGCACCGCCGGCCGCTACTGCCACACCGCCGAAGGGCTGCGGCCCTACCTGCAAGGGCTGCGCTGCCCCGCCCACACGCCCGCCGCTCTGGCGGGGAGGCCCGAGCCCCCGTCGACACCACTGCACACCCCGATCCCACCGGAAGGGAGCACCATGCCTACCGCTGACCTGCTCACCGCCGCGCTCGCCCACGCCGAACGCGGATGGCACGTCTTCCCGCTACGCCCCAACGACAAGCGGCCCGCGTTCCCCGACCACGCGGCCGACGACTGCACCGGCCGCGACCCGCGCTGCCGCGCCGCCGGCCGCCACCTCGGATGGGAGCCCCGCGCCACCACCGACCCCGACCGCATCCGGCGCGCGTGGTCGGCCCGCCCCTACGGCATCGGCCTCGCGTGCGGGCCGTCCCGGCTCGTGGTGGTCGACCTGGACGTGCCCAAGGACGACACCACCGACCGGACCGGGCTGGACACGCTCGCCGAGCTGGCCGCCGCGCACGCCACCGGCATCGACGCCACCTACACCGTGCGCACCGGTCGAGGCGGCACGCACCTGTACTACCGCCACCCCGCCGACGGGCCGACGCTGCGCAACACCGCCGGCACCCTCGGCCCGATGGTCGACACCCGCGCCCACGGCGGCTACGTCGTCGCCGCCGGCAGCACCGTGGCGGGACGCTCGTACGTGGTCGACCTGGACACCGACCCGGCTCCACTGCCCGCGTGGCTGGCCGCGCTGCTCGCCCCGGCCCCGCTGCCGCCGCAGCGTCCGGTTGTGGTCGACCTGCCCACCGACCGCACCGGCGCGTATGTCCGGGCCGCGATCAACCGAGAGGCCGAGCGGGTGACCACCGCGCCGGACGGAGAGCGCAACCGGTCGCTCTACATCGCCGCCGTGGCCCTCGGCCAGCTTGCAGCCGGTGGGGCGCTCGCCGAGGACGACGCCCGAGCAGTGCTGGAACAGGCCGCAGCGCGCGCCGGGCTGGGCCACGTCGAGACGGCACGCACCATCCGATCCGGGCTAGCCGCTGGCGCCCACCGTCCCCGAAAGGTGGCCGCATGACCGCCGCCCGTCTGCACCTCGTCACCGACCACCCGCAAGCCACCGGCGAGGAATCCGCGGGCGGCCCGCTGTGGGATGTTCCAGTGCCCTTGACAGGCCCGAACATCGCGCCGCCGCCGTTCCCGGCCGACGTGTTCCCCCGCTGGCTCGGCGACATGGTGACCGGCGTCGCCCGGTTCACCCAGACCGACCCCGCGATGGCCGGCACCCTCGCCGTGGCAGTGCTCTCCGCATGTGCCGGTGGCCGCCTGGAGGTGGAGCCGGTAGCCGGGTGGCGAGAGCCGGTGAACGTGTTCGCCGCCGTCATCGCCGGCCCCGGCGAACGCAAGTCACCCGTACACCGCGCCATGACCGCGCCGCTGTTCGCGGCACAGTCGACGCTCGCCGAGGCGATGCGGCCCCGTATCGCCGAGGCCGCCGCGCTGCGCGACATCGCCGACCGGCAGGCCGAGCAAGCCAAAGCGGCGGCGGCCAAGGCCAGCGACCCAGCCAAGCGCGATGAGGCATCGGCCGAGGCGGTGGCCGCCGCCATCGCGGCCGAGGCGATCACCGTTCCCGGCCTGCCGAAGCTGATCGTGGACGACGCCACCCCGGAAGCCCTCATCGGGCTGATGGCCGCCAACGGCGGGCGTATGGCGATCATCAGCGATGAGGGCGGCATCTTCGACACCCTCGCCGGCCGGTACTCCGGTGCCCCGAACCTTGACCCCTACTTGAAGGGGCACGCGGGGCAGCCGATGAGCAACGAGCGGCAGACCCGCGAGGGTGCCTCGGTCGAGAAACCCGCGCTGACCGTGTGCGTGATGGCGCAACCGACCGTGCTGCGCAAGTTCGGCGGCAACGCCGACCTCGCCGGCCGAGGGCTACCCGCCCGGTTCCTGTTCGCCCTCCCGCGCTCGCTGGCCGGGTACCGGGCGGTCGACACCGCGCCAGTGCCCGAGCAGGTGACCGCCGGCTACGCCCACCGTGTCCATGACCTGGCCGCCACCCTCGCCGAGTGGACCGACCCGGCGGTGGTCACCCTCACCGAGGAAGCCGGCCGCGTACGGCGGGCCGCCGCCGAGCAGGTCGAGGCCGAGCTACGGCCCGGCGGCAGCCTCTACGACATGCGGGAGTGGGGCAACAAGCTGTCCGGCGCGACGCTGCGGCTGGCCGGGCTGCTGCACGTCGCCCACCACCCCGCCGACGCCTGGCGGCGGCCGGTCGACGCCGACCGGATGGCCGACGCGGTGAGGCTGGCCGAGTTCTTCGCCGCGCACTACCGGGCCGCCGCCGCCACCATCGGCACGGACAGCGCGATGGAGAACGCCCGGTACGTGCTCGGGGTGCTCACCGCCAAGGGCATGGCCACCTTCACTCGGCGAGAGCTGCACCGTCGGGTCGCCCGCCGGCTGCCCAAGTCCGAAGAGGTGTCGGCGGTACTCGCCGAGCTGGCCGCCCTCGGGTGGGTCCGCCACGGGCCGGATGGCCGGTACGAACTGCACCCCCGCGCCGTGGCGGAGGACCCCAGGGGCGCTGACACGCTGACAACCTCCCCCGGCGGCGACGTTTCCGCAGCTCAGGACACCCGCGGCGGTGTCAACGGCACGCGTTGACACCCGCTGACAGGCGCTGACACCCGCCCGACGGCACCCCGGGGTGTCAGCAGGTGTCAGCGCCTGTCAACGGGGGGCGTTGACACCTCCGCACCGGCCTCTACCTGCGGAAACGTCCGCGCTTCAGCCGATTGTCAGCGTGTCAGCGCCCCTCCCGGCCCCCTCGCCGGCAATCCCCGGCCACCGGGTAGCCTGCCGGCGCCCCGGAAACGGCCCACTGAGAGCCACGGATACGGTTCGGCCTCATGCTGTACGTCGAAACAAACAGTCAAAGCCACTAGTTACTCTTGTAGAAGAAGCGGCGATAGTCGTCGGGCCGGGCGATCCAGTCCAACAAGTACAGGTATCCCAACAAAGGTAGATCATGAGGTATGTCGCCGTCATGATGCGCCAATAGCGCGTTGGTTTGGTCTACCAGATTGACGCTCTTGGCACCGTGTCCGTGAGTTGCGTTTCGCAACACCTTCACGTACCGGGCCGCCGCAACGTCCTTAGACAGTCCTGCTACCTGTCCGCTGGCCAACTGCCCTGGCATGAAGAACCCATCTTGAAGTTCTTTCAAGGCAACAACAGCACGCTGCGCTAGCGGCAATAGGATCGCGCCCGCCGCTGGCGGAACACTTGCCTCCAACTCCTTAAGCTTCTTTTCGGCGAACGGCAGATAACAGAGCCTGTCAATATCCCGCCCCGTCAACCTTTCGACCGTGTCAAGCACTGTGAACAGAAGCACCCGCTGGACGTGGGCATCTCGTGGTGAGGTTAGCAACGAGCCAACTCGACGGAATAATTGCTCAACCGTCAGGAGGGCCTGCAAGTGCTTGCGCGGATTATACAATCCACTTCCATCCGCGAAAACCGCTAGGTCACTTACGACGCCAAACAACGCATCAAGTCGAGCAGCCCACCACGCCACAGCCTCCGAGCAGGCAATGGGCGGCAGGTCAGTGATGGACCATGTCGCCCGAAGAGCTCCTTGACTCGGTAGCAGGTGGAGAAATTCGCCAGGCCCGGAACGGGTTCCGTTGATCGTATGACCCAAGCTGAAAATTAGCGGCCCGAAGGTACGGTGAGCCGAAAACGCCCAGAAGGTCGGCGTCATGGCACCAAGAAGCGGACCCAAATAGGTATCGAATAGAAAGATTCCCTGCAGGAGGTTTTCGCTGCTAGAGAAGACCCTCTCCCCCGCCGCACTCAACGCCTGAACATGCCGGATATCACCGCCAGAAAGCGTCTCGTCATACGCGACTCGCAGCAACACTCCAGCAATCTTGGTTCTATGGAGAAGCACATCGGATCGGCGAATAAGATGCACTCCCGCATTCCGGAACAACCTTAGGCCTGGATCGCCCTCCGCAGGCATTCCAGCGAGGCTGGCATGTATGTCAGCAACGACCGTCGCGAACTCGTGAGGCTCAGCAACGGTGGCCAGGAGTTGCCAGTAGTAGAAGAGGCGAGCCAGATCACTCGACTTCTCGGCACGTTGGCCAGCTGAATCTATTTGACCAAGCGCCTCTTTGTCTTTTAGATTTACACCCGCCGCCGCATCTTGAGCGACGCGGGTCAAGATATCAAACCTAGCTTTTCGCTGCGCCGGCCCGGCGATATGCTCCGCAACTACGAGCCCGGGCCGGACTCGCGAATAACTCTCCTCAGTCTGCACTAGCCAGCGCTGCGACTGAGCGACGGGGCGACGAACCCGAAGGTTTGCTTTAGTAAAAAACTTACCTGGCGCACCGCCCCATAGCCAAGGCGGCACCTCGACGGCCACTGAGGCTGGAATCGGATCCGACGGGGGCATATGTACAGGTTATGCAGAAGGTCAAGAGGATTCATCACCCGCCCACTGCGCCAACCAACAGGGAAGGGCACCGCCAACGCGTGGGGCCATCCGTGGTGCGAGACCAGGGGCCACCACAGAAGTTCCCGACAGCCGCATATGGCAGAACGGCAGCTCAAGAGACTAGCGACAGAGAAGCGCAATAGGTAGACGCCACTTCTAATCCCAAGGCCGCAGGTTCGAATCCTGCCGGGCGCACTCACGTCAACCCACGTCCTCGGAGTCCCTGAGCGCGTGGAAAGCGGTGGCCACGGCGGCGCGGGCGAGGTGTCCGGCCACCGGTCGGGCTCGGCGATGGTCTGGTTCCAGGCGGCCGGCGGAAGCGGGTAGGGCACTCAGGCAACTCGCGGAAGGGCGGCCCGGGAGGCTCGACGTGGGGCACGCGCGGAGGACAGGCGACGGCTACGACACGTGGCCGCAGCGTCGGGGCGGTCACCCGAGCCGGACGTCGAGGGTGGGGAAGTCGTACCAGCTCAGCTCGAAGGACGACGCGGCCTCCGGGACCACCGGGTAGACGGCCCAGCTGTTGATCTGCTCGCCCGGCTCGATGCTGAAGGACTGACCGGCCCGCGTCGTGGCGCACCAGGTCCTCTCGGGACGCACGGTCCGCCCGTCCGACAGGGTGAGGTGTGAGGAGACCAGGTCGACGTCGACGGCTGGGCAACTCACCGGCCACGCGAGCCGTGAGTCGTTGCGGTACCTGATGTTCAGCCGCAGTTTTCCGCCGCTGGTCTCGGCGCTGACCAGCGTGACGCTCAGCGACGCCTGTTGGTGGATCGGCCGGTCGAGCCGGTACGTCCGGGGCCCGGGCTGCGCCTGGCTGGGCGACGCGGACGGGCCCGGCGACGCCGAATGGCCGGGGTCGGCGTTCCCGGATCCGGTCGATGGGCGGCCGGTGCCGCCGGTGACGGCGGCGGTGGGATCGGGCTGCCGGGTCCCGGTGCGGTCGGCCAGGTACGCGCCGGCGAGGGTGCCGACGACGGCGAGGCCCGCCGTCGCCACGATGACGCCGAACAGGCCCACGTACCTCTTCACGGTCGGCTCCTGGCGGGTGAGGCGGCGATGGCGTGAACGTAGCACCGGCGTCGAAATGGCACGGTGCGACGCCTGCGCCCGCCGACCGGCCTGTGCCGTACGCGAACCGGGCGCTGGCGGCGCTCGTGCTGCACGTCAACCGGGAGGTCGTCCCCACCTCGCCCAGGTCGCGCTGCTGCGCGACCTGGGCCTGCGACTGGGCTGAATCCGGCGGCACGCGCTCCCGCCGGCCGGTGCCATATGCTGCGCCGGTTGTCACGGGGCACGGGGAGGGCGACATGCGACGCTGGCTGGGCGTCACGTTTTCGGCCGCGCTGGTCGCGGGGGTGCTGAGCGGGTGCGGCACCCCGCCGGGCACCGACGGCGACCTGACCGACGACTGGCGGCCGGTCGCCGAGGCCCGCCAGTTCGTACCGCAGGCAGGTGAGTGCCACGCGGTCGCCGACCCGACCGCGTACCTCACGAGCCACCAGCCGGTCGACTGCGCGAAGTCGCACCTGGTCGAGACGTTCCACATCGGCACGTTCACGGGTGAGCTCGCCGCGCGCCCGATCCCGCCCCGCGTCGAGTCGATGGCGATGCGCACCGCGTTCGCCGAGTGCGACGCCAAGGCGAAGGTGTTCGTCGGTGGCGAGTGGCGCGGCGCGCGGTTGTCGGTGCAGGTGGCGCCCACCTCGCCGCCCGGCTGGGCTGGTGGCAGCCGGTGGTACCGCTGCGACCTGCTCGAGCTCGCCGCAGGCGGCACCGGCGGCGGCGTGGTCGACCCGGTCGTGCCCCGCACCGGCACCCTGCGGGGCGTCCTCAAGGCTCCCTCCTCGCTGACGTTCACCTGCGCCGAGGAGAACCGCTGGGGCAACCTGGAGCCGGTGGCCTGCGGCAAGCCGCACCGGTTCGAGTACGCGGGCGTCTGGACCGCCCCGGACGGCCGGTACGACGACGCGACGAAGGACGAGGACGCGATCCACGCGAAGTGCCGGACGGTCATCGCCCGCTACGCGAAGGTGCCGGTCGACGGCATGCTCCGCTACCGCACCGGCACCACCTACCGGTTCCCGTCCGAGGAGGCGTGGGCACGCGGTGACCGGGGGGTGCGCTGCTGGTTCTGGTCGGGTGGACGGAAGCTGACCCGGTCGATCGCCGGCGGCGGCCCCAGGGTCCTGCCGGTCAACTGAGCGCCCGGCCGACAAATTGACGTGACAGCACTGCCGGCTCGTGGCCAGCATCGACGGATGGCGGGGTCCCGACCGGCGGAGCCGGACATCGTGCGCTACTACACCGACGTCTTCGTGGAGGCGGACCGGCTGGAGCGGACCCCGCTGGGGCGGCTGGAGGGGCTGCGCACCCGCCAGGTCCTGACCCGGCTGCTGCCGCCGGCACCGGCGACGGTGCTGGACGTCGGCGGCGGCCCCGGCGCGTACGCGGGTTGGCTGGCGGCCGCCGGCCACCGGGTGCACCTGGTCGACCTGGTCCCCGCGCACGCGGCGGCGGCCCGGCGCGCGCATCCCGGGGTGAGCGCCACGATCGGCGACGCACGGCGTCTGCCGCTCGCCGACGGCTGCGCCGACGTGACCCTGCTGCTCGGGCCGCTCTACCACCTGACCGGTCGCGCGGACCGGGTCGCCGCACTGCGCGAGGCGGCCCGCCTGACCCGGCCCGGCGGCCTGGTGGTCACGGCGACGATCAGCCGGCAGGCGCCGCTGATGGATCTCACCCGGCAGGGGCGGGTGGACGACCACACCCGTCCCGCCCTGCTGCGCACCTACGCGACCGGCGTCAACGACGCGGGCAGCGGCTTCACCACCGCCTACTTCCACCGGCCGGACGAGGTGGTCGACGAGTTCGGGACGGCCGGGCTTCCCCGGCCAGACCTGTACGGCGTCGAGGGTCCGCTGTGGCCGCTGTTGGCCGTGGCGGGCGGGCCGGAGGCCGACGGGCCGTTGTTCGCGGAGGTGTTGCGCTGCGCGACGCTCTTCGAGCGCGATCCGGAGGTGATCGGCGCCAGCGGGCACCTGCTGGCGGCGACGCGACGCGGAGCCGACCGAGCTGGCGGCTGAGGGGCGGCGGCGGACACGGCTCGGAGCCGACCGAGCCGGCGGCTGAGGGGCGGCGGCGAGCACGGCTCGGAGCCGACCGGCCCGGCGGTGACGCAGGTGGCGGCCGACCGGCGGATCGCGTACGTCGGGGACGGGCCGCGGCTCGCCGTGGCCGACGGGGCGCGCGACGGCGCCCGGCACCGCCGGGTCGTCCGGCTGCCGGGCCTGGTCAGCGGCCAGATCCGCTGGCAGTGGCCGTCCCGGCTGGAGCTGCTGCCGCCCGGGCCGGACGAGCAGGCCCGGCTGCTGGTGGTCTGCGACGCGCTGCGCACCATCCAGCAGCCCGCCCTCGGCCTCGCCGGCCCCGCCGAGGAGGTCGCCGAGCTGGCCCGCCGGGTGCGCCGGGCGGTGGCCGCGTTCCGGCTGGCCCACCCCGAGCTGGTGGATCTCTCGCCGCCGGAGCGGGACGTGCTGGCGGTGCGGGCCGGGGCGGGGTTGTCCGCCGGCGCGCCCGGATCACCCTGCCGGGGTCGCTGCCGGTGGAGTTCCGTTCCCGGGACGACTACTACCAGCGGGGACGCTTCGACCGTGGGTGGCACGGGCCCGCAGCCGGCGCAGCATCCGGGCATCGGTGAACCCGACCGTGCGGGCGGCCGCCTCCACGGTGGCGCCGTGCCCGATGAGGTGCTCGGCGCGCTCCACCCGCAGGGTCTGCTGGTAGCCGAGCGGGGTCAGCCCGGTGGCCTGCCGGAAGAGCCGGGTCAGCGTCCGCTCGGCCACCCCGCCCGCGGCGGCCAGGTCGGCCAGCGGCAGCGGCTCGGCGAAGTGGTGGTCGATCAGGTCCTGCACCCGGTGCACCGCGTCGGACAGGTGCGACCGGTGCCGCATCATGGCGCTGGCCTGCTGCTCGTGGCCGTTGCGCCGGGAGTGGACGACGAGCGTGCGGGCGATCCGGGCCGCCGCCGCCGGGCCGTGCCGGGTGGCCACCAGGTGCAGCGCCACGTCGATGCCGCTGGCGATGCCGGCCGAGGTGACCACGCGGTCGTCGACCACGTAGAGCACGTCGCGCACCACCCGCGCCTCCGGGAACTGCCGGGCCAGCTCGTCCTGCACCTCGTGGTGGGTGGTGCAGCGGCGGCCGTCGAGCAGGCCGGCCCGGCCGAGGGCGTACGCCCCGGCGCAGACGCTGGCGACGGTGCCGCCCGCGGCGTGGTGGTCGGCCAGCCGCCGCAGGTCGTCCGGCCCGACCGGCCCCTGCGGCCCGTGCGCGCGGGGCCGCCACCCGGGCACGACCACCAGGTCGTCGCGGGTCAGCTCGGGCCATTCCAGCCCGGCCACCAGCGGTACGCCCTGCACGGTCGGCACGACCTCCCGGTCGGCGACGTAGTGCAGGCGGTAGTCGTGCCCGAGGTCGGCGGCGGTGGAGAAGACCTGGGCCGGCCCGGCGAGGTCCAGCAGGTGCACCTGCGGGACGAGCAGGAAGACGACCCGGGCCATCGACTCAGCCCCGTACGCCGGCCGGGACCGCGCCGGTCACCTCGGCGACGGTGCGGACGGTGGCGAAGCGGCCCGCGAGGGCGTACTCGGTGCGGGCGATCATGTCCTCGTTCGACAGGGTGCGCGGGTCGGCGAGGACCTCCTCCAGCGTGGCGGTGGCCGGCAGGTCCCGGTGCGGGGTCGGGAAGGTGACCGTCGCGTCCGTCACGAAGGTCACCTCGTAGCCGAGGTCGCAGCCGACCCGGGCGGTGGTCTCGACGCACTGCTCCGTGCGGATCCCGCAGACGGTGATCTCGCGGACGCCCGCCATCGTCAGGGTCTGCTGGAGGTTGGTGGTGGTGAACGCGTTGTGCGACGTCTTCACCAGCGTCGGCTCCCCCGGGGCCGCCGACAGGCCCTCGATCAGCCGCACGTGCCCGCCGGCCGGGTCGAAGACGCCGCCGCTGCCCGGCTCGGCGTGCAGGACCCAGACGACCAGGTCACCGCGCTCGCGGGCCGCGTCGACCAGCCGGCCGACCTGGGCGACGATGTCGGGGTTCGAGGCGTACGCCCAGTTCGGGCGCTGCCGGAAGGACTCCTGGACGTCGATGACGACGAGTGCTGCTCTGCTCATACGGTGAATCCTGACCGGGCGGGCGCCGGCGCGGCAGACACCATCCCGCCCCGGACCGGACCGATCCGGCCACCCGCCCGGCCTTCGCGGTGGGTCAGGGGGTGGCGGGGCGGCGGGCGGGGGCGTCCAGGGCGGCGGCCTCCTCCGGGGTGGGGGCGGTGCCGCCCAGGTGCGCCGGGAGCCACCAGGTGTCGTCGGGGCCGGCGGGCTGGTCCGGGTACTCCCGCTGGGCCCGGTCGACCAGCGCGCTCAGCCGCGTCTTCAGGTCGACGGTCATCGCGTTGGCGTCCGGGTAGGCGGCCGGGTCCATCGGCTCGCCCACCAGGATGGTGATCGGGGTGTGGCGGCGGGTCAGGGTGCGCGGCCGGCCCTTGGTCCAGAGCCGCTGGGTGCCCCAGAGCGCCACCGGGAGCACCGGCACGCCGGCCTCGGCCGCCATCCGGGTGGTCCCGCTCTTGAGTGCCTTGACCGTGAACGAGCGGCTGATCGTCGCCTCGGGGAAGACGCCGACCACCTCGCCGCGCCTGAGCGCGCTGACCGCCGTCGCGTACGAGCCGGCGCCCGCCCGCCGGTCCACCGGGATGTGCCGCATGCCGCGCATCAGCGGGCCGGACACCTTGTGCGTGAACACCGACTTCTTGGCCATGAACCGCACCAGCCGCCTCGACGGGTGCGCGCCCAGCCCGCAGAAGATGAAGTCCAGGTAGCTGACGTGGTTGCTGGCCATGACCGCCCCGCCGGTACGCGGGACGTGGTGGTCGCCCTCGACGGTGATCTTCAGGTCCAGGACCCGGAACATCGTCTTGGCGGCGGCGATCACGGGCGGGTACACGAGTTCCGGCATGGCGCGAACTTACCCTGCCGACCTGGGCCGCTCGCCAGCCCGCCGACCGGTGGCGCGTGGCCCATCGAGCCGCGTCGCCGGCCGGCCGCGGTGCGGTCGGCCGGCGGGCATGGTGGGACGGGCCGGGTCGCCCGCCGGGCCGGGACCGGTCGTCACTCGGTGAGCCGGTGCATGTCGAGGCGGCCCCGGGCGAACGCGTCCACCCGGCCCCACCGGCCCGGGATGTCCAGCACCTCGATGCGGCCCATCCCGATCGGCAGCCGGGGGTCCACCGCGAGGTGCCCCTCGTGCGGCTCCAGGCCGAGCATCGTCCGCAGCAGCAGCAGCGGCGTGCCGGTCGACCAGGCCTGCGGGCTGCACGCCGTCGGATACTCGACCGGGAACTTGGTCAGCTCCCGGGGATAGCCGCCGAACGCCTCCGGCAACCGGCCCTGGAAGTAGGTACTCGCGTCGAGGATGCCGCTGGCGATGACCGCCGCCTCCTCGGCGAAGCCGTACCGGCGCAGGCCCCAGGCGATGAACGAGTTGTCGAACGGCCAGATCGTGCCGTTGTGGTAGCCGACCGGGTTGTAGCGCACCTCCCCCTCGGCGAGCGTCCGCACCCCCCAGCCGGTGAAGAGCCGGGGCCCGACCAGATGGTGGGCGATCTTCTCGGCCCGCTCGTGGTCGACGATCCCGCTCCACAGCAGGTGGCCGATGTTGGAACTCAGCACGTCGCACTGGCGGCCGTCCGGGTCGAGCGCCAGCGCGTAGTACTCGCCGTCCTCCACCCACCAGTCCCGGTTGAACCTTTCCTTCAGCGCCGCCGCCTCCCGCTCCAGCCGGTCGGCGAACTCCGGGTCGTCCCAGAACTCCCGGGCCAGCCGGGCGGCCCGCAGCTTCCCGTCGTACGCGTACCCCTGCACCTCGCAGGTGGCCCGGGGGAACGGCGGCAGCGTGCCGTCCCGGTAGGAGATGGAGTCCCAGGAGTCCTTCCAGCACTGGTTCTCCAGGCCGGTGTCGGTGTTGCGCCGTTCGTACCAGATGTAGCCGGTGCCGACCAGGTCGGCGTAGTCGTCGATCCACTTCAGCGCGGCGCGGCACTCCCGCTCCAACTCCCTGACCAGTTCGACGTCCCCGGTCCACTTCTCGTACTCGTCGAGCAGCACCAGGAACAGCGGGGTGGCGTCCACCGACCCGTAGTACGGCGAGTGCGGCTGTTCCTCGAAGGCGGCGGTCTCGCCGTACCGCATCTCGTGCAGGATCCGGCCCGGGTCCTCGTCCCGGAAGTCGTCGAACCGGGTGCCCTGGAGGGAGGCCAGGATCCGCAGCGTGGTCTTCGACAGGTCCGGCGTGAACGGCAGCGTCTGCAGGCAGGTCAGGATGCTGTCCCGGCCGAACATGGTCATGAACCAGGGCAGGCCGGCGGCCGGCAGTGACGCCCCGCCGAGCGACAGCGGCGAGAAGCGCAGCGCGGCCAGGTCGATCAGGCTGCGCCGGTAGGTCGCGGCGACCCGGTCGTGCTGGCTGTTCACCTTGGGCGCCCTGGCGATCCACTCCTCCAGGTCGTGCTGGAGGGCGAGCCGCTCGTCGCCGTGCGCCCCCAGCCCCATCCGCAGGTCCCGGCCGCCCTGAGCGCCGGCGAAGGTGCCGACCTCGATCTGGGCTTCCCAACTCTGGTTGGGTTCGAGGTGGATCGTGTAGGCGAAGCCGTTGCGGTCGTACCGGGCCGGCGGGGACGCGGAGATGGTCGTCTCCCGCCTGAAGTTGCCCCGCCGGTAGCCCAGGCGCAGCCGGTCGGTCTCGACCTCCGTGAAGATCTCGCCCTTCTTGTTCAGGATCTCGTCCTTGACCTGGAACAGGTCGGCGAAGTCGGACGCCGCGTCCATCCTGATCTCCAGGTCGACCGGCTTCTCGTCGTGGTTGAGGATGGTGAGCTGCTCCTGGAAGCTGCCCCCCACCGTCCGCTCCCGGATGATCGACAGCTTGGCGTCGATGTAGTGCGTCGCCATCCCCGGCACCAGGAAGAACCGCGCCTCGTAGTACTGGAGGTCGTCGTACGACAGCGGCGTGAGCCGCTCCCCGTTCACCGTCAGCACCCACTTGGACAGGAACCGGGTGTCCAGGGAGAAGAATCCGGTCGGCTCGCTCGGCGTGGCCTCGATGTCCCCGGTGTCCTCCGACACGACGAAGGTGCTGCCGTCCAGGATCCGGATCGTGTTGTTCTGCGCCATCACCGCACCTCCCGCTGGCCCTGGAAACGCCGGCGGGGGCCGCGGGCGTCCGGGTGGCCGGGGAAGAGCCGCTCCAACTGCACCAGCAGCCGGAGTTGCCCCGACACCGTCAGGTCCCCCCGCAGCAGCGCCGCGATCCCGTCCTCCCGCCCGGTGGCGAGGTCCTCGAAGAGCGCCGGGGTGGTGCCCACCACCGTGTCGGCGTCCTGGTCCTCCTGGCTCACCCGGACCCGGCCCCGGTCTATCCGCACCAGCCAGTGCGTCGTCTGCGCCCCCTCGTGCAGGTCCAGGCGCAGGGTCCCGGAGGACTTGTCCAGCAGGGGCTCGTACTCCCGCCGGTCGAGGTCCTCGAAGAACCTCGTCGTCGCGTCCACCATCGGGTCCTCTCCTCCCCGTCGGTCATGTCCCGAACGGGGTCCCCGTCCCGTGCCGGGTCAACCTCGCCCGGATCGGGTGAGGCGGGCCCGCCGGCGACGGCGGCGAGGTCGTCCCCGCGCAGCAGCGTGCGGGCAGGGCTGGTCGGGAGCGGAGGTCGGCACGGGCGGGTCCATCGGCGGACGGCGCGCGGTGCGGGTGCGCCCGCCGCCCGCGCACACCGCGACGCCGGCCCCCCGGGACGGGAGCCGGCGCGCCGCGGCGGACAGTCAGTTGTTCGGTTCGTCGGCGCTGATGTCGGCGAGCACCGACTGCGGTTCCCGCTCCACGGCGAGGTCACCCATCGAGACCAGGCCGACCAGCCGCCCGCCGTCGATGACCGGCAACCGGCGCACGGCGTAGGTCCGCATCAGGTCGGCGGCGGCCACCGCGTCGTCGTACTGGCTCACCGTGATCACGTCCTTGGAGGTGATCCGGTTGAGCGGGGTCGTGTTCGGGTCCATGTTCTCCGCCACGCCCCGGACCGTGATGTCCCGGTCCGTCACGATGCCGATGACATCGTCGCCGTCGGTCACCACCACGTCGCCGATGGCGCTGTCGCGCATCTCCTGCGCCGCGGCGGTCAGCGTGTCGTTGCCGTCCATCGTCACCAACCGGGTCGTCATGAACTCTCCGACCGTTGTCATGGTGCTCCCCTCTCGGTGTCGGCACAGGCCGTCTACCCGCCGGCCGAGCCGGGTAACGCGGACACGATCCGAGGAGGCACGCGGTGGCCCGGCCCGGCCGCCGCGCCGGACGACCGACGACGAACGGGAGGTCCGCGACGTCGTCCCGGGCGGGCTCAGCCGTGCGGCGGGGCGCCGTAGAGGCGTTCGACGTGCAGCCGGAGCACGAGACGGCGCTCGGCGACCATCGCCCGCCGGTAGTCGGCCCAGTCCGGGTGCTCGCCCTGCACCGTCCGGTAGAGGTCGACCAGCTCCGCCACGGTCGCGTCGTCCGGGTCGGCGGCCACCGGCGTCAGCTCGGCGCGCGCCTCCGCCACCGCGTACGCCCAACCGTCGTCGCTACTGACGTGGAAGCTGGCCCGGGAATCCCGGCGCAGGTTGGCCGTCTTCGCCCGGCCGTCGGTCACCGAGACCCGGATGACCGCCGACGCGGGGTCGAAGGCGTAGATGACCGTGGACAGTTGCGGCCGGCCGTCCCGCTTGAGAGTGGCCAGCACCCCGAGCCGGTGACCGGCGATCAGGTCCGTCAACGCCCGCCGGGTCTGGTCGTCCGCCACGGCATCCTCCCACTCGGCCGGTCCTGATGCCCCCATCGAACCACGGCGTACGCCCCAGCGGGCGCCCACCCGACGGGGCCCGCCGAGGTCGGCGGGCCCCGTCGCGCGCCCGTCGGTCAGCGGCGCTCGGCGGCGACCAGCTCGGCGATCTGCACCGCGTTGAGCGCGGCGCCCTTGCGCAGGTTGTCGTTGGAACAGAACAGGGCGAGCCCGTGCTCGACGGTCTCGTCGGCGCGGATCCGGCCGACGTAGGTCGGGTCCTGACCAGCGGCCTGCAGCGGCGTCGGCACGTCGCTCAGCACCACCCCGGGCGCGCCGTCGAGCAGCTCGCGGGCCCGCTGCGGGGTGACCGGGCGGGCGAACCGGGCGTTGATCTGGAGCGAGTGGCCGGTGAAGACGGGCACCCGGACGCAGGTGCCGGAGACCTTCAGCCCGGGGATCTCCAGGATCTTGCGGCTCTCGTTGCGCAGCTTCTGCTCCTCGTCGGTCTCGAAGGAGCCGTCGTCGACGATCGAGCCGGCGAGCGGGAGCACGTTGAACGCGATCGGCCGCGCGAACGAGCGGGGGGCGGGGAACTCCACCGCCGCGCCGTCGAAGGCGAGCCCGGTGGCGTGCTCGGCGACCTTGCGGACCTGCTCGTCCAGCTCGGCCACGCCGGCCAGGCCGGCGCCGGAGACCGCCTGGTAGGTCGAGACGACCAGGCCGACCAGCTCCGCCTCGGCGTGCAGCGGGCGCAACACCGGCATCGCCGCCATCGTGGTGCAGTTGGGGTTGGCGATGATCCCCTTGGGGCGTACGGCGGCGGCGTGCGGGTTGACCTCGGCGACGACCAGCGGCACCTCCGGGTCCGTCCGGAACGCCGAGGAGTTGTCGATGACGACGGCACCGGCCGCGGCGACCCGGGGCGCCAACTCCTTGGCGGTGCCCTTGCCGGCCGAGAAGAGCACGATGTCGAGCCCTGAGTAGTCGGCGGTGGCCGCGTCCTCCACCGTCACCTCGCCGCCCCGGAAGGGCAGGGTGCGCCCGGCCGACCGCGCCGAGGCGAACAACCGCACCTGCTCCGCCGGGAACTCCCGCTCCGCCAGCACCTGCCGCATCACGCCACCGACCTGGCCGGTGGCCCCCACAATGCCGATCCTCATGCCCGCGAGGCTACCCAGCCCGGGCCCGCGGCCGGGAACGCTTTCCCACCGCGCGGACGGACGTCACGCCCGGTCGGGCGGCAGCCGAGGCGGGCCCGGGGCGGCCACCCGCCCGGAACGTCACCGCCCGATCGCACCCGCGGCGAGAAGATCCGGGGCTCCGACCGCGCCCCGCCGGAGCATTGCCGCCGGCCGGCCGGCCCGCGCCGGAGCACCCGCCCCGCCCCGACCGCGACCGACATCACATCGCGGGCCGCCCCCGGGCCGGGGGCAGCGGTCAGGGGGCGGCGTTGACGACCTCGCCCAGGCCGGTGGCGACCAGCTCGTCGCGGATCACCGCGGCGTCGCCCTCCACCACCAGGGTGAGCGCCTCCGGGCGCAGGTGGGTGGCGGCCGCCGCGGAGACCTGCGTCACGTCGGCGGCGAGCAGCGACTCCCGCAGCCGGGCGTGGTAGTCGTCCGGCAGGTCGTGCACGACCAGGGTGGCCAGCGCGGAGGCGATCGCCCGGGGGCTCTGCAGCTCGACCGAGAGCTGCCCGGCCCGCCAGAAGCGCGCCACCGCCAGCTCCTCCTCGGTCACCCCGGTCTCCTGCGTACGGGTGATCTCGCCGACCGCCTCGACCAGCGCCGGCGCGGTGACGGCCGTCTGCACGCCCGAACTGACCGCGAACCGGCCGAACCGTCGGGACGAGGCGAAGTCGCCCCGGATGCCGTACGTGTAGCCGTGCACCTCGCGGATCAGGTGGTTGAGCCGGGAGGTGAACGCCCCGCCGAGCACCGTGCCGGCGAGGGCCATCGGCACGTGGTCGGGGTGGGCGCGGTGCGGCGACGGGTGGCCCAGCCGCAGCGTGGACTGCACCGAACCGGGGCGGTCCACCAGGATGATCCGCCGGCCGGGGCGGGTCGGCACCTCGATCGGGCCGCCCCGGTCGACCGGACCGCCGCCAGCGCCGGCGAACGCCGCCGCGCCCAGCGCGTCCAGGTCGAGCCGGTCCAGGTCGCCCGCGACGACCAGGGTGCCGGGGCGGATGAACCACTCGGAGTGGAAGACGGTGACGTCCTCGACGTCCAGGCCGGCGACCGAGTCCGGGTCGCCGTACATGGGGCGGCCCCAGCGGTTCTGGACGCCGAACAGGTCCGCGCGCAGCGCCGCGTCGGCGCGGGGGCCGGGGTTGGCCCAGTCCATCCGCAGCGCGGTCGCCTCGTCGTCGCGGACGCGCCGGACGTCCTCCGGGTCCAGCTTCGGGGTGCGGACCGCCTCGGCGAGCAGCTCCACGGCGGCGCTCAGCCGCTCCACCGGCACCTGCACGCTGACCTGGAAGGAGTCCCAGTCCAGCCCGGTCACCAGCTCGGTGCCGAGCGCCTCGATCGCCAGGGCGTACGCGGTCGCGTCGCGCTGCGCGGTCCCCTCCTCCAGGGCCTTGGCGAGCACCCCGCCGAGCCCTTCCTTGCCGGTCGGCTCGCGCCCGGCGCCCGCGTCGAGCAGCAGCAGCGCCACGGCCAGGTTCTGCCCGGGCAGGTGCGCGGCGACGACCTGGCCGCCGGCCACCGTGCGGCGGACCACCTGCGGGAACCGGTAGGGGCGGGCGACGCCCGGCCCGGGTCGGTCGGTGATCAGCGTCATCAGGGCTTCTCCTCGGGCAGGTAGGTCAGGGTCACCCGGTCGTCGGCGGCGAGCACCTCGGCGGCGGCCTCGGCGATCTGCTCGGCGGTCACCGCGAGCCAGGCCGGCAGCCGCTCCGCGGCCTTCGCCGGGTCGCCGAACTGGGTGGTGTAGCGCCCGAGCGTGTCCGCCCGGCCCTCCACCGTGGACATCTGCCGCCACCACATGGTGCTGAGCAGGGACTTGGCCCGGTCCAGCTCGGCGGCGGTGACCGGCACGGTGGCCAACTCGTCGACCACCTCGGCCAGCCCGGCGGCCAGCCGCTCGCCGCTCACCCCGGGGCGGGCCGTGGCGGTGGCGATCATCGGCGCGGGGGCGTGCGCCAGGTCCACCCCGTACGCCCCGACGAGGTCCGGCTGGGCGATCCGCTCCCCGTCGGCGAGGCGCTGGTAGAGCCGGCTGCCGCGACCGCTGCCCAGCACCGTGGCGAGCACGGTCACCACGTCGTAGCCGGGGCTGCCGAAGGGGTGGGTGCGGTGCGCGACGTAGACGCGGGGCGCCGGGACGTCGCCGGTGACCGTCTCCACGGCGGGCCGCCCGGTGGCCGGGACCGTCCGGCCGTCGGGCGCGGACGGGATGTCCTCGCGGGGCGGGATCGCGCCGAAGTACTTGTCCGCCAGCGCGAAGACCTCGGCGGCCGGGGCGTCGCCCGCCACGGTCAGCACGGCGTTGTTGGGCGCGTAGTACGTCCGATGGAACGCCTGGAAGGTGGCCAGGTCGGCGGCGTTCAGGTCGGCCATCGACCCGATCGTGGCGTGGTGGTACGGGTGCCCGGGCGGGTAGAGCAGCGGCAGCAGCCGCAGCCACGCGTCGCCGTACGGGACGTTCTCGTAGCGCTGGCGCCGCTCATTCTTCACCACGTCACGCTGGTTGTCCAGCGTCTCCTGGGTCAGCGCCGGGACCAGGCCGCCCATCCGGTCCGCCTCCAGCCAGAGCGCCAGTTCGAGGTGCTCGGCCGGGACGGTCTCGAAGTAGTTGGTGCGGTCCGGGTTGGTGGTGGCGTTGAGGGAGCCGCCCGAGCCCTGCACCAGCTTCATGTGCTCGGTCTTCGCCACGTTGACCGAGCCCTCGAACATCAGGTGCTCGAAGAGGTGGGCGAAGCCCGTCTGCCCGGTGGGCTCGTGGCGGGAGCCGACGTCGTACCAGAGGTTCACGGCGACCGCGGGGGCGGTGCGGTCCTCGCTCACCACCACGCGCAGGCCGTTGTCCAGTCGGGTCGTCTCGATGGGCCAGGGGTAACCGCTGTCGGGCATGGCACGACGCTATCCGATCGGGCGGGACGGAAGGGGACGCGCCGCTCGGGACGAGGCATCGACCGTCGGCGGCCGGGTACCGGGGGAGGATGCCGCCTGCCGCCACCGTGACCGACCGCGCCGCCGTCGCGGTCGACCGCGCGACCGCCGCCCTGACCCGGCTCCGCCGGGGCCGCCTGCTGCACCCGGCGGGCCGTTCCTTCGCCGGCGAGGTGACCGTCTGGGGTACGCCGGGACCGCCGACCGGGGTGCCGCTGCTGGACGCCCCGGGGCGCTTCCGGGCGACCGTCCGCCTCTCCAAGGGGGTGCCCACGCCGGGCAGCTGGCCGGACGTGCTGGGGCTGGCCGTGCGGCTGCACCGGGACGCCGGGCAGCCGTTCGACCTGCTGGTCAGCTCCAGCGGGGCCGCGCCGGTGCTGCGGCACCTGCCGCTGCCGCGGCGGCGCTTCGCCGGGACGTACAGCACGATCATGTCGTTCCGGGCGGGCCGGCGCCGGCTCCTCCTGGCCGCGCTGGCCGACCCGGAGTCGCCCGACCTGGGCCGCAGCCTGGCCGAGGTGGCCGCCGCGGCCCGGACGGACGCGCCGCGCCTGGTGCTGGCGGTCGCGTCCGCGGTCGGGCCGTGGCGGCCGTTCGGGCAGGTCACCCTCGGCGGGCAGCTCGGCGCCGGGGAGGACGCCGCGCTGGCCTTCGACCCGGTCGGCAACCTGCCGCCGGGGCTGCGGGCGGCAGGCCCCGTCGCCTGGCTGCGGGAGCACACCTACCCGGCCTCGCAGCGGGCGCGCGGCGCCGTGCCTCAGTCGGGGGGCTCGACGGGGGTCACCGTCTGATCGGAGGTACGCCGCTCCAGCACGGTGTCCGGCGCGGCGTTGCGGTCCTCCTCCCGGATGTCCGACTCCTCGAGGATGACCTCGGCCTGTGCCTGCGGGTCCTCGCTGCCGACGGCCGCCTCCTCGGGCAGCAGGTGCGCGCGGGACTCGACCCGTTCCTGGTCGCTCTGCTCGTCACTCATGCCCGCCCACATACCCGGCCGGGCGGACGGGCACGCCCACATGATCGCGCCCGACCGGCGGTGACCTCCCCCCGTCGTTTCCCGACGACCGGGTGGACCTTCCCGGGCCGTCGGGTACGCTGGGCGGCGTGACGCGTTCGTATCGATGGTTTAGGCAGCCGGCTCGCACGCCGGTGACTTCACCATGATCTGACGTCACCGCCATCGAGCCGGCCGGGCAGGAGCTTTCGTTCCTGCCCTTTTGCGTACGAGCAGCCGGCTCGTACCCGGGCACCGGCCCCGGGGCACGGTCGGCGGAAGGATGCCCACCGTGACGACCCCGGAGACCGATCGGGTCAGCGATCAGCGGATCGACCGTGTCGTGCCGCTGACCACCCCGGCCCTGCTGCACCACGAACTGCCCCTGGACGACACGCTCGCCTCGGCCGTGCTGGCCGGCCGGCGCGCCGTCGGCCGGGTGCTGGACCGCGCCGACGACCGCCTGCTGGTGGTGGTCGGCCCGTGCTCGGTGCACGACCCGGCCGCCGCGCTCGACTACGCCCGCCGGCTGCGCGTCGCCGCCGACCGGGTCTCCGACGACCTGCTGGTGGTGATGCGGGTCTACTTCGAGAAGCCGCGCTCGACGGTCGGCTGGAAGGGCCTGATCAACGACCCGGGGCTGGACGGCTCCGGTGACGTCAACACCGGCCTGCGTACGGCGCGGGCGCTCCTGCTCGACGTGCTGCGCCTCGGCCTGCCGGTGGGCTGCGAGTTCCTCGACCCGATCACCCCGCAGTACATCGCGGACACGGTGGCGTGGGGCGCGATCGGCGCGCGGACGGTGGAGAGCCAGGTGCACCGGCAGCTCGCCTCCGGCCTGTCGATGCCGATCGGCATGAAGAACCGCCCCGACGGCAGCATCGGCACGGCCGTGGACGCGATCCGCGCCGCCGGCGTGCCGCACGTCTTCCCCGGCATCGACGTCTCCGGCACCCCGGCGATCCTGCACACCCGGGGCAACGCCGACGGACACCTCGTGCTGCGCGGCGGGGGCGGCCGGCCCAACTACGACGCCGAGTCGGTCGCCGGCGCGCTGGAGCTGCTGCGGGCGGCCGGGCTGCCCGAGCGCCTGGTCGTCGACGCGAGCCACGCCAACAGCGGCAAGGACCACCGCAACCAGCCCAGGGTGGCGGCCGACGTGGCCGCCCAGCTCGCCGCCGGGCAGCGCGGCATCGTCGGGATCATGCTGGAGAGCTTCCTGCTCCCCGGCCGCCAGGACCTCGACCCGACCCGCGAGCTGACCTACGGCCAGTCGGTCACCGACGCGTGCATCGGCTGGGAGACCACGGAGGAGGTCCTGACCCACCTGGCCGCCGCCGTCCGCACCCGCCGCCGCACCCCCGCCCCCACTCCCGCCTGACCCACCCACCCGACGTTGATCATGGGGTCGGCGGCGGTCGGGGAGATCCACCTCGCCGCCGGTCCCGTGGTCGACGCCGGGGGACGGAAAGCCGTGGTCGACGCCGGGGGACGGAAAGACAGCGCCGCCCCCGGGCCTTGTGGGCTCGGGGGCGGCGCTGGCGTCGGTGTGCAGGTCGCCTCTCGGCGAGTGGCGCGACGCGGCTCCAGCCGGACGGAATTCCGCGAGGGCAATATGGGTGAGGCCCGGGGACACTGGACACACCGACACCTCACTCAACCGGCCCCCCGCCGCCGGTGTTCCGGCCCCGACCATGACCACCGTCACACCTCCGCGTCCCGCACCGGGGACCCGTTCGGGGCCGAGGCGGCCACCGGTTGCCCCGACGGGCCGCGCTCGGCAGGTCCGCCACGCGGGGGCCGGCCCGCGTGGTGACGTTTGACCGATTCGGTCGCGGGTAGCTGAGCCGACGTGACCGACGACGCACCCGTGACCGAAGCGCCCGTGACCGAGGCGGCGGAGGAGCCGGACATCCGGCGCCTCGACGACCTGCTCGAGGACCTCTACCGCGGCCAGGAACGGATCAGCCAGGCGGACATCTACCGCCGCGCCGTCTCCGCGGAGCTTCCCGCGCAGCTCCTCACCCGGATCGCCGCGCTGCCCGAGGGCGAGTACGCGGTCGACGAGGCGGCCGACCTGCTC
Organism: Micromonospora sp. NPDC047465; assembly: GCF_040643125.1. Lineage (NCBI taxonomy): Bacteria > Bacillati > Actinomycetota > Actinomycetes > Micromonosporales > Micromonosporaceae > Micromonospora > Micromonospora sp. NPDC047465. The sequence continues at coordinate 110,904 of NZ_JBEYTP010000010.1, forward strand.
GGCGGATCGGTCACCTGACGACCCCGGCAGCCCGTACGGCCGGCTCGTGGCGTCACCGGCGGGCCGGCAGCCTCCCGGCACGGGCGGCCGACGAGGAGTGAGGAGAGCGAGATGTCCCACCACGAGGAGCAACACGAGAAGCTGCCGGCGCTCGGTCAGCCCCCCGAGGGCACGGACACCCTGCCGGAACCCGACTTCGCCAGCGAGCACGACAGGACCGCCGTGGACCGGGAGGTCATCACCGGCGCGGACGAGGACGAGCGGGAGCCGGAGGCGTCCCGGGGCTGGGCCGGCGAGGACCACGGCACGACCCCGACGTGACCGGGGCACCAGCAGACCCGACCGCTGGGCGGGACATCGCGAAGGGGGCCGGCACACCGCCGGCCCCCTTCGGGGCGTCTCCGCCCTCCCGCGTGCTCAGCCGTCGTCGGGCCCGGGGCCCTCGGCGGCCCGCTGCGCCATCGCGTACGCCATCTGGAGGAAGTCCGAGGCGGCCACGGCGGTCAGCGCGGTCGCGACCAGCCGGGTCAGCCGGGGCGAGAGCACGAGCCCGCCGGTGAGCCCGGTGGCGACCCAGACGGCGAGACAGAACGGGCAGCTCAGCAGCTCCCCGATCGCGTGACGGGTGCCGCTGCCCTGGTCTCGGACCTGCTCCATCACCTCGCCGCTGCCGATCGGCCGGTCATAGCGGGTGAACGGCGCCCGCAGGGGGCTGGTGACCGCGTCCTTGGCCAGCAGCCGGCTGAGCTTGTGCGTCGCGATGCCGAGCAGCACCACGTCGGCCGTGGCGGGACGGTCGGGCACGTGCTGGCCGGTCGCCTTGACCAGCCCCGCGAGCGCCCCGGTCACCGCGGCGTAGGCACCCATCGACACCAGATAGCCGCCGAGCGGCCGGTGCTCGTGCGGCGCGTACGCCCGGCGTAACCGCGCCACCTTCTCCTTCACGTCGGTCACCCCGGTCTCCCTCTGTTCCGCAGGTCGGCCGGCCCGGCTCAGCCGGCCTGCAGGTTGTCGGCCACCTCGCGGGCGAGGCTGTCCAGCGCCTCCTCGGCCATCCGGTCGGCGTCCGGCCCGCCGGTCAGGTCGAGCCGCGTCCGGGCGCCGCCCGCCTGGGCCGGGTCCACCCGGATCTCGGCGCGCCAGTCCCCGGCGGCGCTCCACCGGGCCCGCAGCTCCTCCACGCTGATCTCCTCCGCCGGGCTGCCGTCGCCGCGCAGCGCGTCGGGCAGCCAGGCCGACGCCCGGTCGGGGTCGGTAGCGGTGTTGAAGACCACCTCCGGGGGCGCGGACATCCCGCGCTCGGCGTGCGCCATCACGCGTCCCGCAGGCGGCTGGGGTCGACCTCCCGCCCGGGGTGCCGGGCGAGGTACTCGGTCTCCAGTTCGGCCGTGCGCCGCAGGTGGTGGGCGAGCGCGGAGTCGGCCGCGTGCCGCAAGGTGTCCAGCCGGGTGCGGTGCAGGCTGTGCATCTCGCGGATCAGGTCCTCGTCCCCCAGCTCGGCCGGGTCGACGCCGAGCAGCTCGCCGTCGACGTCCGCCTCGCCGGAGGCCGTGTCGTGGACGTGGTCGCCGTCCCACGCGGGCATCCGCTGCTCCGGGCTCCCGAACTCGTCCTGCCGTATCGATCCGGTCATCATCGCCCCCCTGGTCGTTTTGGGCTGGCGTCTAAACGGATGCCCACACCGGGTGGCACCAAACCATTCCCGGCACTACGACACCGCGTCGGAGACCGCGGGCCGCCCCGGTACTCTCGATGCCATGAAGCGGCTCTGGACCCCGGCGTGGATCGCACGCCACGTGGCCATGGTCGTGCTGGTCGTCGGGTTCCTGGGGCTGGGCTGGTGGCAGGTCAGCCGGGCCGCCGCCGGCAACGCGATCAGCTGGGGCTACGCGATCGAGTGGCCGGTCTTCGCCGGCTTCGTGGTGTTCCTGTGGTGGCGTGAGGTCCGGCACACGCTGCGCGGCCCGCGGGCCCCGGCCGCCGAGCCGTCGGCCGCCGCCGGGTCGCGGCCGGCCGACGCCCCGGCGCGTCCGGTCGTACGCCGCCCCGTGCGGGTCGCCCGCGTGCCCGCGGCGGCCGTCGACGGCGAGGACGCGGACCTCACCGCCTACAACCAGTACCTGAAATGGTTGACCGACAACCCGGGCGCCAAGCCCGGTGACTACCCCGGCTGAGGCCGGGCGCGGAAGGACGGACGAAGGTGGGCGCAGCCCTGACCCGGTACCGCGTGATCGCCTGGATCGTCGGCGTGGCGCTGATCCTGCTGGTCGTCATCGGCATGCCGATGAAGTACGGCTTCGACAACCCGATCCTGGTGGAGACCGTGGGCCAGGCGCACGGCTTCCTCTACATGCTCTACCTGGTGGCCGCCTTCGACCTGTCCCGCCGGGCCGGCTGGCCGCTGAAGCGGATGGTCCTGGTCATGCTGGCCGGCACGGTGCCGTTCGTGTCGTTCTACGCCGAGCGCCGGGTCAGCAACTGGGTGACCGCCGACCGGGCCGAGCGCACCCCGGAGCCGGTGGCCGGCTGAGCCGAGCTACCGGCGGGGCCGCCACGGGTCCACGGAGGCGATCGGGTCCTCCCAGCCGCCGTACCGGTTCATCTCCCGGGCCCGGCGCAGGGCCCGGGTGACCTGGCCGAACTGCCGCTCGTTGTCGCTGCTGAACAGCAGCACGTGCTCGCCGCGCCGCCGGCCCCACAGCTCGTACGCCGGCGGTCGCCACCGGTCCCCCACCACGGCGACCAGCACCGGCAGCAGGAAGACGGCACCCAGGATGAGGTACGCCCCGGCGGTGAGCCGTTGCAGCCCGCCGGTGAAGCCGAGCAGGAGCCCGACGCCGCCGAGCATCGCGCCCGTGACCACCACGGCGCGGACGGCGACGCGATCGTGCGGCCCGCGGCTGGTCTCCAGGTGGGTCAGTTCCGTCACCCGCCAGCTGTTGCGTCCGACGGTGAACCGGTCGACCGTCACGATGATCCCGGGTCGGGCGTAGAGCAGAGTGTTCCGGCCGCCGGTCGCCCCCGGTGACCGCGTCTGTCGTGTCGTGGCGCCTTGAGGATTCACTGCGCTACCTCCCGCGGCTGTGTGCCGGGGTCGGCTCCCGCCGACGGATCGCATCAATGCCGGTCGACGGGATTCCCGGCTCCGCGGTTCATTGTGTGGCGCACGTGCCAGCCGATACGGCGCTTTCGCCCCACGGCGACGGGCGGCCGGCGGCGAGACCGTCGGGTAGCGGCCGCCATGTCCGTCTTGTCGGTCATAGCGCCCCAGGCTCCGCCGGCATACGCCCAGAACGACGAAAGCCGCGTATCACCCGATCGACAACAATCAGCGCCATCGTCCGGCGACAGCGCACGATCGCCGGCACGTATGCCCACCGGCACGACCGACACACCCCGCCACTTTGCCAACATTCGCCCCGGCTTCAACTGCGGGCGACTCCTGCCCCGGGTTACGTTGTCCGGGCCGGCCGGTCGACCGCCGTCCACCAGGACTGCACCGGCCCGGTGTCGCCGGGGGCCTCAGCAGCCCGCGGCGGCGTGCTGGGAGAGGAGCCTTCCGCTCTTGTCGTCCCTCAGGAACACGCTGCGCGCCCTGGTGGTCGCCGCGGTGACGGCCACGCTGGTCGCGCCCGCGGTGCCGGCCCGGGCCGAACCCTCCCCCGCCGAACTGACCCGGCGGATCGAGAAGTCCTCCACCGAGCTGGAGCACGTCGTCGAGGCGTACAACAAGCTCCGCGAGGAGATGAAGGCGAACCAGGCCGCCGTGACCCGGGTGCAGGGCCGGATCGGGCCGCTGGAGCAGCAGGCCGAGCGGAGCCGGGCGGACGTCGGCGAGCTGGCGGTGACCGCGTACAAGACCGGCAGCCACCTGTCCACCACCGAGGCGCTGCTGCGTCCCGGGGGCTCCGACACCCTGCTGGACCGGCTGCACATGATCGACCGGCTCACCCAGCAGCGGCAGGAGACCATCGCCACCTTCACCAACGACCAGCGCCGCCTGCTCGCCGAGAAGACCCGGCTGGACGTCACGCTCGGTCGGCAGGCCGCCCAGGCCCGCGAGCTGACCGCCGCGAAGAAGCGGATCGAGCGCGACCTGGCCGAGCTCTACGAGCTGCGCCGCCAGGCGTACGGCCGGGCCACCGAGAAGCCGGCCGCCCGGCCCGACAGCGCGGGCGACGCTCCCGCGGTCTCCGGCCGGGCCGGCGTCGCCGTCCGGTACGCCTACGGCGCGCTCGGCAAGCCGTACGTCTGGGGCGCCGACGGACCGAACGGCTACGACTGCTCGGGCCTGACCTCGGCGGCCTGGCGGGCGGCCGGCAAGTCGCTGCCGCACAACGCCCGCATGCAGTGGGGCGCGGTAGCCCACATCAGCAAGGGCGAGCTGCGCCCCGGTGACCTGGTCTTCTACCGAGGGCTCGGGCACGTCGCGCTCTACGTGGGCGGCGGCCAGGTGATCGACGCGCCGAGCGCCGGGCGCAACGTGCTCAAGCGGGGCATGAACCTGATGCCCATCCAGGGCTACGGCCGGGTGCGCTGACCGCACCCGGATACGGCGAACGGCCGGCGTCCCCCTATCGGACGCCGGCCGTTCGCCGTCATTCCTACCAGCTCAGGCTGCCTGCAGCCCCTCCGCGCGGGCCAGCTCGCGGAGCCGGCCGAGCGCCTGGATCTCCAGCTGCCGGATCCGCTCCCGGGAGAGCGAGAACCGCGAGGCCACCTCGGTGAGGGAGTGCTCACGGCCGTCCTCCAGCCCGTAGCGGGCCCGCATGATGCCGGCCGACCGGTCGTCGAGGTGGTTGAGCAGGCCCTCGATCCGCTGCCGCTCCAGGCCGGTGAGGACGATCTCCTCCGGCGACGGGGCGTCGCTGTCGGCCACCAGGTCGCCGAGGTTGGTGTCGCCGTCGTCGCCGACCGGGGTGTCCAGCGACACCGTGTCCTGCGACCAGCGGACCAGCTCGTTGACCCGCTCGACGGTGACCCCGAGGGCCGCCGCGATCTGCTCCGGCTCCGGGTCGCTGCCCAGCTCGCGGGTGAGCTGCCGGGCCACGTTGCGCATCCGGTTGACGTCCTCGACCAGGTGCACCGGCAGACGCACCGTGCGCTCCTGCTGGGCGATCGCCCGGCTGATGGCCTGGCGGATCCACCAGGTCGCGTAGGTGGAGAACTTGTAGCCGCGCTCATAGTCGAACTTCTCGACCGCCCGCACCAGGCCGGTGTTGCCCTCCTGGATCAGGTCCAGCATGGGCATGCCCGAGCGGACGTAGCGGCGGGCGATCGACACGACCAGCCGCAGGTTGGCCCGGATGAACAGGTCCTTGGCCCGCTCACCCTCGGCGACCAGCCGCTCCAGGTCTTCCCGGTCGACACCGGCGGGGACGCGGTCCTCGCCGAGCAGGTGCTCGGCGTAGAGGCCGGCCTCGATGGCCTTGGAGAGGTCGACCTCCTTGGCGGCGTCCAGCAGTGGCGTCCGGGAGATCTCGTGAAGGTAGACGCCGACCAGGTCGCGCTCCTCGGCAACCTCGTCGGTTCGCATGCCGATGTTCTTGTCCACGTTGCCCACGGTCCCCTCGCTCGCGCCGGTTGCCCGGTTCCTTGCCATCCCCACGTCCATCAGCCCTCCCCCGTAACTTCCGCTGTGCCCACCGGTGCTGACACCTACACAACAGATGAGACGCGTCGGGGATTCCATGTCGTGAGTCGAAAGTGTCACGAATGCCTGATAATCCGCTGAGAGCACGATCCACGTTTGCTGTCAGCACCCCGTGTGGCGGCGCTCCGATGGGCACCACGCAGGGTCGGCGGGTCGACGCGTCGCCGTTTCCCCGGTACATGGCAACATCGCCCACCCCGGTGACACAGCGACCCGGCTCACCGCAGCACTGCGATCCTGGTCACTGCCAGATACGCGCCCGTGGACCGGTCGGTTCATCCACGCCCGTGGTAATACCCCACCCCCCGATGAACAATCCGCGCCCCGGATCTATGCCCGGCACGTGACGCAGCTCGCAGGGAGGGGCGAACGGGAGGCGGTGCGGCGCTGCGGCGGGGTGGGCCCGGCGACGCGAACGCGCGGTGACGTGGCGGCGGGCGAGGTGCGGGGTGACTCGGGCAACGGGCTTGATACGGGCGGCCGGGTGAGGTCAGGGTGACGCGGGCGCGGTCAGGGGTGACGCGGGGACGGGATGGAGGCGTGGGTGGGCCGGGGGGGTGACGGCGGGCGCCCCGGTCAGGAGGCCAGCAGGGCCAGGGCGCCGCGGACCTGGTCGGCGGAGCGGGCGAGGGCGGCCCGCGCGGCCGACACCTCGACCCCGGAGACGAGCGAGACCAGCGCGGTCTTCATGTCGCCGTCGGCCTCGCCGAGGGCCCGCCGGCAGATCTCCTCGGAGCAGCCGGTGGCCTCCATCAGGATCGAGATCATCCGGCCGCGGAGCTTGGCGTTGGTGGCCACCATGTCGATCATCAGGTTCGAGTAGACCCGGCCGAGCCGCACCATGACCGCCGTGGAGAAGGTGTTGAGCACCAGCTTCTGCGCGGTGCCCGCCTTCATCCGGGTCGACCCGGTGACGACCTCGGGTCCGGTGTCCACGCCGATGAAGACGTCCACCGACCGGGCGGCCTCCGCCTCCGGGTTGGCACAGAGCAGCACGGTCGAGGCGCCCTTGGCCCGGGACGCGGCGAGCGCCCCCAGGACGTACGGCGTGCGCCCGCTCGCGGCGAGTCCGACCACGAGGTCGCCGGCGCGTACGCAGTCGGCGGCCTCGGCCGCCCCGCCCCGGTCGTCGTCCTCGGCGTCCTCGACCGCCCGCCACATGGCCTCCGGCCCGCCCGCGATGTGCGCGCAGAACCAGTGCCGGGGCGAGTTGAAGGTGGGGGCGAGTTCGGCGGCGTCGATCACGCCGAGCCGGCCGGAGGTGCCGGCGCCGAAGTAGTGCACCCGGTGCCCGCCGCGCAGCGCGGCCACCGCCAGGTCCACCGTCGCGGCGATCTCGTCCAGGACGTCCGCGACCGCGCCGGGCACCCGCCGGTCCGCCTCGTTGATCACCGAGAGCACGTCCCGCGTCGACATCAGGTCGAGGTCGGCGCTGTGTGGATTGCGCCGCTCCGTCGGCGCGCCGACCCGGATCACCGGCCGGGCCGCCATCGGAGTGGTCACGTCCTGCGGTTCCACCGCGCCGGCCGTCATGCCCGCCTCCGTCCCGAGCCGACCCGGTGGGACTGGACCGCCTCGGCGGTCGCCTCGAGGGCCTTGCGGGCCCGCGACCGGTTGCGCGCCGCCACCCCGACGAAGAGGCAGTCGACGACGGTGAGCTGGGCGAGCCGGCTCGCCATCGCGCCGGAGCGGTAGGTGGTCTCGCGGGCCGCCGTGGTGAGCACGAAGTCGGCGACCTCGGTGATCGGCGAGCGGGGGAAGTTGGTCAGCGCCACCGTGGCGGCGCCCCGGGCCCGGGCCTGCTCCAGCACCTCGACCACGTCGGAGGTGGTGCCGGTGTGCGAGATGCCGACCGCGACGTCGCCCCGGCCGAGCAGCGCGGCCGACGTCAGCGCGGTGTGCACGTCGGGGAAGTAGAAGGCGGTGCGGCCGATCCGGTGCAGCTTCTGCTGGAAGTCGGAGGCGACGAAGCCGCTGGCGCCGGCGCCGTAGACGTCGATCCGGCCCGCGCCCGCGATGGCCTCGACGACCTGCTCACAGATCGCCGGGTCGAGCTGCTCGGCCGTCTCCTCGACGGCGCGCGCGTCGTTGAACGCGATGGTGGCGATGATCTGGGCGAGGTCGGCGCCGGGCGGGATGTCACCGCCGACGACCCGGGCGTCCGGCGGCTCGACCCGGCGGGCGGCCTCGGCGGCGAGCCGGATCCGCAGCTGTGGGTAGCCGTCCATGCCGACCGACCGGCAGAACCGGATGACGGTCGCCTCGGATGTCTCGGCGGCGGTGGCGAGGTCGGTGATGGTCCGACGCGCGGCGTCGGCCGGGTCGGCGACGACCAGCCGGGCGACCCGCTGCTCGGCCGGCGACAACGACGGGAGCAGGCCGCTGATGTGGACGATCAGTCCACCCGGCTCGTGACTCGCAGAAATCTTCGGACTCTTCGCCACGGATGAAACTTACTTTCATGAGGCGTGAGCGTCAACCATGACTCCACGTGTTGGGGGAAACACCGCCCGCCGGGACCGCCGGATCTGCTCAGGGTGCCACTCCCCCGACGCCGTCACCTCCCCCGGGAGGGCATCTGGCCCCTGCCGGTCGGCCGCCGTCTCCGGAAAGACCATGCCACCTTTCCGCCTTCCGCGACGTCCCGTCGCCCCGGCGACGCCCCGGGCCCGGCCCGCCCCACGCCTCCTCCCGGACGACGTCCCGGCGGGCGACGCCGGGGCCGGGCCGGCACTAGCGTGTGGCGCATGGCGGATCGCAGTGTGCTGGTCACCGGGGGAACGGGCGGACTGGGCGGGGCGGTCACGGCCGCCTTCCTCGACGCGGGGTGGCGGGTGGTCGTACCCGGACGGGAGCGGCCGCCGGCGACGGAGCCGGCGGCGGGCGGACCGGTCCGACTGGTCGCGGACCTCACCGACCCGGCCGGCGCGGAGCGGGCGGTCGCGGCGGCCGCCGACGATCCCGCGGCGCCGCTGCGGGCGGTGGTCAACCTCGTCGGCGGGTACGCCGGCGGCGGGCTGGTGCACGAGACCCCGGTCGAGGAGTTCGACCGGATGCTGACGGTGAACCTGCGACCGACCTGGCTGGTGACCCGGGCGGCGCTGCCGCGCCTGGTCGCGGCCGGCGGTGGCGCGGTGGTCTGCGTCTCCTCCCGTGCGGCCGTCGCCCCCTTCCCCGGCGCCGCCGGCTACGTGACCGCCAAGGCGGCCGTGCTCGCCTTCGCGAACGCGGTGGCCGTGGAGTACCGGGCGGCCGGGGTGCGCTGCAACACGGTGCTGCCGAGCGTCATCGACACCCCGGCGAACCGCGCGGCCCAGCCCACCGCCGACCACTCGCGCTGGGTCACGCCGGCCGAGATCGCGCCGGTGGTCCGCTTCCTCGCCTCCGACGAGTCGGCGCCGACCAGCGGCGCGAGCATCCCGGTCTACGGCCGCGCCTGACCGGCCCGGTCGCCCACGGCCAGTCGGCCGCGCCCGGCGGGTCAGACGGTCAGGCGGCCCGCCGCGACCGGCGCGGCCACGACGGCGGGGGCGGCCACCGCGCGGGGCGGGCCGTCCCCGTGGGCGGCGTCGAGCCAGCCGGCGAGGTGGCTCCTGATCTGCCGGGACACCTCCTCCGGCGGGCGCCCGGCGTCGACCACCACGAAGGTCGGGTGCTCCGGCAGCGCCCGGTACGCGGCGTCCGCGGCGGTCAGGTACCGCATGCTCTCGTGGTCGGTGCCGCGCTGCTCGATCCGCCGGTACGCCTCGGCCGGGTCGACGGTCAGCAGGAAGGTCACCTGCGGCCGCGGGAAGACCCGGTAGCCCACCCGGGCGAGCCGCTCCCAGCGCTGGCCCCCGTGGGCGCGGATGCTCGCGTACTGGCAGGCGGAGTACCGGTCCATGACCGCGATCCGGCCCGTGGCCAGGCAGCCGAGCAGGGCGGCGGCGATGGCGAGCCAGCGCAGCACGGACTCCACGGCGAGCAGGCCGCCGCGCCCGACGAGACGCTGGGCGTCCGGCCGGCCGAGGCGGTGCGCGACGCGGCCGAGCCAGCGGCGCCCACCCGCGTTGCGGTGGTAGGTGGCGGGGTGCCCCGCCGCGGTGAGCGCGTCGGCGAGCCGGTGCGCCTGGGTGGTCTTGCCCGAGCCGTCGATGCCGATCAGGGCGACGGCGCGCAATCGGGCCCTGCCGCGCCGTGCCTCCGATGATCTGGACACCCTGCACAGGTTATCCGACCCGCGCTCGCGTTGCCGGAGATTTGTACCGTCTGCTCCCGGTTGACCCCACCCGCGCCTCCTGCCAGGTGTGGCCCCCCGGGATGCCGGGTACCGGAGTTGGAGCCGCCTACCACCATCGACGGGAGACGCCAATGGCCGAGCGCGGGGACGAGAGCCTGGTGCACACGCTGAAGAAGGTCGCCGCCGTGCTCAAGCAGGAAGAGATTCCCTTCGCGCTCGGCGGCAGCTTCGCCGTGTACGCCCACGGCGGCCACTCCAGCGAGCACGACGTCGACTTCCTCATCCGGGAGGTCGACGTGGAACGCGCCCTGGAGGCCCTGGTCGCGGCGGGTTTCACGGCCGAGCGCCCGCCCGAGGACTGGCTGGTCAAGGTCTTCGACGACGGGCGGATGGTCGACCTCATCCACCGGCCCATCGAGACGCCGGTGACCGAGGAGACGTTCGCCGACACGATGGTCCGGCCGGTCGACGCGATCCACATGCCGGTGCTCTCGGCCACCCAGTTGATGGTGCACAAGCTGCTCAGCTTCTCGCAGCACTACTGCGACTTCGCCCGGGGCCTGCCACTCGCCCGTTCGTTGCGGGAGCAGATCGACTGGGAACGGGTACGGAAGGAGACGCAGCACTCGCCGTACGCGGAGGCGTTCCTGGTGCTGCTGGACCGGCTGGACGTGGTGCCGTACTCCGGCACCCCGCAGCGAGAGGGGACACCGTGACCGAGCACCGCGACGTCGCCACCGGGCCGCCCGACGAGTACGTCGAGGCGGAGGTACACCGGCTGCTCACCGAGGACCCGGACGTGGCCGAGCAGGGGATCACCGTGGTCCGCCGGGAACGCGGCCTCGTGCTGTACGGCGAGGTGGAGAGCCCGCACCGGCGGGAGGAGATCCTGCGCCGGGTGGCCGAGCGCTTCCCGGACGTGCCGATCACCAGCGACATCGGGGTGATCCGCGCGCAGGCGCCCACGGAGATCGAGCAACTGCCCTGAGGGAGGTGCATGGTGATCCGGATCGCCGCCGTGGGCGACGTGCATCTGGACGAGGACGTGGTCGGCCGGTTCCGGCCGGCGCTGGAGGAGCTGCCCGAGCACGCCGACGTGCTGCTGCTCGCCGGTGACCTGACCCGGCACGGGACGGAGTCGGAGGCCCGGTGCGTGGCCACCGAGTTCGGCGGGCTGGGCGTGCCGGTGGTGACCGTGCTCGGCAACCACGACCACCAGTGCGACCAGGTGCCGCAGGTGGTCAAGGTGCTGGAGAGCGCCGGGATCAGGGTCCTGGAGGGCGACGGCATCGTGCTGGAGTGCGCCGGCGGCCGGCTGGGCGTCGCCGGGGTGAAGGGGTTCGGCGGCGGGTTCGCCGGGCGCTGCGCCAGCGACTTCGGCGAGCCGGAGATGAAGGCGTTCGTCCGGACCACCACCGACAGCGCGGACGCGCTGGCCGCGGCGCTGCGGGGGCTGGACTGCGACGTGCTGGTGGCGCTCACCCACTACTCGCCGGTGCCGGACACGCTGGCCGGCGAGCCGCTGGAGATCTACCCGTTCCTGGGTTCGTACCAGCTCGGTCAGGCGATCGACTCGGCGCCGACCGCGCTGGCGTTGCACGGGCACGCGCACGCCGGGACCGAGCGGGGCACCACGCCCGGCGGGGTACGCGTCCGCAACGTCGCCCACCCCGTGATCAAGCAGGCCTACAGCGTCTTCCACCTGGGCGACCACCTCGATCAACCGGAGGTTTCCCGCGTCGGCGGCTCGGGTATCCAGCAAAAATGGAGCTGATTCTCTGGATTCTCGCAGTCGTACTCGTGGTCGCCGGCATCCTCGCGCTGTTCCGCCGGCAGATCCTGTGGGGCATCGTCCTCATCGTGGTGGGCCTGCTGGTCGGGCCGGGTGGTGTGAGCATCTTCAGTTGACGTGGCGGCCGTCCGCCGCCGACCGGGACCCGCCGGGGTCGTCGTGACCGGAACTCCGTCCTCCCGACGGGAGCGTCCGGACCCGACGACCCCGGCGCCGTGTTGTCCGCGGGTGGCCGCTCCCGGCGCGCGCCGGATGACGGGGCCCCGGGCGGTCCCGGGGCCCCGTCCCGCGCTCAGCAGCGCGGCACGTTGGGGATGTAGCCGTCGTGGCCGGTGTAGACGTACGCGTCGGCGATGTAGCGTCCGCTGCCGATCCGGTCCCAGATCGAACTGGTGCCGTAGGTGCCGGTGACGGTGGTGCCGCTGGTCTGGCAGTAGATGGTCACCCGGGTGCCGTCGGCGACGGTGCCCACCGCCTCGTAGCCGGTGCCGGGGCCGGAGCGGACGGTCAGCGGGGTCCCGCTGGTGTTGACCGTGCCGGAGCCGGTGGTGCTGCCGCAGCCGTTGTCGCTGGTGTAGGTCTTCGTCCCCCAGTAGAGGGCGAGCGTGCCGTTGAAGCGGACCTGGATGTCGTTGCCGTCGAGCCGCTGCTCGTAGTGCAGGTGCGGGCCGGTGGAGCCGCCGGTGCTGCCGACCCAGCCGATCACCTTGCCGTAGCCGACGGTCTGTCCGACGGAGACGTTGAAGCCGTTGAGGTGGGCGTAGTAGGTGGTGTAGCCGCCGCCGTGGTTGATCCGGACGTACTTGCCGTAGCTGGTCCCGCCGAGGTCCGTGACCCGGTCGACGGTGCCCGGCGCGCTGGCCACCACCGGGTCGCCGAGGTCGTCGGTGCGGTTGAAGTCGATCGCGTACGCCGGGCTGTGGCCGGTCCGCGTCTGGCCGGACCAGGACTGTCCGCAGGGGAACGGCACCTTGAACGTCGGCGCGGCCATCGCCGGGGCCGCCGGGAGCAGCGCGCCCACGGCCAGCAGACCGGTCGCGAGCAGGCTGAGCCATCGCTTACGCATCCAGAACCTCCAATGTTGAAATTCTTCTATACCTACCTCCAGCGTGACAGAAATCGCCACTCCTGAAAAGATGCCGACGCGTGTCATGGGAGCGCGCCCACACGGCAACGACAGGGTTTCCGGATTGTTACTCGGTCGTGTCCGGTCTGGGGTGGACCGGGTCGGATGCAAGCGCTTACATGTGTTGATGCCCAATCGGACCGGCGCGCGTTCGATCCCCCACGCGCCGGCAAGGAAGGAGAACGGCATGGCGTTTGCCAGATCACGCCCGGCTCTCGCGATCGCCGGCGTACTGGGGCTGGCGCTGAGCGTCACCGCCTGCGGCACCGGCAGCGACAAGAAGAGTGACACCGCGGGTTCCGCGGAGTGCGCCGCATACGAGAAGTACGGCGACAACAAGGGCAAGAAGGTCACGATCTACTCGTCGATCCGGGACATCGAGGCCGACCGCCTGGCGGAGTCCTGGAAGCAGTTCGAGGACTGCACCGGCATCGAGATCGACCACGAGGGCAGCGCCGAGTTCGAGGCGCAGCTCGGCGTCCGGGTCGACGGCGGCAACGCGCCCGACCTCGCGTTCATCCCGCAGCCGGGTCTGCTCAAGCGCTTCGTCGACTCCGGCAAGCTCAAGCCGGTCGGCGCCGACACCAAGAAGATGGCGGAGGAGAACTACCCGGCCGACTGGCTGAAGTACAGCACCGTCAACGGCCAGTTCTACGGCGCCCCGCTCGGCTCGAACGTGAAGTCGTTCGTGTGGTACTCGCCGAAGACCTTCAAGGAGAAGGGCTGGACCGTCCCGAGCACCTGGGACGAGCTGATCGCCCTGAGCGACAAGATCGCGGCGACCGGCACCAAGCCGTGGTGCGCCGGCATCGAGTCCGGTGACGCCACCGGCTGGCCGGCCACGGACTGGATCGAGGACGTGATGCTGCGGACGCAGACCCCCGAGGTCTACGACCAGTGGACCACCCACGGCATCCCGTTCAACGACCCGAAGGTCGCCGAGGCCGTCGACAAGGCCGGCACCATCCTCAAGAACGAGAAGTACATGAACGGCGGGTACGGCGGCGTGAAGAGCATCGCCACCACCGCCTTCGGCGAGGCCGGCCTCCCGATCACCACCGGCAAGTGCGCGCTGCACCGGCAGGCGTCCTTCTACGCGAATCAGTGGCCGAAGGGCACCAAGGTGGCCGAGGACGGCGACGTCTTCGCCTTCTACTTCCCGGCGATCGACCCCGCCAAGGGCAAGCCGGTGCTCGGCGGCGGCGAGTTCGTCTCGGCCTTCACCGACCGCCCCGAGGTCCAGGCGGTGCAGACCTACCTCGCCTCCGGCGAGTACGCCAACAGCCGCGCCAAGATCGGCGACTGGGTGTCGGCGAACAACAAGCTCGACCTGGCCAACGTCGCCAACCCGATCGACAAGCTCTCCGTCCAGATCCTCCAGGACAAGAGCTCGGTCTTCCGCTTCGACGGCTCCGACCTGATGCCGGCCACCGTCGGCGCGGGGACGTTCTGGAAGGGCATGGTCGACTGGATCAACGGCAAGGACACCGCGACGGTGCTGAACGGCATCGAGAGCAGCTGGAAGTGATCTGAGCCGGTGGCCCGACCCCTGCGGAGGTCGGGCCACCGGTCCACGACCGAACCCATGAAGGAGGGTCGATGGAGTTCGACTTCATCGAGGAGAAGGACAAATTCCTCATGCTGGGGTACGGGCTGCTCGCCTTCGTCGCGGTGGTGGGCGGTCTGCTCCTGCTCCTCGACGTGGTGCCGGCCTGGTTCGCCCGCCGCCGGGAGGCGCAGCTCGTCGCCGTCTCCGCGAGCGGCGCCCCGCTCCCCCGCCGCCGCAAGCCGCGGGAGGGCGTGTTCGCGCTCTTCTTCCTGCTGCCGACGCTGCTGCTGCTGACCGTCGGGCTGGTGGTCCCGGCCATCCGCACCACGATGCTCTCCTTCATGGACGCGGGCAGCAACGACTGGGTGGGGCTGCGCAACTACGGCTGGATGTTCTCGGAGGACTCGATCGTCCGGGTGCTGCTGAACACCCTGGTCTGGGTGCTCCTGGTCCCGCTGGTGGCCACCGCGTTCGGCCTGATCTACGCGGTCATGGTGGACAAGGCCCGGTTCGAGGCGGTCGCCAAGTCACTGATCTTCCTGCCGATGGCGATCTCCTTCGTCGGCGCCAGCATCATCTGGAAGTTCGTGTACGCCTACCGCGGCGACGGGCAGGAGCAGATCGGTCTGCTCAACCAGATCGTGGTGAGCCTCGGCGGCGAACCGAAGCAGTGGCTGCTGGAGTCACCGCTGAACACGCTGCTGCTGATCGTGATCATGGTGTGGATCCAGGCCGGGTTCGCCATGGTGGTGCTCTCCGCCGCCATCAAGGCCATCCCCGCCGACATCGTGGAGGCGGCCCGCCTCGACGGGGTCACCCCGTGGCAGATGTTCTGGCAGATCACCATGCCGAGCATCCGGCCGGCACTGATCGTGGTCGTGGTGACGCTGTCGATCGCCACCCTCAAGGTCTTCGACATCGTCCGGACGGCCACCAACGGCAACTACGACACCAGCGTCATCGCCAACGAGATGTACAACCAGGCGTTCCGGTACGGCCAGAACGGGCAGGGCTCGGCGCTGGCGGTCTTCCTGTTCATCCTGGTGGTGCCGATCGTGATCTACCAGATCCGCAACCTCCGACAGCAGCGGAAGGGCTGAGATGACCACCGCAACGCCCACCGTCGCCGCCGGCACCCAGAAGACCGACGGCCGCACGTCCACCGCCGCCGCGCGGGTGCGCAAGCGGCTGAACAGCCGCACCGCCACCCTCGTGTCGATCGTCATCGCGGTGCTCTGGACCGTCCCGACCTTCGGCCTGTTCATCTCGTCGTTCCGGCCGGAGGACCAGATCAAGAGCAGCGGGTGGTGGACCTTCTTCACCGACCCGCAGTTCACCTTCGAGAACTACCAGGAGGTGCTGTTCGGGCGCTCCTCGTCGTCCGGGCAGCTCGCCAGCTACTTCATCAACTCGCTGGCGATCACCATCCCGTCGGTGCTCTTCCCGCTCGCCTTCGCGGCCCTGGCCGCGTACGCGCTGGCCTGGATCAACTTCCGGGGGCGGGACTGGGTGTACATCGCGATCTTCGCGCTGCAGATCGTGCCGCTGCAGATGGCGCTGGTGCCGCTGCTGAAGTTCTTCTCCACCGGGGTCACCGTCGCCGGGGTCACCGTGCTGCCCGCCTGGGACCTGGTCGACGAACAGAAGTTCGCGCAGGTGTGGTTCGCGCACACCTGCTTCGCGCTGCCGTTCGCGGTCTTCCTGCTGCACAACTTCATCTCGCAGCTCCCGGGAGACCTGATGGAGGCCGCCCGGGTCGACGGGGCCACCCACCCGAAGATCTTCCGCACCATCGTCCTGCCGCTGATCACCCCGGCGCTGGCCGCGTTCGGCATCTTCCAGTTCCTCTGGGTCTGGAACGACCTGCTGGTGGCGCTGATCTTCGCCGGTGGCGGCGACGAGACCGCTCCGCTCACCGTCCGGCTGGCCGAGATGGCCGGCACCCGGGGCAACGAGTGGCAGCGGCTCACCGCCGGCGCGTTCGTCTCGATCGTCGTACCGCTGATCGTCTTCCTGTCCCTTCAGCGCTACTTCGTGCGGGGCCTGCTGGCCGGCAGCGTCAAGGGCTGACGCCTCTCCGCCGCCGCCGGGACACCGGCGGCGGCGGAGCCGGCGCGAAGCGGGGGTACCGTGACGAAGATCGATGATGTCGCACGTCTGGCCGGGGTCTCCACGGCCACCGTCTCCAGGGCGCTGCGCGGGCTCCCGGCGGTCTCGGCCGCGACCCGGCGGCGCGTGCTCGCGGCCGCGGAGCAGCTGGAGTACGCCGTCTCGCCGAGCGCCTCGCGGCTGGCCGGCGGGCGCACCGGCACGATCGCGGTCGTGGTCCCGCGGATCACCCGGTGGTTCTTCGCCACCGTCGTGGAGTCCGTCGAGGAGTTCCTCCACCAGTCGGGCTACGACCTGCTGCTGCACAACCTCGGCGGGCGGGAGCAGACCCGCCAGCGGGTGCTGAGCGCGGCCAACCTGCACAAGCGGGTGGACGCGATCATGCTGGTCGCCACGCCGCTGCGACCCGCCGACCTGACCGCCCTGACGAAGCTGGCACTGCCCGGGGTGACCGTCAGCTCCGGCTCGGTCGTGCCGGGCTGGCCCTGCGTACGCATCGACGACGTGGACGCCGCGCGGACCGCCACCCGGTACCTGCTCGACCTGGGCCACCGCCGGATCGCGCACATCTCCGGCGACCCGAAGGACGAGCTGGCCTTCACCACCCACCTCGACCGGCGGCGGGGCTACCGGGAGGCGCTGCGCGACGCCGGCCTCGCCCCGGACCCGGGCCTGGACGTGGAGTCGCAGTTCACCATCGACGGCGGCACGCGCGCCACCGAGGAGCTGCTCCGCCGCGGCGACCCGCCGACGGCGATCTTCGCGGCCTGCGACGAGATGGCGATGGGGGCGATGACCGCGCTGCGGGACGCCGGGCTGCGGGTGCCGCAGGACGTCAGCGTCATCGGCGTCGACGACCACGACCTGGCCCGCGTCGTCGGGCTGAGCACGATCGCCCAGCCCGCGGCGGAGCAGGGCCGGCTGGCCGCCCGGATGTTGCTCGACCCGCTCGTCGGCCGGCGGCCGGAGCCGCCCGGCCCCGACGCGGGCGCGGACCTCGCCCCGGGCCGCCGGGCAGCCGGCGACCCGCCGGAGCGGCCCGTGATCCTGCCCACTCGACTTATCGTGCGGGAATCGACCGCGCCGCCCCGGGCACACTGACGGGGACCGCCGATCCCCCGGCACCACGCACCCGACCGTACGGCTCGACACACGGGAGAAGGCCCTGAACAGCAACCCGACACACCAGGACACGCCTGCCGACGCCGCCACCGGTTGGTGGACGCGGGCCGTCATCTACCAGGTCTATCCGCGCTCCTTCGCCGACTCCGACGGCGACGGGATCGGTGACCTGCCCGGCATCACCGCCCGCCTCGACCACCTCGTCGAGCTGGGCGTCGACGCGGTCTGGCTGTCGCCGTTCTATCCGTCGCCGCAGGCCGACGCCGGCTACGACGTGGCCGACTACCGCGACGTCGACCCGCTCTTCGGCGGCCTCGCCGACGCGGACCGGCTGATCGCCGAGGCGCACTCGCGCGGGCTGCGGGTGATCGTCGACCTGGTGCCCAACCACACGTCGTCGGCGCACCGCTGGTTCACCGCGGCGCTCGCCGCCGCCCCGGGCAGCCCCGAGCGCGACCGGTACGTGTTCCGGGACGGCCTGGGACCGGACGGCGACCGGCCGCCGAACGACTGGCAGAGCGTCTTCGGCGGGCCGGCCTGGACCCGGGTCACCGACCCCGACGGCCGACCCGGCCAGTGGTACCTGCACCTGTTCGACACCGGGCAGCCCGACCTCAACTGGGAAAACCCCGAGGTGCGGGCGGAGTTCCTGGACGTGCTGCGGTTCTGGCTGGACCGGGGCGTGGACGGCTTCCGGGTCGACGTGGCGCACGGCCTGATCAAGCAGGCCGACCTGGCCGACTGGCAGGAACCACAGGAGATCCTCTCCGGGCGGGAGGTCGACAAGCCGCGCCCGCCGATGTGGGACCAGGACGGCGTGCACGACATCTACCGGGAGTGGCGCCGGCTGCTGGACGGCTACCCGGGCGAGCGGATCCTGGTCGCCGAGGCGTGGGTCGAGCCGGCCGAGCGGCTGGCCCGGTACGTGCGCCCCGACGAGATGCACCAGGCGTTCAACTTCGAGTACCTGTTCGCCTCGTGGACCGCGCCCGCCCAGTACGCGGTGATCACCCGCTCGCTGGAGGCCACCGACGCGGTCGGCGCCCCCACCACCTGGGTGCTGTCCAACCACGACGTGGTCCGGCACGCCTCCCGGCTCGGGTTGCCCGTCGGCGGCAAGCGGCCCAACGGCATCGGCATCGGCGACCCGCAGCCGGACGCCGCGCTCGGCCTGCGCCGGGCCCGGGCGGCCACCCTACTGATGCTCGCCCTGCCCGGCTCGGCCTACCTCTACCAGGGCGAGGAGCTGGGCCTGCCGGAGCACACCACGATGCCCGACGAGGCGCGACAGGACCCGACCTGGGTACGCAGCGCGTACACCGAGCGGGGCCGGGACGGCTGCCGGGTGCCGATCCCGTGGGAGGCCGACGCCCCGTCGTACGGCTTCGGCCCGACCGACGCGAGCTGGCTGCCGCAGCCGCCGGTCTGGGCGGAGCACGCGCTGGACCGGCAGCGGGGCGTGCCCGGCTCGACGTACGAGCTGTACCGGACGGCGCTGCGGCTGCGCCGCGAGCACGACCTCGGCGCGGGCCCGCTGGAGTGGCTCGCCAGCGGCGACGAGGTGCTCTCCTTCCGCAACGGCGGGCTGACCGTGCTGACCAACTTCGGCGACGCCGCCGTGCCGCTGCCGGCCGGCACCGAACTGGTGCACGCCAGCGCCCCGCTCGACACCGACGGCGCCGTGCCCACCGACGTGACGGTCTGGGTCCGCCCGGCCTGACGTGTAAGGAAGGGCCCCTGCCAGGGGCCCTTCCTTACAACCGCTCGGCGCGGGTGTGCAGGAGGTCGTGGACGTCGGCGATGTCCGTCGGCGAGGTCCGCGACGCCAGCCAGTACATGATCCCGGTCGGGATGAAGAAGAGCTGGAACGCGGCCAGCCCGACGGCGTAGTTCAGCGGCGGCGGGAAGGCCGCCCGCAGCCCGTGGAAGGCGACCCCGACCAGCCCGTTGCCGGCCGCCCGACCGACGCCGTTCACCAGGTTGCCGAGGCTGTAGACGGTGCCCCGGTGCTCGGGCGGGTTGACGTCGGCGATCAGGGCGAACCAGTTCGGCGAGTTCGCGGAGGTCAGCGCCAACGCCACCACGGCGGTGAGCAGGCTCAGCCCGACCGTCGGCTCGGTGACCACGCTGGCCAGCACCGCCCGGACCACCGTCCCCGCGCCGGCGCCGTCGGGCACGTCGATGCGGATCGGCACGAAGAAGAGCACCAGGTAGAACGGCAGCGCCGCGAGGATGCCGACCGCCGCGACCAGCGCGCGCCCCCTCGGCGTACGGCGTTGCAGGGCGTCGCCGACCAGCCCGCCGACGATGGAGAGCACGCCGCCGAGCTGGAACAGGGTGGCGAAGACGCTGCCCACCACCACGGCGGTGGCGGCGGAGTAGCCCTGGTCCTCGGCCCGCTCGGCGAAGAGCACGGGCAGCCAGACCAGCGACCCGAAGGCCGCCTGGGCGGTGAGACCCTGCAGGATCAGCCACCGGTTCGTCCGCCGGCCGAGGATCCTCGGCAGGTCCGCCCGGCTGATCCGGTAGTCGTACTCGGCGCCGGTGGCGAGCGCGTCGGCCAGCTCCGGTTCGCTCTGGCCGCGGCGGATGTCGTAGGTGAACAGGTAGGCGGCGGTCGCCAGCAGGCCGACCACGGTCAGCGCCAGGAACGGCCGCCGCCAGTCGGCCGCCCCGAGCAGCCCGCCGACCAGCGTGCCGGCCAGCGTGCCGACCCCCTGGGACAGCCCCCAGAAACTCATCACCAGCCCCCGCCGGCGGGGTGAGATCAGGTCGGTGACGACCGAGAACCCGACCGACCCGACGGCGCCCAGCCCGATCGCCGCCAGCAGTTGCGCGGCCAGGAACGCGGGGTAGTTCGCCGCGACCGCGCTGCCGCCGGTGCCCAGCGCCCAGATCAGGGTGCCGACCATCAGCAGCGGCTTGCGGTTCGCGCGGTCGCCGACGTACGCCCAGCCCACCGCCGCCACCGCGCTGGCCAGGAAGCTCACGGCGGTGACCAGGCCGAGCAGCCGCCGCGGCACGTCGAAGGCGTCGGCGATCGGCCCGTACAGCGGGGGCACCAGGCCGATCGCCACGTTGTCCAGCGAGGCGAGCAGCACGAAGACCACGACGCTGTAGAACCGGTGCGCGGTCGAGCCGCCCCAGACCCGCGCCGCCCCGCCCCTCATCAAGGTCATGAGCGGCAGCCAACCAGGGTCAGGTCACGAGCGGGTGACGGCGCGCGGGCGGGTCGGGCGGCTCAGAGGTAGCCGCCGATCGCGGGCGGGGCCGCGGGCGTGGCCGGCGTGCCCGCGCGCAGCGCGTACAGCTCGGCGAGGGTGGCCCCCTGGGGCGGCACCCCCGCCGACGTGCCCAGCCAACCCGTCGCCTCCTCGTACGACAGCGGGCCCACCTCGATCCGGGCCAGGCAGCGCCCCGGGCGGACCACGGCCGGGTGCAGCCGGGACAGGTCCTCGTTCGTGGTGATGGCGACGAGCACGTCGCGCCCCTGCCCGAGCAGCCCGTCGGTCAGGTTGAGCAGCCGGGACAGCGCCTGGCCGGCGGCCTGCTTCGCCTCGCCCCGGATCAGCTCGTCGCAGTCCTCCAGGATGAGCAGCCGCCACCGGCGACCCGTGCCCGGCTCGCCGTCCTCGTCCCCGACCGCCACCTCCGACAGGTACGCCGGGTCCGCGAAGAGCACGTCCGGGTCCAGCACGGCGTCGACCTGGCACCACTCGCGCCACGCCCGGGCGAGGGCGCGCAGCGCGGTGGTCTTCCCCGTCCCGGGCGCTCCGTGCAGGAGCACCAGCCGGCCGGCGAGTTGCTCCGGGGTGGTCGCCATCAGCGCGTCGAGCGCGGTGCGCGCCCCGGCGGCGTAGTTCGGCCGGATCTGCGCCCACTCCGGCGCGGCGATCGACCGCACGTCCCGCTGGCTGCCGCGGCGGGGGTTCTGGTGCCAGAAGCCGATCCGGCCGGCACCCGGGTCCTCCGGTTCGGCGGCGCCGTCGACGATCCGGTCGAGGGCCGCCCGGCCGACCTCCTCGGTCACCGCCGTGACGGTCACCTCGGCACCCCGCCCCTTCCAGGTGACCACCCGGGCCGTCCAGCCGTCGCCGGCCAGCAGGCGGGACCGCTGCCGGTTCTCCACCGCCGTACGCAGCAGCCGCCCGTCGGGGGCGGTCAGGGGCGCGTCGGGGCGCACCCGAGAGAGCCGGACCGTGTGCGACCACGGGTGCCGGCCGGTGACGAAGTCCGCCAGGACCAGCGCGTCGATGACGTCGCAGGGGGTGTCCGCGTCGTCGTACTGGAGCATCGAGGGGATGCCGGTCCCGACGGTCACCGGCGCCTCGTCCGCTTGGGGGGTGGTTCGCATCCGTCGATGATCGCGAGCCGGGGCGCGCCCGTACAGCCGTTTACCTCTCGCCGGCCGGGTCGCGGTCGAGCCGGTCGAGGAAGCGGTCGCGGGCGGCGGCGTACCGCTCGCGGACGGCGGGGACGGGCGCGGCGGCGTACTCCTCGGTGTCCCGGACCGACCAGGTGGGGGGCGCCGCGCCGCCCAGGGCGACCCAGGCGGCCTGGCGGGCGGCGCCGTCGGCGACGTACTCCCCCGGCGGCGGGACGACCACCGGCACCCCGAGGACCTCGGGCGCGATCCGGCGCACCGCCACCGAGCGGGCTCCCCCACCGACGAGGATCACCCGGCGCACGGTGGCGCCCTGGGCGGTGAGCGCGTCGAGGCCCTCGGCGAGGGCACAGAGCAGGCCCTCGACGGCGGCCCGGGCCAGGTGGGCGGGGGTCGAGGTGCGCAGGGTCAGCCCGTGCACCGCGCCGGTGGCCAGCGGCCGGTCCGGGGTCCGCTCGCCCTCTAGGTAGGGCACCACGACCAGGCCGTCCGCGCCGGCGGGGGCGGCGAGCGCCAGCGTGGCCAACTCGTCCAGGTCGACCCGGAGCAGGGCCGCGGCGGCGTCGAGCACGCGGGCGGCGTTGAGCGTGCAGACCAGCGGCAGGAAGCGGCCGGTGGCGTCGGCGAAACCGGCGACCGCGCCGGTCGGGTCGGCGGCGGGGGTGTCGGCGACGCTGAACACGGTGCCGGAGGTGCCGATGGAGAGCACCACGTCGCCCGGCCCCGCGCCGACCCCGAGCGCGGCGGCGGCGTTGTCCCCGGTGCCGGGGCCGAGCACGGCCTCGTCGGGCAGCAGCCCGCCGGGCGCGGATCCGCCGGCGGGGAGGGCGTCGGGGCGCAGCGCGCCGGCCGGTTCCGCCGGGCCGAGCACGGCCGGCACGTGCGGGCGCCGGCCGAAGGCGCGCTCCAGCAGGTCGAGCCGGTAGTCGCCGGTGGCCGGGGACCAGTAGCCGGTGCCGCTGGCGTCGCCCCGGTCGGTGCGCAGCGCCGCCAGGCCGGGCGCGCCGGCCAGCCGCCAGGTCAGCCAGTCGTGCGGCAGGCAGACGGCCGCCACCCGGGCCGCGTGCTCCGGCTCGTGCCGGGCCAGCCAGCGCAGCTTGGTGGCGGTGAAGCTGGCCACCGGCACGCTGCCGACCGCGTCCGCCCAGAACCGGCGGCCGGCCGCCACGCCGCCGGCCTCCTCGACCAGCTCGGCGGCGGCCCCGGCGGAGCGGGTGTCGTTCCACAGCAGCGCGGGCCGGACGACGGCGCCCGCCTCGTCGAGGCAGACCATGCCGTGCTGCTGGCCGGCGACGGAGACCGCCGCGACGTCGGCCAGCCCGCCGGCGGCGTCGACCGCCGCGGCCAGCGCGGACCACCACGCCGACGGGTCGACCTCGGTGCCGTCCGGGTGCGGTGCCCGGCCCTGCCGGAGCAGGGCACCGGTCTCCGCGTCCCGGACGACGACCTTGCAGGACTGGGTCGAGGAGTCGACCCCGGCGACGAGCGGCATCTCCGACGGCCCTCAGCGCGCGCCGAGCAGGTGCTCGACGGCGAGCTGGTTGAGCCGGACGAAGCCGAAGCCCCGCGCGGCGGCCCCGTCGACGTCGAACTCCTCGAACGCGGAACGGTCGGCGAGCAGCTCAACATGGCCCTCTCCCGGCGCCAGCGTCGGCGTGCCGAGGTCGGCGACCCGGCTGGCCGCCAGCGCCTCGGCCACCTCCGGATCCGCTCGGAAGGCCGCCGCCCGCTCCTTGAGCAGGAGGTACGTCCGCATGTTCGCCGCCGCCGACGCCCAGACGCCGGTCGTGTCCTCGGTGCGCGAGGGCTTGTAGTCGAAGTGCCGGGGGCCGTCGTAGGCGGGCACGCCGCCGGGGCCGCCGTGCTCCAGCAGGTCGACCAGGGCGAACGCGTTGAGCAGGTCGCCGTGGCCGAAGACCAGGTCCTGGTCGTACTTGACGCCGCGCTGGCCGTTGAGGTCGATGTGGAACAGTTTGCCCTGCCAGAGCGCCTGGGCGATGCCGTGGGCGAAGTTCAGGCCGGCCATCTGCTCGTGCCCGACCTCGGGGTTGAGCCCGACCAGCTCGGGGTGGGCCAGGGTGGAGATGAAGGCTAGGGCGTGCCCGACGGTGGGCAGGAGGATGTCGCCGCGCGGCTCGTTCGGCTTGGGCTCCAGGGCGAAGCGCAGGTCGTAGCCGCGGTCGACGACGTACTGGCAGAGCAGGTCGACGGCCTCCCGGTAGCGGTCCAGGGCGGCCCGGACGTCCTTGGCGAGGTCGTACTCGGCACCCTCCCGGCCGCCCCACATCACGAAGGTGCGGGCGCCGAGGTCGGCGGCGAGGTCGACGTTGCGCAGCACCTTGCGCAGCGCGTAGCGCCGGACGTCGCGGTCGTTGCTGGTGAATCCGCCGTCCTTGAACACCGGGTGGGTGAACAGGTTGGTGGTCACCATGGGCACCACCAGGCCGGTCTCGTCGAGCGCCTTGCGGAACCGGGCGACGTGCCGGTCGCGGGTGGCGGCGTCCGCGCCGAAGGGCACCAGGTCGTCGTCGTGGAACGTGATCCCGTACGCCCCGAGCCCGGCGAGCCGGTGCACCGCCTCGACCGGGTCCAGCTCACCACGGGTGGCGTCGCCGAACGGGTCGCGGGCCTGCCAGCCCACCGTCCAGAGGCCGAAGGAGAACTTGTCGGCGGGGGTGGGACGGGGTGCCATGGCAGACCTCCGGGGGTGTCGTCCGCTATTTGTTCAGTGGTTGAATTATTTGATCGGCCTGTGGCAGCGTCAAGGGGTGACCCGACCCGACGCCCCGTCCGGGCCGGTCCGGCAGGGCAGCCTGCGCGAGTGGAACCTCGCCGTGGTGCTCGGCCGGATCGCCGCCGCGGACCGCCCGCCGTCCCGGGCCGAGCTGGCCGCCCGGACCGGCCTGACCCGGGCCACCGTCTCGGCCGTGGTGGAAGACCTGCTCGCGGGCCGGCTGGTGAGCGAGGCGGAGCCGACGCCGCGGACCGGCGCGGGGCGGCCGTCGCGGGGCCTGGTGCTCGCCGCCGACGGTCCGGCCGGGCTGGGCCTGGAGGTCAACGTCGACTACCTGGCCGCCTGTGTGGTCGACCTCGCCGGCCGGGTCCGCCACCACACGGTGCACCGCGCCGACCTCCGGCCGGTGTCGCCCGCCGAGGCCGTGTCCCGGCTGGTCGACCTGGCCGCGCGCGCCCGGGCCGACGCGGCCCGCGAGGGGCTCACCCTGGCCGGCGCGGCCCTCGCGGTGCCCGGCCTCGTCGACGACGCCGGGGTGGTCCGCCTCGCCCCGAACCTGGGCTGGCGCGACGTGCCCGTTCCCGCCCTCCTCGCCGGGCATCCGCCGCTGACCGCGCACGTGGACGGCGTGCCACCGCTGGTGGTCGACAACGAGGCCAACCTCGCCGCGCTGGGCGAGCTGCACGCCGGACCGGCCGGCCCGGCCAGCTTCCTGCACGTCTCCGGCGGGGTCGGCATCGGCGCCGGGATCGTCCTGGACGGGTCCCTGTTCCGGGGCGCCCGCGGCTGGAGCGGCGAGATCGGCCACGTCCCGGTCCGCCCCGACGGCCGGCCGTGCCGGTGCGGGGCTCGGGGCTGCCTGGAGACGTACGCCGGTCAGGAGGCCATCCTCGCGGCGGCCGGCCTGGCCGGCGCGGACCTCCCGGCGGACACCGCGACGACCCGGCTCGCGGAGCTGGCCGGAGCCGGCGACCCGGCGGCGCTGCACGCCCTGGCCGACGCCGGAACCGCGCTCGGGGTCGCCGTGGCCGGGGTGGTCAACCTGCTGGACCTGGACACCGTGGTGCTCGGCGGCGGATACGCCCCGCTGGCGCCCTGGCTCCGCCCGCCGGTGCTCGCCGAGGTCTCCCGCCGGGTGCTCACCGCGGCCTGGTCGCCGGTCACCGTCCGTGCCGCGGCGCTCGGCGGCGCGGCGGCGGCCGTCGGCGGGGCCGGTTCGGTGGTCCGCCGGATCCTCGCCCGACCGGCCGGCTGGCTGACCCGGCAGCCCTGAGCCCGGCCGCCTCCGATGGGCGTCGGGCAGCCTCCTCGGTACGCTTGCCCCGAGGCAACGATCCCCACCTGAGGAGTGCACGACCAGCATGCGCACAGGTCGACAGACCGGGGCGGCCGGCGAGCGGCGGTGACCACCACCCGCCGCGGCGGTGCCCCCGGCCCGGCGGGCGGCGGTGGGCAGCCCGCCCGATCCCGCAGCCCGCACTCCCCCGACAACGCGCTGTCGGCCGGCTCCGGGCTCACCCGCGAACTGCTGGACGGGCTCACCGAGGCGGTCGTGACGACCGCCGGGGCGGGACGGGTCACGCTGGTCAACGCGATCGCGAGCCGCCTCCTCCCCGAGGTCACGCCCGGCACGGCACTGCCGACGTGTGCCGTGGCGGCGTTGCCCACGCGGCCGGCGGCGGCGAGGACGCCTTCGACGCCGAGCACCGGGGCCGCCGGCTGCGCGGCGTACGGCGTGACCTGGGTGCCGGGCGGCACGCCTGGTACGTGCGCGACGTCACCGAGGAGCACACGCGTGACGAGGCGCTGCGCGCCGAGCGCTCCCGGACGGCGTTCCTCGCCCAGGCGGGCAGCCGCCTCGGGCTGTCCATGGACCGGGGCCAGACGGTGCGGACCACGGCCAGGCTCCCCGTCCCCTACCTCGCCGACCTGGCCCTGGTCGTCCACCTGCCGCCCCCGCCCGCCGAGAACCGGCCGCACTGGGTCCGGTACGCCGAGGGCGACGCGCCCGGCGGGGGGCTGACGGTCCGGGTCGCCGGCGGCGGCCACCCGTCCCCGCTGGTCGTCCGCGCCGACGGCACCGTCGCCCCGCTCCCGGTCGGGGGAATGCCGGTGGGCGCGCTGGCCGCCGCCCGGTTCGCCGAGGCGGAGGCCCGGCTCGCCCCCGGCGAGCTGCTGCTCGCGTACACGAACGGGGTGACCGAGGCGTGTGGCGGCCCCCGGGGCGGCGAGGTGTTCGGCGAACAGCGGCTGCGCGCGGCGCTGGCCTCGGCGGCCGGACTGCCTCCCGCCGCGCTCGTCGACCGGCTCCTGCACCGGGTCGAGAAGTGGATGGACGGGCAGAGCCAGGACGACATCGCGATGCTCGCGGTGGCCGCGGCGCCCGACGCGTGACAAGCCGCCCCCGCCCGGGCACGCGGTGCGGACGGTCCGGGCGTGCCGCCTGCGGGTCAGGCCGTCCTGGCCACCCTCGGCTCGTCGCCGGGCCACTCCTGCTTCGGTAGGCCGACCGGTGGCCCCGCCGGGCCGCCCGCGTCGGACCAGGGGCCGGCCGGCTCGACGGACTGGACGGACGCGTGGCGGCGACGCGCCGCCTCGTCGAACTCCCGCATGCCCACCAGCAGGGCCTGCCGCCCCTCGGGGGTCATGTCGCCGAGGATCGCCGCGAGCTGCTGGCGCCGGTCGTCCCGCAGCTCGGCGAGGAGCCGGTGGGCCTCCGAGGTGAGGTGCAGCGAGATCTCCCGCCGGTCGAGGCGGCCGGGCTCGCGTTCCAGCATGCCGGCGGCGACCAGCCGGTCACAGAGCCGGCTGGCGGAGGAGAGCAGCATGTCGAGCCCGGTGGCCAGGCGGCGGAGGTTGATCCCGTCGTGCTGCTCGACCCGCATGATCGCGCGCAGCTGGGCGCCGGAGACACGGCTGGTCGTGCGCTCCCGCGCGGCCTCCCAGACCGTCAGCAGGGCGTCGGCCACCGCGTCGAGCTCGGCAGCCATACTCGTCTGAGGCCCCTGGGGACCGTGCACTTCCGCCATGGTGCGCCCGAGACTACTCCGAAACCGCTGGTGCGGGCTCGCGACCAAGGAGCGAAGGATGAGCGAACCGGTCAACCGGGTACGGCGCGCCCTCAACGAGGCGCCCGCCGATCTCCTGCTGGACCGGGTCGCCGACACCCTGGCCGGGGCCTACGGGATCACCCGGGTGCAGCTGCTCCAGGTCGACTACCGGCTGTCGGCGTTGCTGCCGCTCGGTGACGGGGAGACGGTCACCAGCCCGGGGCACCCCGCCTGGCGCTGCTTCGACCACCAGACCCCGATCGTCGCCGACGACACCGCGTACCTGCCGGTGTCGATGCGCGGGGAACGCCGGGGGGTGCTGCGGGTGGCGCCGGCCCCCGGCGACCCGGGGACGCTCCACGAGCTGGCGGAGGCCGCCACCGCGCTGGCCCACGAGATCGCCGCGGTCAGCGCCGGCACGGACGTCTACCGGGCCGCGCGGCGCAGCAGGAGGCTCACCCTCGCCGCCGAGATGCAGTGGGAGATGCTGCCCGGCCGCAGCCGGATCCGGCCCTCGTTCAGCCTCGCCGGGCAGCTCGAACCGGCGTACGCGGTGCGCGGCGACAGCTTCGACTGGTCCGACGACGGGGAGCGCGTCTGGCTGTCCACCATCAACGGCACGGGCGAGGGGGTGGCCGCCGCGATGCTCACCTCGCTCGCCACGTACGCGCTACGCAACGCCCGCCGGGCCGGGCTCGGCCTCGCCGACCAGGCGGCCCTCGCCGACCAGGCCATCTACGACCTGCACCGCGGCGGCCAGCACCTCGCGGCGCTGCTGATGGACCTCGACCTGCGCTCGGGGGTGCTGACCGTGGTCGACGCCGGGTCGCCCCGCCTCGTGCTGCTGCGCGACGGGGAGGTCCGCCAACTGCCGCTGAAGGCGCAGTTCCCGCTCGGCATGTTCGAGGCCACCGACTACCACGAGCAGCGGTTCGAGCTGTGCCGGGGCGACCGGCTCTTCGTGGTCAGCGACGGCGTCATCGACGCCACCGGGCAGGACGTCCGGTACGGCGAGACCGCGCTCGACCGGTTCCTGCGCCGGACCGGGCCGATGGAGCCGCTGGACGCGGTGCGCTCGCTGATCGGCGACCTGCGCGCGTTCGTCGCCGGTGACCTGGTCGACGACGCGGTCGTGGTGTGCCTGGACTGGACCGGCCCGCAGGACTGATCCCACCGGGGCGGGTCAGTACGCCCCGCGACTGTTGACCACGGCACCGAAGGTCTTCCAGAGGATCGTCAGGTCGGCCGCGAGCGACCAGTTCTCCACGTAGTAGAGGTCGAGCCGGATGCCGTCCTCCCAGCTGAGGTCGGACCGGCCGCTGACCTGCCAGAGCCCCGTCATGCCGGGCTTGACCAGCAGCCGGCGGGCCACGTCCCCGTCGTAGCGGGCCACCTCGGAGGGCAGCGGCGGGCGGGGGCCGACCAGGCTCATCTGCCCGAACAGGACGTTGACCAGTTGCGGCAGCTCGTCCAGCGACCACTTGCGCAGCAGCCGGCCGATCCGGGTCACCCGCGGGTCGTCGCGCATCTTGAACATCAGGCCGTCGGTCTCGTTGCGGGAGGCCAGCTCCGCCAGCAGGGCGTCGGCGTTCACCACCATGGTGCGGAACTTGTAGACGCCGAACTCCCGGCCGCCCTGCCCGACGCGGGTCTGGCGGAACAGCACCGGCCCCCGGCTGTCGAGCTTGATCGCCAGCGCGATGACGGCCAGCAGCGGCAGCAGCAGCGTCAGGGCCAGTGAGGAGGCCGCCCGGTCGACGAAGCCCTTGACCAGCTTGCGGGCGCCGCGGAACTCGGGTGCCTCGACGTGGATCAGCGGCAGGCCGGCGACCGGCCGGGTGTGGATGCGCGGGCCGGCGACGTCGGTCAGCGCGGGCGCCACCACCAGGTCGACGCCGGTGCCCTCCAGTTGCCAGCCCAGCCGCCGCAGCCGGGTGGCGGTCAGCTCGCCGGAGGCGGTCACCGCGACCGTGTCCGCGCCGATGGCGGTGGCGGCCTCGGGGATGCCCCGGAACGAGCCGACCACCGGCACGTCGCCCAGCCGCTGGGCGACCGGGGCGAGCAGCGCGTCGGGGATGCACGCGCCGACCACCTGGTAGCCCGCGTACGGCTCGCGGCGCAGGGTGTGCACCAGCTCCAGCACGTGCGCGGTGTCGCCGACCACCAGCACCTTGCGCGACCAGCCCGCGCCCCGGGACCGCGCCCGGTGCAGCCGCTTGCGCGCGGCGAACCGGGCCACCTCCAGACCGACGGCGCCGACCGCGAACGAGATGCCCAGGAAGCCCCGGGAGACGCCGACGTCGGCGATGTAGCCGACGATGGCGATGCCACCGGCGAGGCGCAGGCTGGCGGCACTGACCCGCCGGTACTCGTCCGCGCCGTACCCGAGGACCCGGTCGTCGTAGC
The DNA here is from genome assembly GCF_040643125.1 of Micromonospora sp. NPDC047465. NCBI lineage: Bacteria > Bacillati > Actinomycetota > Actinomycetes > Micromonosporales > Micromonosporaceae > Micromonospora > Micromonospora sp. NPDC047465. Next base: position 141,048 of record NZ_JBEYTP010000010.1, read on the forward strand.
AGCGCAGCACCCGGAGCGAGATCAGCCAGGCGACGACGAGCCCGGGAGCCACCACGACGTACGGGACCTTCGAACCGCCCGGGGTGTCACCGCCGAAGCGGGCCACGTACCCGATGAGCACGGCGATGGTCAGGATGGTGGTGTCCAGCACCACCAGGGAGCGGACGTAGGCGCGCTCGTCGGTGCGGGCCGCCTGCCCGGACCACGGCTGGTCCGGCGACGCCGCTCGGGCGGGGGTCAACAGCGTCGCCGAGGTCACCGGCCCTCCCCACTTCGCATGCCGACGGCCCCGGTCGCCGACCGACCCCGTCGCGGGCCGGCCGCGGAGCACTACGACATCCTGCCCCGACAACCACGGTGGACGATCGCTTCCGACGTATTGCCGTCACTTTTCCCGAAGGGGCCGGTGGCGGAGAGGGCCCGCGGTACCGGATCCGGCGGTACGACGGGCCCCTGCACGCCCTGGTCCGTCGGTCAGGCCGGGGCCTTGCGCAGCGCGACCGCCCGGAGGAAGATATCGCCGATCTTGGTCGGGTCCTCGGTGACGAAGGCGCCGCCGCCGGTCACGTCGGTGATCGACGTCAGCTCGGCCTTGCTGACGTCGCCGCCGATACCGATGATCACGACCTGCACCGGCCGCTCCGGGTCCTTGATCTTATTGAGTTCGGCCAGCAGCTGCTGCTGGGTGATGCCGTCGGAGTCCTCGTTCTTGCCGTCGGTAAACAGCACGATCGAGTTGACCCGGCCCGGCTCCCAGTTGTCCTGCACCTTCTGGTACGCCGCCAACATCGTGTCGTAGAGGCCGGTGCTGCCGCTGGAGGACCGGATCGAGCCGAGCGCCTGCTCCAGCTTGCCGCGCTGCCGCGACAGCGGCCCGATGGCGACCAACTCCTGGTGGTCGCGGGAGCCGACCAGCTCGGTGGAGAACGTCCAGAGGCCGATGGACCAGGAGTCGTCGAAGAGGTTCAGCCCGCGCCGGGCCGCCTCCACGGTGACCTGCTGCCGGGTCGCGTTGCCGGCGTTGGCCACCTTCTCCTTCATGGAGCCGGAGACGTCGATGACGGCGAGCATCCGGCCGGACTGGGTGGCGATCGACCAGCTGGAGAGCGCGCGGTCCATGTTCTGCGGGTCGGGCCCGCCGGTCGCCGCGGTGCCGCCGGTCGCCGGTGGGGTCGACGCGCCGCCGGCCGGGCTGGGTGCGCCCTGCGGGGCGTCGAAGCCCGCGCCCCAGTTGCCGTCCGGCGCTCGCAGCGCCTGGGCCGCCAGCCTGTCGCGGAAGTCGGCGGTGGTGAGCACCTCGTAGAGCACCCGCGCCGCCGACGCCTTGGCCGGCTCGATGCCGGGCAGCACCGCGTACGGGTAGTCCAGCGGCGCGGGCGCCGGCTCCAGGTAGAGCGCGGCCAGCGGCACCGGCGGCTTCTTGCTGTTGTACTGGATCACGTCCTCTTCGGACAGCGCCGCCGCGCCGAGGCTGCTGGCGATCGTCGTCGCGTCCGACGCGGTGGGGAACCGGGCGAGCAGGTCCGGCCGCAGCGCCGAGCGGTCGGTGGCCAGCGCCCGCAGCGCGGCGACCTTGTCCTTCTCGGCGTCCGGGCCGCCGGTGGCGCTGGCGGCGGTGGTCAGCGAGAGCAGGCCGGACAGGCCCGCCGCGTCCCGGGTCGGCTCGACGATGCCGGTACGCAGCGGCTTGTCGCTCTGGACCTGCTGGAGGAGCTGGGTCCAGCTGAACTTCTTCTGCGGCCAGCCCAGCCGCGAGGCGATCGGCACCGGCATCGCCACGACCACCGGGCTGCGGGCGATGGACGTGCCGTTGCCGGGGTCGAAGGCGGTGGCGCCGCCGGTCTTGAGCCGCAGCAGCCAGGTGGAGGAGTCGGGCACCCAGACGTCCGGGCTGACCGCCGTGCCACTGGCCTGCCCGACGCCGGCCAGCGTGACACCGTGCTTGGCGGCGACCGTCGCGGCCACGTCGACCGGGTCGGAGGCCGAGACCTTCACGGCGATGCAGGTCCCGCCGACCGCGGCCCCGTCCTTGACCCATTGCGCGGCCGCCGCGTCGACGGCGGGGGCGAGTTCGTCGGCGACGGCGACGGACAGCTCGATCCTGCCGGAGCAGTCCGGTTGCGCCAGCTGCTGGTAGCCGAACCAGCCGCCCGCCGTCACGGCGAGCACGCCGACGGCAGCGGCGGCGGTAGCTGCGTGAACGTTGGTACGCATGCGATGGCGGCCTGCTGACACGCTGACCATACTGCGTACCCGCCCTGGTAGCTGCCACAACCGTTCGGACGAAAGTTACGCAGGAGATACAGTTGACCACCAAATTGTCGACGACGAGTAACCGTCTCGCCTCGGCGCGTTGATCTGTCCTGGTCAGGGCAGGACGCAGGTGGGGCTGGGCACCGGCACCGGCTCCCCGACCGGGGCCGGGACACCGGTGGCCGCGTCCACCCGGAAGACCCGGACCATGTCGGCCCGCTCGTCGGCCACGTAGAGGTGCTCCCCCGCCCGGGCGAAGTGCCGCGGCCACTCCCCACCCGTATCCACCTCGGCGACCAGCTCCGGCAGCTCGCCGGCCAGGGCGAAGACCGCGACCGTGCCCACCCCGCGGTTGGCCACGTAGAGGAAGCGGCCGTCCGGGCCGACCGCGATCTCCGACGGCTGGACGTGCCCGGGCCGGTCGCTGGCGTCGACCCGGCCCCGCTGGTGCAGCGCGCCCTCGGCGGTCAGCTCGTACGCGGTCACCGAGGCGTCCAGCTCCCCCGCCACCCAGCACCGCCGGCCGTCCGGGTGCCGGGCCAGGTGCCGGGGACCGGAGCCGGCGGCCGCCCGCACCCGGGGCGCCCGGGGCACCAGCCGACCGGAGGCGGCGTCCAGGTCGTAGCGGTAGATCGAGTCGGTGCCGAGGTCGACCGCGAGCAGCGGGCCCCGGCCCGGGTCGGGGTTGACCATGTGGGCGTGGGCGCCGGCCTGGCGCTCCGGGTCCAACCCGTGCCCCTCGTGCTGCACCAGGTCACTGCGCTCGCCGGGCACCCCGTCGGGGCCGAGCGGGAACACCGCCACGCTGCCGCCGCCGTAGTTGGCCACGACGAGGTGGCCGCCGTCCGGGACGACCGCCAGGTGGCAGGGCTCCGCGCCCCCGGTGGGCCGGGTGCCGAGCGGGGTGAGGTCGCCGTCGGCGGCCACCCGGAAGGCGCTGACCTCGCCGTCGGGCAGCTCGTTGACCGCGTACAGCACCGGCAGCCGCGGGTGCCGGGCGAGGAAGGAGGGCGCCGGGGTGACCGCGACGGTGCCGAGCGGGAACAGCTCGCCGGAGCCCGGGTCCCGCCGGGCCGCGACGATGCCGGTGCCCCGGCCCCCGCCGTGTGCCGTGTAGCCGCCGATGTGGACGACCGCGCCCTGCTCCGCCACCGGTTCCGCCCTCCGCCGATTCCTCCGTCGATCCAACCAGAGGCTCGCCCCTGTGCTGGCTCCTTACCCAGAAAGCCGCGCCGAGTCACGGCCGGTCGACGGGACCGGCCGCGCCGGCGGGCTCAGGCCGCCGGCACCGGCTCGCCCCGCTGCCGGGCCACGTGCTCGACGAGGGCGATCAGCACCTCCTTGCCGGACTGCCGGTCCCGGGCGTCGCAGAGCACCAACGGCACGTCGGGGTCGAGGTCCAGCGCCTGGCGTACGGTCTCCAGGCTGAACCGCCGGGCGCCGTCGAAACAGTTCACCCCCACCACGAACGGGATGCCCCGCTGCTCGAAGTAGTCGATCGACGGGAAGCAGTCCGCAAGGCGACGGGTGTCGGCGAGCACCACCGCGCCGAGCGCCCCGAAGGCCAACTCGTCCCAGAGGAACCAGAAGCGGTCCTGGCCCGGGGTGCCGAACAGGTAGACTTGGAGGTCGTCGTTGATCGTGATCCGGCCGAAGTCCATCGCCACCGTCGTGGTCGACTTCGCCTCGACGCCGGACAGGTCGTCGGTGTCGACCCCGGCCCCGGTCAGGATCTCCTCGGTCTGCAACGGCCGGACCTCGCTGAGCGCGCTCACCAGCGTCGTCTTGCCGGCGCCGAAGCCCCCGGCGATGAGGATCTTCAGCGCGAGCGGGATCCGGGGAGCGGAACCGGCCTCGTCACAGCGCACGGAGTCCACTGACCACCGCCTTCAGGATGTCGTCGTCGGGCAGGTAGGCGGCGGCCGTCGGCTGGTGCACCGCGACCAGTCCCCGGGCCAGCAGGTCGCCGAGCAGGACGCGGACCACGCCCAGCGCGAGGTCCAGCTCGGCCGCCAACTCGGCGACGGGCACCGGCCGGGCGGCCAGCGACACCAGGCGCCGGTGCTCGGGGTGCAGCTCCGGGTGGGCGGCCGGGTCGGCGGCCGGCGCGGCCAGCACGTACGCGACCAGGTCGAAGCCGTCCGCGGACGACCGGACCCGCCCGCCGGTGAGGGTGTAGGGCCGCACGACGGGGCCGGCGTCGTCGTCGAGCCACTCGTGCTGCGGCCCGGGGGACTCAGCCCGCATCGGCAGCCCCCGCCGCCGACCGGGCCGGGGCGCTCAGGTACTCCCCCACCCGGGTGACCAGCATCGCCATCTCGTACGCCACCAGGCCGATGTCCGCGTCCGCGTCGCTGACCACCGCGAGGCAGGCGCCCTGCCCGGCGGCGGTGACGAAGAGGTACGCCGACTCCATCTCCACCACGGTCTGCCGAACCGCCCCGCCGGCCACCTGCCGGCTCGCGCCCCGGGCCAGGCTCGAGAAGCCGGACGCCAGCGCGCACAGGTGCTCGGCGTCGGCGCGGTCCAGGTTGGTCGAGGAGCCGAGCAGCAGCCCGTCGGCCGACAGCGCCACCGCCTGGCGGGCGGGCGGCACCCGTTCCACCAGGTCGTCGAGCAACCAGTCGAGATCGGCGCTCTGCCTCGTCGGATGCAGCATCAGGCGTCCCTCTCAGTCGCGGTCACGGGGTCCGGTTCCGCCGGCGGCTCGGCCGGCGTCAGGGTCGGGGTGGGGGCCAGGGTCGGGGTGGGCTCCGCGGCCTGCTCCGGTGTGTCGCCACCGGCCGCCGGGGCGCCGGCGGCCACGGCCCCGTCAGCCGTCGCGCCGCCGGCCGCGGCGCGGCCACGGGCGGTGCCCGCCTGCAGGGCGGACATGGCGCGCCGCGCCTCCTCCGGAGTGCGCGGGGTCGGGCTCTCGATCACCGGTGGCCGCGGCGCCGGGCCGTCGGCGACCGGGTGCCGGGCCGCCGCGGGGTGCCCGAGCGCCGGACCGCCACCGGGGGCGTCCGACGTCGACCGCCGCCGGACGGCCGGCCCGTGACGCCGCACCCGACGCGGCAGCCCGTCGATCTCCCCGGCGCTCTCGGCGGGGCCGGGGCCGCCGGGCACCCGGCCGGCGGGGGCTGGGTCTCGGGACGCGGGGGCGGCCCGACCCGGCCCGGCGGAGGCCGGGCCCCCGACGCCGGACGCGGCCGGGCCGGCGGCGCGACCGGGCTGGTCCGGCGCGGCGGAGGCGGGAGCCGCGGAAGGCGGGGCTGCGGCGGACGGGGCTGCGGAGGGCAGCGTCGCGCCGGGTTCGGCGGCTCGGACGGAACGGGGCCGGGGCAGCGTGCTCAGCCGACTCGCCCGGGCCATCCGCCGTTCCTCCGACGTCGCCCCGGACTGGTCCTCCGGCGGGGCGACGCCCTCGGGCAGCAGGGACGGCTCGTCGGTGACCAGGTCGGCGGGGATGAGCACGACGGCGGTCAACCCGCCTCCGTCGGACGGGCGCAGCCGCACCCGGACCCCGTGCCGGGCGGCGAGCCGGGCCACCACGAAATGGCCGAGCCGAGCCGTCTCGGCGGGCTCGAAGTCGGGGGACCGGGCCAACCGCCGGTTCGCGTCCTCCAACGCGGCGGCGGTCATGCCCAGGCCGCGGTCGGTGACCTCGACGGCGTAGCCGTTGGCCACGTGCTGCCCGGAGACCTCCACCCGGGTGTGCGGCGGGGAGAACGCCGCGGCGTTCTCGATCAGCTCGGCGAGCAGGTGGATCACGTCGCCGACGGCCCGCCCCAGCGCGCCGCCGGGCTGCACGGCGGCGATGTCGACGCGGTCGTACGACTCCACCTCGGAGATGGCGCCCCGGATCAGGTCGACCATCGCGACCGGGTTGCGCCAGCCCCGCCCGGGGGCGGCGCCGGCCAGGATGACCAGGTCCTCCGCGTGCCGCCGCAGCCGGGTGGCGAGGTGGTCGACGCGGAACAGCTCGGCCAGCTCGTCCGGGTCCTCGGTGTGCCGCTCCATCCGGTCGAGCAGGGCGAGCTGCCGGTGCACCAGCCCCTGGCTGCGGCGGGCGATGTTGAGGAAGACCTCGTTGAGCCCCCGGCGCAGGGTCACCTCGTCGACGGCCGAGCGGACCGCCGTCCGCTGCACCTCGGTGAAGGCCCGCGCCACCTGGCCGATCTCGTCGCCGCCGTACTCCAGCGCGGGCGCCTCCCGGGCTACGTCGACCTGCTCGCCGCGGCGCAGGCGGGCCACCACGTCGGGCAGCCGGCGTTCGGCCATGTCCAGCGCGGCCGTGCGTACGCCGGTGAGCCGCTGCGCGAGGGAACGACCGACCCGCAGCGCCACCAGGACCGAGACCACGACGGCGGCCAGGCCGAGCACCCCGGCGGCGGCGAGCCGGACGAGGATGCCGACGGCCGTCGGCACCGACCGGTCGGCGAGCCCGTCGGCCTGGGCCAGCTCGAACTCCCGCAGCGCCTGCTGCACGGCCTCGTAGCTGGCGTGCCACTGCGCCGGGTCCACCGCCGGCCGGGTCGACGACCGGGCGCCGACCAGGGTGTCCTGCATCGCCCGCAGCCGGCCGAAGACCTCCCCCTCGGTCAGCCGCTGGAACGCGGCGCGCTCCGCATCGGGCAGGTCCGCGACCGCCGCCTCGGCGAGGAACCGCTGGTTGGCGATGGTCTGCACGACCTGGGTGTGCTCGCCCTCGGCGAACCGGCCGGCGGTGAACGCCCCGGCCAGCAGGGCGTCGGTCTGGCCGAGCAGCTCCCGGCTGCGGCCGAGCGCGGTGACGGCGAGCGCCTGACGGTTCAGGTCCTGGTCGGGCAGGTTCGCCATGGCCGAGAACGCCTGGAAGGCCGAAGAGATCATCCCGCTGTAGAGCCCGACCGCGCCGGCCCGGTCGACCTCGCGCCGGTCGATGAACCCGCGCCCCGCGGGCAGCGCGTCCAGCGCGGTGACGAGGTGGTCGACCCGGGTGTCGAGGTGGTCACCGGCGGCGTCGCGCAGTTCCTCCCCGCCGACCCGGCGGCGCAGCTCGGCGACCGCTCGGTCGGTCCGCCGGCGCTGCTCGGCGAGCCCGGGCGCGACGTCCCCGCCGGCCAGGTGCACCACCGAGAGCCGACGCTCCCGTTGCAGCTCGGCCACCACCGTCTCGCCGGGGCGGCCGAGGTCGTAGAGGAGGGTCCGGGCGGCGAGCAGGTCGAGGGCCGGCCCGAAGGTCAGCGTCGTGGCGAAGATCCAGAGCGCCAGCAGCGCGGTCACCGGGACGACGACCAGCGCGGTCAGCTTGGAGCGGATCGGCCAGTCGCGGGATTTCAATCAGACCTCGCCCGGAAGGTGTGGCTGCCCGGCCGGCGCCGGCCGGGCAGCGTCCGGGTCGGACGGTCACGGCCGACGGTGCCGGCCCGTCCGACGGACGCCTTGGGCAGGATACGTAAATCCCGCCCGATGCACTACCGTCCGTCGCGTCGGGCCTACCGGACGGACGTCCACAGCGGACGAACGCCCCGCCGGGGCCGGCGGGGCGTTCGGTGGGTGGTGTGCGGATCAGGCGCTGACGGAGATGCCGAGACCCTCGGCGACCCGACGGCCGTAGTCCTCGTCGCACTGGCTGAAGTGCCAGACCATCTTCTCCTGGATGTGCTTGTCGCACTGCGCCAGCAGGGTGGTCAGGTTGAGGATCAGGTCGTCGCGCTCCCAGTCGGCCATCTCGCGGTAGCGCCGGCCTGCCTGGGAGTAGTTGTTCTGCCGCTCGATCGGGGCCTTCATGACCTGACCGGAGACGAACGGGCGGTACTCCCGGTAGGACTCGTCGGCCTCCCGGAGCCCGGCGACCGAGGACGGCTCGAAGTTGATGTGCGGGTTGCCGCCCCGGTTGTCCACCCCGTACGACATCTGGCCGCCGCCCTGGTTGGTGCTGACGACCACGTCCTCGCGCGGGCGGTTGACCGGCAGCTGGAGGTAGTTCGGGCCGACCCGGTACCGCTGGGTGTCCGAGTAGGAGAACGTGCGGCCGACCAGCATCTTGTCGTCGGAGAAGTCGATCCCGTCGACCAGCACGCCGGTGCCGAAGGCGATCTGCTCGTTCTCGTTGTGGTGGTCGGTGATGTTGCGGTTGAGCGTCATCATGCCGACCGGCAGGTAGGAGAAGTCCTCCTCCGGCCAGATCTTGGTGTCGTCGAGCGGGTCGAAGTCCAGTTCCGGGTGCTCGTCGTCGCTCATGACCTGGACGTTGAGTTCCCACTTCGGGTACTCGCCGCGCTCGATCGCCTCGTAGAGGTCCTTGGACGCGTGGCCCAGGTCGGTGGCCTGGATGGCGTCCGCCTCGGCCTGGGTGAGGTTGTGCTCGCCCTGCTGCGACAGCCAGTGGAACTTGACCAGCACGCCCTCGCCCTCGGCGTTGACCAGCCGGTAGGTGTTCACCCCGGACCCGCGCATGGTCCGGTAGTTCCTCGGGATGCCGTACGGGGAGAAGAGCCAGGTCAGCATGTGCATCGACTCGGGCGTGTTGGACATGAAGTCGAAGATCCGGTTCGGCTCCTGGCGGAAGGTCACCGGGTCGGGCTTCAGCGAGTGGATCACGTCGGGGAACTTGATCGCGTCGCGGATGAAGAAGACCTGGAGGTTGTTGCCCACCATGTCCCAGTTGCCGTCGTCGGTGCGGAACTTGACGGCGAAGCCGCGCGGGTCGCGGGCCGCCTCGGAGGAGTCCCGGCCGCCGATGACGGTGGAGAAGCGGATGGTGACCGGGGTCTTCTTGCCCCTGGTCTGGAAAAGCTTGGCCCGGGTGTACGTCGACGCCGGCTGGTCGCCGATCGTCCCGTACGCCTCGAACTCGCCGTGCGCGACGAAGCCGCGCGCGTGCACCACCCGCTCCGGGATGCGCTCCCGGTCGAAGTGGCTGATCTTCTCGAGGAAGTGGTAGTTCTCCAGCGTCGCCGGGCCACGCGAACCGACCGTCCGCTGCTGCTGGTTGTTGTGCACGGGGTGACCCTGACGGGTGGTGAGGATCGGCTTGCTGGCCTGCGGGTCGCTCATGGCGCTCCTCCTGGTCGGTGTGACGGCTGGCGTCAGCGGTGGTGTCGCTGCTGGCACGTGGGGCACCGGCCCCAGTAGGTGACCTCGGTGGACTCCACGGCGAAGGTGGCGCCCCCCGGGTCGAGGCAGGGCCCGGGGGCCCGGTTGCGACGGGTGTCGACGATCGCCCCGCACTCCCGGCAGACCAGGTGGTCGTGGTCGTCCCCGGCCAGCTCGTAGCGGGCCGGCCCGCCGGCCGGGGCGAACCGGCGCAGCAGGCCCGCCCCGGTGAGCGCGTGCAGGACGTCGTAGACCGCCTGGACCGAGATCCGCCCGAGGCGGACCCGGGCGAGCCGGGTGATCGTGTCGGCATCCAGGTGCGGCCGGTCGCGTACCGCCGCGAGCACCGCGAGCCGGGGGCTGCGTGACCCGCAACCCGGCGGCCCGGAGGCGTTCGACGTCGGTCTCGACCGGCATCACCCCACCCAAGCGCCTTTTCTGGAATGAGTCAAGTTTTCGCGGGGCGATCACTCTGTGCGACTCGTCATGTCGGTACGGGGAATGCCGCCAGGTCGGGTTCGTCAGGAAAGTGCCGCGGAACGGGATTGGCGATCACGGAGCGGAGGGAATACCACTGGCCGAAGGAGGAGCCATGTCGCCCACGCAGGTAATCGTCATAGTTCTCGTCGTGCTGGTGATCGCGGCGCTGGCCGTGGCCGCCCGGTCGTACGCCCGCCGTCGGGCGTTGCGGTCGCGGTTCGGTCCCGAGTACGACCGCGCCGTCGCCGAACGGGACAGCCGTACCGCCGCCGAGCGGGAGCTGCGCGAGCGGCAGCGCCGCCACGCCGACCTCACGCTCACCCCCCTCGCCCCCGAGTCCCGCGCCCGGTACGCCGCCGCCTGGGAGGAGATCCAGGTCCGCTTCGTGGACTCCCCGGCCGAGACCGTGGGCGACGCGGACGAACTGGTCACCCGGCTCATCGCCGAACGCGGCTACCCGACCGGCGACTTCTCCGACCAGATCGCCCACCTCTCGGTGGAACACGCCCGCACGCTGGGCCACTACCGCGACGCCCACGACATCCACCTGCGCAACTCGCGCGGCGAGGCCAGCACCGAGGAGCTCCGCCAGGCCGTGGTCCACTACCGGGCCCTCTTCGCCGACCTGCTCGGCGAGGAGCCGGTCGGGCACCGGCCGCCCGAGCAGCGCAGTCCGGACAGCCAGCACGACGTCACGAGCCGCTGAGGAGACCGCGATGCGACAGGAAGAGCAGCGGGTGGGCAACGAGCACCCCGAGGCCGTCCGCTCCACGCCGGTGCCGGTGCCGCCACGAGGCGACCAGGCCGGCCGCGCCGAGGTGCCCGAGGACGCCCTCGACGAGCGGGGCACGTTCGACGACCCGGCGGTCGCCGGCGAGCGCGCCCCGCGCCGCGGGACCGCCGACGACGAACGGTCCGGCGATCGGGACGCCGACGCGGCACGGTCCCGCGACCGGAACGCCGGCGCGGCACGCTCCGGCGGCCGGGACGCCGACGGCGGGCGGCCGGAGTTCCACGAGCCCGGTCCGCTGCCGACGGCCTTCGGCGCCACCACCGTCGGCGACGCGGTGGCCGCGTCCGCCCTGGCCAGCCCCCGCCCGGAGGACGAGGTCGACCCGCGTACGGAGTCGACCGCGCGTCCGGGCGACGGGGCCGTGGACGGCGCCCGGGAGGGGCGCCGGGCCGACCCGACCGCCGAGTTCCGCGGTGCCGGTGAGCGTGGCGAGGGCCGGCCCGACGAGCGCGGCGGGTCACCCGGCGGCACGACCGTGCTGCCGCCGGACGCCACCGACGGTGGCCCCGAGCGCCGGACCGACCTGACCGGCTGGACGGGCGACCCGGAGACCGCCGCGGCCGGCGGGCCCGGGTACGGCAGCGCCACCCCCGCCATGGTCGACCCCGACGCCGAGCACGCGTCGGCCGGGCGCACGGGTGCTGCCGCCGGCTCGCTGGAGTCGGCCGGGACGTCCCGGCCGGCGGGTTCGACCGTCGCCGCCGAGCCGGCCACGCTCTTCGACCCCACGGCGGCGCAGGGTTTCCGGGACCGCTGGCGGGACGTCCAGCTACGGTTCGTGGACGACCCCCGCGCGGCGGCCGGGGAGGCGCAGTCGCTGGTCGACGAGGCGATCCAGGCGCTCGCCTCGGCGCTGTCCGCACAGAAGAACAAGCTGGGCGGCTGGCAGGACGCCGGCTCGGCCGACACCGAGCAGTTGCGGATGGCGGTCCGCCACTACCGCGACTTCCTCGACCGCGTGCTCGGACGCTGACCGCTCGCACGGGCGCCCCCGGGGGGACCGGGCCCGGGGGCGCCCGGCGGTGCGCTCGTGCCGGCGCGGGCCCGCGTCGGCGGCGTGCCCGGCGCGACGGCCGGGCCGGCCGTTCGGCATCCGGCGGGGGGCATGGGCGCCGCCACGCGGGGTACGCCAGGAGGATCAGGAAACCACCTGGCGGCAGGAGGGCAGCGACATGACGGATCGTGACCGTGACCGACCGCTGGAGGAGAGCCCCGAGGTGGCCGCGGCGGTCGAGGACGACACCGGCATCCCCCAGCTGATGACCGGCGGCGGCGCCGACCGGGACACTCCGTCGTTCGCGGAGCCCGGTGACCAGCCGCGGGGCGGCGCGCCGACCGACCAGCTGATCGGTGACCCGTACGCCGCCGGCACCGGGGCCACCGGCACCGGCACGGGGGCGGCGCCGGACAACATCCGCACCGGCGCGGAGCAGCCCTGGGAGCCGGAGGACCTGGTGGCGGCCAGGGGCCAGGACCTGACGCCGGAGAACATCGAGCGGGCCCGCCGGGACCTGGCCGAGCTGGGCCGGGCGGCGATCGAGAAAACGGTCCCCTGACCGCCGTACGTGACAGGCCCCCGGCCCGACGGTCGAGCGGTCGGGCCGGGGGCCGGGAACCCCGCCGCCGGAGCGCCCCCACCTGCTGCCAGCGGCGGGTAAACGCCGTGTCGGGCCCCTGTTCGTACCAGTTGCCGGGTGGATCCGCCGGTCCACCGGGCCGCTGTTGACGTAGGTGTCCACACTGGTCGTCGCGCCCGGCCGGTGGGCCGGGCGGAAGCCGCCCCTTGTCGGTGACCCTGACGTACGGCTCCCGCAGGGCCAGCAGTTGGCCGTGTTGACGATGAAGCCGTGCGCCTCGTCCACGATGCTGCCACAGGCGACCGCGGCGCTCTTCAGCATGTCGGCGGTCGGACCGAGGTTGCCGTCCCAGCCGATCCAGCCGTGGTGGGCGGCGTCGATGTGGTTGTAGACGTTTGTTTCGGGTCGCCCTGGATCGCGGCGATCGGGTCGCTGCACTCGGCCTTGTGGCGAGGCAGGTCGTTCGGGCCCAGCTCACCGTTGGACGCCGGCGCAGTGCAGTCCCGGCCGGGCAGGGTCGCAGAGGACGACCTGGATTTACTTCGCCCCGCTCCAGCGCCTCGCCAGGTGGTCCCGCACGCCCGTCGCGCCGTTGGTGCTGCTGTCCGAGGTCCCGTTGACGGCGGCGATCCGGTCGAGCCACCCGGCGGTCGAGGTTGTTCGGCACCCGGTTGCCGCCCGGCACCGACTCGGCCTTGGCCGTCCACTCCGGGTTCACGTGCCCCTGGGCGTTCAGGTGGGGGTTGTCCACCCGCTGCCAAGGGCCGGGCGGGGGTGGTCGGCGGGGGCGTCGTCGACGGCGGGGTCGCCGGACAGGACGACACCCACCGAGCGCCCCGGCCGGCACGAGGCAGCCGTCGCGGTGCCACCGGGACAGGAAAGCCGTATAACGCTCAAAACCGGGCATATCACGCCTGCCGCCCGGATGCCTGACATAGGGGCAAACACGAATCTTTCCCTGCATAGCTCATGAAACGGTCTAACGTCGTTCGTAGCTCGGTTGCCACCGAGCCTAGGACAACAGGGATGGAGTGACGCAGGTCATGGCAAACAAGATGCTCGGGAAGGTCGTTGCGGGCGCTGCCCTCGGTGGTGCCTCCCTGCTCGTGTTCACGCCGGGTATCGCGTTCGCGGACGGCCACCACGACGAGGGCAAGGTCTACGCCAAGCCCCACGTCGTCAAGGCGGGCGAAACGGTCAAGCTGCTCGAGGTCTGCTCGGAGCGCCAGGAGCACGCCTACGTGTGGTCCAAGGTCACGGGCAAGGTCAATCTCAAGCCGGCCGAGGGCCGCGACGACTGGCGCGGGGAGAAGGGCTCCGGCGACCACGACAAGGGCAAGGAACACGACAAGGGCAAGGACCACGACAAGGGCAAGGACCACGAAGGCAAGGAGCACGACAAGGGCAAGGAGCACGACAAGGACAAGGAGCACGACAAGGACAAGGGCAAGGAGCACGAAGGCAAGGACGAGACCGCCAAGCCGCAGCCGACGACCACCTACGGCCAGGGCGGCGGCGCCGCCGACGAGGGCGACTGGAAGGGCTACGAGCACGGCCAGGACGCCGAGGGTGGCCGCGAGGGCGAGGAGCGCAAGGACCACGACAAGTACGGCTCGGACGAGCGAGGCGACAGCGGCCGCGAGGGCGAGGACCGCAAGGACCACGACAAGTACGGCTCGGACAGCTGGGGCTCGGACCGTGGCGACGGCGGCCGCGAGGAGGACCGCAAGGACCACGAGGGGTACGGCTCGGACGAGGGCGACCGGAAGAAGGACCACGAGAAGAAGGACTGGTCCGACGAGGAGTCCCGGAAGGACGACAAGGACAAGGACCGCTGGGAGCACAAGCGTGACTACGTCTACTACGGCGAGGCCGAGGTCTCCGAGGACGCCAAGCCGGGCCGCTACGAGCTCAAGGGCTCGTGCGGCGAGGGTGAGCTCGTCGTCCTGCCGCGCGGCGGGGTCGACGGCGGCGACGGCGGCGCCGGCGCCGGGACCGACCGGGGCCTGGCCGCCGGTGGGGCCAGCCTGCTCGGCGCGGCCGCCCTGGGCGGCCTGGTGCTGATGCGTCGGCGTCAGACCGATGAGTCGCTGGTCTGACATGACGGCGAGATGGGCCGGCGGCCGTCACGGGAAACCGTGGCGCGCCGCCGGCGCGGCCACCGTCGTCCTGCTCGCCGTGGTGGGCGCCGGCATGATCGGCGCGTCGGTCATGACCGCCCCCGCCCCCCGCCCGCCGCAGCCCCTGGCGCAGGCCGGACCCGACACCTCCGGGGCGGCGGTGTCGGGGCCCGACGGCGCGGACCCGGACGTCGCCGGCGGGGCCGCGACGGGGCTGGCCCGTTCCACCCCCACCACGATCAGCATCCCCCGGATCGGGGTCGACGCCTCGATCATGTCGCTCGGCACCAACCCGGACGGCACCGTCCAGGTGCCCCCGCTGGAGCAGGCGCAGCGCGCCGGCTGGTACGAGCCGGGGCCCAGCCCGGGGGAGGTCGGCAACGCGGTCATCGTCGGGCACGTCGACTCGGCGGTGATCGGGCCGGCGGTCTTCTTCTCTCTCGGCGCCCTGCAACCCGGTGACACGATCGCCGTCACCCGCGAGGACGGGCAGCGGGTCACGTTCACGGTCGAGTCGGTGAAGGCGTACCCGAAGACCGAGTTCCCGACGGAGCAGGTCTACGGCCCCAGCGACCGGCCCGGCCTGCGGGTGGTCACCTGCGGCGGCGTCTTCGACGAGGCGGCGCGCAGCTACCCGGACAACGTGGTCGTCTTCGCCTCCATGACCGCCTGATCCAGGGCCTCCGCCGGCGGGCGGGTCCGCGCCGGGCGGTGGCGGCCCGCCACGTCGTGGCCCCGGCGCCGCGGCACGGCAGCGGAGGCGGGACGCCGGGAAACGACGACGCGGTCCGGCCGGTCGGGGAACCGACCGGCCGGACCGCGCGGCGTGTCCGGCGTCAGGCGGCGGCGGAGGTCCGCACCAGGGTGCGGATCTGGCGCAGCAGCACCGACAGGGCGGCGAGGTCAGCCCGGGACTCGTCGAACTCCCCCATCGCCCGCTCGGCCCGGTGGATCGACGTGGCGTTCGACTGCTCCCATTCCTGCACCCGCTCCTGCGGCGGCAGGGTGCCGGGGGTGGAGTCGAGCACCTCGGCGGTCAGCGCGGCCAGCGCGGCGTACAGGTCGTAGCGCAGCGCCATCCGGGCCAGCGTCTGCCAGCGGTCCTCCCGCGGCAGCAGGGAGATCTTCGACAGCAGCGAGTCGACCCGGAAGCGGTCGGAGAGCACGAAGTAGACCGGGGCCACCTCGCCGACGTCGCGCCCGCTGCTCGCCGCCGTCTCCACCACGTCGAGCAGGCCGAAGCTGTACATCAGCCGGGTCGTCTGCTCGGCCAGGTCGCGCGGCAGCCCTCGCTCGGTCAGCGAGTCGATGTGGGCCGCCAGCGACTCCCGCTCGCTGCCGTAAAAGCGCTCCTCCAGGTCGGGCAGGAGCCGGGCCACGCCGTCGCGCAACCGGGCGATCTCCGCCGGCACGTCGATCGGCGAGCGGCGGTTGGTGACCAGCCACCGCACCGCCCGGTCCAGCAGCCGCCGGCTGTCCAGGTAGACGCTCGTCTGCAGCTCCGGGTCGACCTTGTTGTCCAGGGCCTCCACGGCGTCCCACAGCTCGCGCAGCCCGAAGACCTCGCGGACCACCACGTACGCGCGGATCACGTCCGCCGCCGAGGCGGCCGTCTCCTCGACCACCCGGAAGACGAACGTGATGCCGCCCCGGTTGATCGCCTCGTTGACCAGGACGGTGGTCACGATGTCCCGGCGCAGCCGGTGCTGGCCCATCCGGTCGGCGAACCGCTCGCGCATCGGCGTCGGGAAGTAGTTGACCAGGACGTCGGTCGTCCACTCCTCGTCCGCGAGCCCCTCGGCGAGGATCTCCGTCTCCAGGACGATCTTGACGTACGCCAGCAGCACCGCGAACTCCGGCGCGGTCAGCCCGGACTCGGTCCGCACCGCCAGCTCGTCGTCCGGCGGCAGCGCCTCCAGGGACCGGTTCAGCGCCCCGGAACGCTCCAGCTCGGTGATCATCCGCCGGTGCACCGGCAGCAGCGAGGCGGCCTGCGCCTGCGCGTTGTTGATCGCCCGGGCCTGGTCGTAGTTGTCCCGCAGCACCAGCTCGGCGACCTCGTCGGTCATGTCGGCGAGCAGCTCGTCCCGCTCGGGGAGGGTCAGCGCGCCGTCGGCGACCGCCGTGTTCAGCAGGATCTTGATGTTCACCTCGTGGTCGGAGCAGTCCACCCCGGCCGCGTTGTCGATGAAGTCCGTGTAGATCCGGCCGCCGGTCTGGGCGTACTCGATCCGGCCGAGCTGGGTCCAGCCCAGGTTGCCGCCCTCGCCGGCCACCCGGCAGCGCAGGTTCTTGCCGTCCACCCGGATCGCGTCGTTGGACTTGTCGCCCACCTCCGCGTTGGTCTGGCTGGAGGCCTTCACGTACGTGCCGATGCCGCCGTTCCAGAACAGGTCGACCGGCGCGGTCAGGATCGCCTTCATCAGTTCCTGCGGCGAGAGTTGCTCCACCTCGGCGTCCAGGCCGAGCCGCTCGCGGACCTGCGGCGAGATCGGCACCGACTTGGCGGTACGCGGGTACACGCCGCCGCCGGCCGAGATCAGCTCCCGGTTGTAGTCCTCCCACGACGAGCGGGGCAGCTCGAACAACCGCTTCCGCTCCGTGTACGAGGTGGCGGCGTCCGGGTCCGGGTCGAGGAAGATGTGCCGGTGGTCGAACGCGGCCACCAGCCGGATGTGCTCCGACAACAGCATCCCGTTGCCGAACACGTCGCCGGACATGTCGCCCACGCCCACGACGGTGAAGTCCTGGGTCTGGGTGTCGTGCCCCATCTCGCGGAAGTGCCGCTTCACCGACTCCCAGGCGCCCCGGGCGGTGATGCCCATCTTCTTGTGGTCGTACCCCGCGGAGCCGCCGGAGGCGAACGCGTCGCCGAGCCAGAAGTTGTGCGCCGTGGAGATCTCGTTGGCGATGTCCGAGAACGTCGCCGTGCCCTTGTCCGCCGCGACCACCATGTACGGGTCGTCGCCGTCGTGCCGGACCACGTCCTCCGGCGGCACGATCTCGCCGCTGACGATGTTGTCCGTGACGTCCAGCAGCGCCGAGATGAACTCCTTGTAGCAGACGACCGCCTCGTCGCGGTCCCCCGGCTTCTGCTTGAGCACGAAGCCGCCCTTCGCGCCGACCGGCACGATCACGGCGTTCTTCACCATCTGCGCCTTGACCAGGCCGAGCACCTCGGTGCGGAAGTCCTCCCGGCGGTCGGACCAGCGCAGCCCGCCCCGGGCCACCGGCCCGAACCGCAGGTGCACGCCCTCGAAGCGCGGCGAGTACACGAAGACCTCGAACTTCGGCCGGGGCGCCGGCAGGTCGGGGATCGCCTGCGGGTCCAGCTTGAACGCCACGTACGACTTCGGCCGCCCGTCCTCGCGCTTCTGGTAGAAGCTGGTGCGCAGGGTGGCCTGGATCAGCGTCAGGTAGGCGCGCAGGATCCGGTCCTGGTCGAGGCTGACGACGTCGTCCAGCGCGCCCCGGATCTCCGCGACCAGCTTCTCGCTGCGCTGCTCCCGCTCCTCGTGACCCATCGCGCCCGGCGCGAACCGGACCTCGAAGAGCTCCACCAGCAGCGTGACGATCCTCGGGTACGCGATGAAGGTCGACTCCATGTACTCCTGCGAGAAGACCGCGCCGGTCTGGCGCAGGTACTTCGCGTACGCCCGAAGCACGACCACCTGCCGCCAGGTGAGGCCGCTACGCAGCACCAGCTCGTTGAAGCCGTCGACCTCGGCCTCGCCCCGCCACGCCGCCGCGAAGGCGTTCTCCACGTGCGGGCGCACCTCGGCCAGCTCCTGGTGCCCCTCCGGCAGCCGCAGCCCGAAGTCGTAGAGGTAGACGCGGCCGTCGATCCGGTCCACCTCGTACGGGTGCTCGTCGACCACCCGGACGCCGAGGGAGTGCAGCACCGGCAGCACTGCGGAGAGCATCATCGGCTCGCCGTAC
The DNA here is from genome assembly GCF_040643125.1 of Micromonospora sp. NPDC047465. NCBI lineage: Bacteria > Bacillati > Actinomycetota > Actinomycetes > Micromonosporales > Micromonosporaceae > Micromonospora > Micromonospora sp. NPDC047465. The sequence goes on from NZ_JBEYTP010000010.1 coordinate 159,272, forward strand.
CGGTAGACCTTGAAGCGGACGTCCATCGCCTCGTCGACGTCCGGGCCCCGCCCGCCGGCCCGCGGCGCGGCCTGCTTGCGGAACAGGTGCATCTCCAGCTGGCCGGGCTCCTCCAGCAGCTCCAGCTTGGCCAGGTCCTTCATCGCCTCGTACGGCGTGTGGCCGTCCTTGTAGCCCTCCGGGAAGGCGTCGGCGTACCGGCTGAACAGGTGCTTGGCCTGCTCGTCGCCGAGCTTGCGCTCCAACACCAGCCGGTAGTCGTCGTCCCACAGCCGGGTGGCGTCGGCCAACTCCTCGGCGAGCAGGTCGGCGTCGATGTCGCTCGGGGGCTTGGTCGGGTCGGTCCGGACGGTGAAGTGCACCCGGGCGAGCATCGACTCGGTGACCCGGGTCGTGTAGTCGACCCCGACGCCGTGCAGCTCGCGGAGCAGGATGTCCTGCATGCGCAGCCGGTTCTGCGTGGTGAACCGGTCCCGGGGCAGGTAGATCAGGCAGGAGATGAACCGCCCGTACGCGTCCCGGCGCAGGAACACCCGCAGCTGCCGGCGACCGGCCATCCGCAGCACGCCGATCACCGCGTGGTAGAGGTCGTCGGTCTTGATCTGGAACAGCTCGTCGCGCGGGTAGGTCTCCAGGATCTGGAGCAGGTCCTTGCCGGAGTGGCTGCGCTGGCTCAGGCCGGAGCGGTCCAGCACCTCGGCCACCTTGCGGCGGACCACCGGCAGCTCGCGCACGCTGGTGCGGTACGCCGCCGTGGAGAACAGGCCCAGGAAGCGCCGCTCGCCGACCACCTCGCCGGCCTCGTTGAAGATCTTGAAGCCGATGTAGTCGAGGTAGGCGGAGCGGTGCACGGTCGCCCGCGAGTTCGCCTTGGTGATGATCAGCAGGCGCTTCTCGGTGACCTTGTCGTGCGCCTCCGGCGTCATCGACGACAGCGGCCGGGCCTCCGGGGAGTCCTGGCGCAGGATGCCCAGCCCGGTGCCGAGCACGGCCTCCAGCGCCTGCCCCCCGTCGCCGGTGTCGGCCAGGCGGTACTCCCGGTACCCGAGGAACGTGAAGTGGTCGTGGGCGAGCCAGCGGAGCAACTCCACCGAGTCGGTGATGTCCTTCTCCGGCACCGGCGGCCGGTTGTCCGACGTCCGCGCGGCGGCCAGCTCGTCGGCGAGGGCGAGGGCCCGCTGGCGCATCTTCGGCCAGTCCTCGACCGCCTCCCGCACGTCGGTCAGCACGCGCTGGAGCTCGCGGCGCAGCTTCTCCCGTTCGGCGGCGTCCCGGACCGGGTCGATCTCGATGTGCATCCAGCTCTCGACCAGGTCGCCGGCGAGCGCGTCGTCGGGCTCGACGTCGGCGGAGACCTCGACCAGCCGGCCCAGCGGCTCGCGCCGCACCACCACCAGCGGGTGCACCAGCAGGTGCACGTCCAGGTGGCGCGCGTTGAGCAGGGCGGTCACCGAGTCGACCAGGAAGGGCATGTCGTCGGTCACGATCTCGATGACCGTGTGGTGCTGGTCGGCGTCGGGCTCGTGGATGCGGAGCTTCAACTCGCCCGGCACCCGCTGCTGGGCCAGGTCCCGGTGCGCGCGCGCCGCTTCGAGCATCTCCTCGGCGGTGAAGCCGATCAGCTCCTCGTCCGGCGCGAACCGCCAGAAGCGGCTGACCAGGGTCGCCACGTCGTGGTCGTCGCCGGCGAGCGCCACGGCCTGGGCCACCAGGCGCTCCGCGTTGGGTACCGGCTCGTCGAGCTCGTTGTCCTCCACGTCGTCGGCCAGCGCGTCAGCGGGTAGGCCCAGGTCGTAGATCGTGTCGATACTCGTACCGGTCATCCCGGTCACCCCTGTGTCGGGCCGGCCGAAGCCGTCCCCGTCGGTTGCCGAATCGAAGCTGTCGTCCCGGCTGGTGTCAGCCTGCCGGAGGTCGGGTCCCGGTTTGATCGCCGGACGCCGGTCCATCGGTGCCACTCCCCTCGACCCACCGCGTTGTGGGTCACTCTGCCGCCCAGCCTAGGCCCTACCGTTCCGCGCCTTCGTCGGCGGACCACGGTGCGGACGTCCGGTTCCGGACTTTGTCCTTTCACCCGTTGCGGATACGAGGTTGGCCGGTCGGGGGTTACCCCGCCACCGGTTGTTCATCACCCCGTCGCAGGCCCGTCTTTGCGCACGTCGCAGCCGCCTCGGGACGGTACGGACGGCGCGGCCGTACTAGCGTGACGGCAGTTCCGAGATCGGAGGACTGCTCCATGCACCCCTCGTACCCCAGCCGTCACCCTCGCAACCGGCTCCGCCCGTCGCTCGCGCTGCTCGCCGTGACCGCGCTCGCGGCCGGCGCGCTCACCGCCTGCTCGGGCAACGACGGGCCGGAGCGCAGCGTCGACGCGTTCCTGGCCGGCTGGCGGTCCGGGGACCTCCAGGCCGTCGGGTTCGTGGACCCGGCGGGCGCGAAGGTGCCGGCCGCCGACGTGTCCCGCGAGATCAAGGAGCTCTCCGGCGAGCTGGCGGCCACGCCGCCGGCGCTGACCCGCCAGGGCGACGCGAAGATCACCGCGGACGTCGCGACGGCGGTGGTCACGGTCGAGTGGAGCCTCCCGGGCCAGACCCGCTGGGCGTACGACCGGCAGGTGCGGCTCAGCCGCGGCGGCGACGACGAGTGGCGGGTGATCTGGGAGCCGCAGCTGGTGCAGGAGCAGCTCAGCCGGGGCGACCGGCTCGGGCTGCGCCGGGACCCCGGCCCCCGGGCCGCGGTGCTCGACGCCGCCGGCCAGCCGATCGTGGCACCCCGGCCCGTGGTGCGGGTGGGGCTGCAACCGAGCGAGGTCACCGACGTGGCGGGCCTGACCCGGAAGCTGGACGCGGCCTTCCGGGCGATCCGGCCGGCGATCACCCCGCCGGTGGACCTCTCCGGCCTGCCCAAGCGGCTCGCCGACGCCGACCCGGGCGCGTTCGTCGAGGTGGTCACCCTGCGCGAGGAGGCGTACCGGCAGATCAAGACCCGCATCTACGACCTGCCGGGCACCAAGTTCCGCAGCGACAAGCTCGACCTCGCGCCCACCCGCGAGTTCGCCCGGGCGGTGCTCGGCTCGGTCGACCCGGCCCAGGCCGACGACCTGGCGAAGCACCCCGACCGCTACGCGGCCGGCGACCTGGTCGGCCACGGCGGCCTCCAGGGCCGCTACGACGAACGGCTGCGCGGCGCGCCCGGGCTGACCGTGATCACCGAGCGGCCCGGCCCGGACGGCACGCTGGTCCCCACCGGCACCGAGGTGTTCCGCCGCGAGCCGCAGCCGGGGCAGCCGCTGAAGACCACGCTCGACGTGGCCACCCAGAACGCGGCCGACGCCGCCCTGCGCGCCGAGAAGCGCCGGGCGGCGCTGGTGGCGGTGCGGATCAGCGACGGTGCCGTACTCGCCGCCGCCAACGGTCCCGGCGCGGCCGGGGAGAACCTGGCCTTCACCGCCCAGGTCCCGCCGGGCTCCACGTTCAAGATGGTCAGCGCGCTCGGCCTGCTCGACCTCGGCGCGGTGACGCCGGACACGACGGTGGCCTGCCCGAAGACGTTCACGGTGGACGGCCGGCCGTTCAAGAACTCCGACAACTTCGAGCTGGGGGCAGTGCCGTTCCGCACCGACTTCGCGAAGTCCTGCAACACGGCGTTCACGGCGCTGGCGCCGAAGCTCGGCCCCGACGGGCTGGCCGTCGCCGGCCGGTCGCTCGGGCTGGAGGGGCAGTGGGACGTGGGCCTCGACGCCTTCACGGGCAAGGTCTCCGCGAACGGCGGCGCGACCGAGCAGGCCGCCGCCGCGATCGGGCAGGGCACCACGGTCGTCAGCCCGCTGGCCATGGCGTCCGCCACCGCGGCGGTCGCCCGGGGGCGATTCGAACAGCCGAAACTGGTGCTTGACCCGGCCCCGGCCCAGCCCGCCGCCCCCGGCCCGCAGCTCAAGCCGGAGTCGGTCGAGGCGGTCAAGGCGATGATGCGCGAGGTGGTGACGGCGGGCTCCGGCACCGCGCTGAAGGACGTGCCGGGCGCGCCGGTGCACGGCAAGACCGGCACCGCCGAGTACGACAACAACCCGGCGCACACGCACGCCTGGTTCGTCGGCTGGCAAGGCGACGTCGCGTTCGCGGTCTTCGTCGAGCAGGGCGGCGCCAGCACCGCCACCGCCGTCCCCGCCGCCGAGCGTTTCCTGCGCGCCCTGGCCCGCTGACGCGCCCAGCGCGCCAGCCCTACCACGGGTCGCACCCGACCGGACCGGGGTGACGCGGACCGGGCCGGCTGACACCCGACCGCGGCGTACCCGCCGGCTCGACGCTGTCGAGCTGCCCCCACAGGCGGGGCAGTCGCGACGCCGCAGGGCCGACACCGACCAACGTCGGCAGAGCGCACCGATGGGCCGGCTCTGTCGGAGACCCCGACAGCCGTCAGGCGATGCCGGCGGTGGACGGCGAGGTGCCGTCGTCGGTCGCGGACGGCGAATCCTCCGGGCCCAGGCCCGCGAACGGCGCCCGGCGCAACAGGCCAGGCCCGGCGGAGGCGGGCGGACCGACCGGTTCCGGCGCGGCCAGGCCGGGACCGGTGCCGTCGGCCACCGGGGCAACCACCCCGACCGCGTCAACCGGGCCGACCGACCCGAGAAGAGCTGGCGGAACGCCCTCGGCGCGCGCCTCGACGCCGCCGCCCGGGTGACGGTCGTCATCGTCGTCCTCGGGGGCGGGGACGGCGGCAGAAGCGGGAACGGGCGAGGGCGTGATCGGGGGCTCCGGACGGCCGTTGCCCCGCCGGGCCGGCGGTACCGACAAGGAGCGGACCGAGGAGTTGCCGGCCGACGAGGCGCGGACCGCGGGGGCGGTAGCCGCCGACGAGTCCGGCAGCAGCCGGGGCGGCAACGCGCCCGGGGCGGAGACGGGGCGCAGCCCGGCCACGACGGTGTTGACGATCTCGGCCGCGTACGCGCCGTCCGGGTCGTAGTCGGGGTCGAAGACGGTCAGCTCGACGCCGAGGCAGTGCGGGGTGTCGACCAGCCCGGCGAGCAGGATCTCCAGCTCGGCGAAGGCGATGCCGCCCGGGTCGGGGGCGTCCACGGCCGGCATCACGGCCGGGTCCAGCACGTCCACGTCGATGTGCACCCAGTAGCCGGCGCAGTCGGCGAGCTGCTCGTGCGCCCACTGGGCGGTACGCGCCGCACCCTCGGCGCGCAGCGCCGGCACCGGACGGGTGGTGATCCCGGCGGCCTGGAGGTCGAGGCGGTACTCGTCCTGCGCGCGGATGCCGAGCACCACCACGTCGATGTCCCGGAAGTACGGCCGGCGCCCCTCGATGGCGGCCAGGTCGGCCTGCCCTCGCCCGGTGACCAGGGCGAGGTCCTCCCCCGCCGCCGCGCCCACGTACGAGGCGTTGCCGGGGTGCCGGAAGTCGGAGTGGCCGTCGACGAAGACCAGCCCGATGCGGCCGCCGACCGCCTCGCCGAGCCGGTGCATGGCCAGCGCCGAGCCGAGCAGGATCGAGCAGTCGCCCCCGAGGACCAGCGGGAACTCCCCGCGGTCGATGATGGCGCCGATCCGCTCGGCGAGCGCCGCCGAGTAGTCGGCGATCTCCCGGGCGTGGCAGACCCCGTCGCCGGGTCGCCAGTCGCCGGGGTCGTAGCGGGGCGGGGTGAGGCAGCCGGCGTCGCGGGCCCGCAGCCGGGCGAGCAGCCCCTGGTCGCGCAGCGCGCCGGGGGCCTTGGCGCAGCCCGGCACCGAGGTGGACGTGGGTGGGCGCAGGCCGAGGTTGCTGGGCGCGTCGAGGACGGCGATCCGGCGCATCATGGGCTCCCGTCCTCAGGTGTCGGGCGGGCCGGCCGGAACGCCGGCCCGCGCTGGCGTGCTACGTGCTCAGAACAGGGCGCTGGCCAACGCCCGGCGGGCCGAGGCGACCGCCGGGTCCTCCGGCCCGGCGACCGCGAAGAGGCCGACCAGGTGCTGGCGTACCTTCTCGCGGTCGTCGCCGGCGGTGCGGCGGACCAGGCCCACCAGGCGGGCGTACGCCGCCTCGGCCTGACCGCTGAGCACCTCGATGTCGGCGGCCAGGAGCTGGGCCTCGACGTCGTCGGGGTTGGCCTGGGCGGCGGCGATCGCCGCGCCCGGGTCGGCCCCCGCCACCCGGCGGGCCAGCCCGACCTGGGCGAGGCCCGCCTCCGCCGCGGCGTCCGCCGGGGACTCGGCGAGGATCTTCTTGTACGCGCGCTCGGCCGCGTCCAGGTCGCCGCTCATCAGGGCGTCGTCGGCCTCGTCGAGGCGCGGGTCCTCCGGCTCGGCGACGGTCACGCCACCAGCCTTGAGCACCGCCTGGATCCACTGCCGCAGCTGTGCCTCGGGCACCACGCCCGAGAAGGCGTCGATCGGCTGGCCGCCGACCACCGCGTAGACCATCGGGATGCCCTGCACCCGGAACATCTGGGCGATCCGCGGGTTGGCGTCCACGTCGATCTTGGCGAGCACCCAGGCGCCGCCGCCCTCCGCGGCCAACCGCTCCAGCACCGGCGAGAGCTGCTTGCACGGCTCGCACCACTCGGCCCAGAAGTCCACGATCACCGGTGTGGTGAGCGAGCGTTCGAGAACCTCGGACTGGAATGTCGCCTCGCTGACGTCGATGACGCTGACGCCGCCGCCGGCGGTGCCGGGCAGGCCTCCCGAGGGGCCGGGCTGGGCGGGGGCGGTGGGGCGGGCGGGGGCCGGTGCGGGGGTGCGCAGCGCGCTGAGGTCGACCGCGCCGCGGGTGAAGATCGACGAGGTGATCCGTGGGTCGCTCATGGTTACCTAGTCTCGCACGCGACCCGCCGAACTCAGATCAACCGCGACGGCGACAGTTGCAACTGTCACGACCGGTCGTCGCAGGTGTGGGGCTTCTGCCGGAAAGCCGACGGCGCCGGGGAGTTCCCCGGCGCCGTCGGGCGGATCAGAAGCGGGCGGGATCAGAAGCGGGCGGGCTCGCGGTAGACGCCCCACTCGGCGCGCAGGGCGTCGCAGATCTCGCCGAGGGTGGCCTCGGCGCGTACGGCGTCCAGCATGGCCGGGATCATGTTCCCGTCGGTCCGGCCGACCGCGACCATCCGCTCGATCGCCGCCTTGACGGCGGAGTCGTCCCGGCCGGCCTTGCGCTCGGCCAGCACCCGGCGCTGCTCCAGTTCCACCTCGTGCGAGATGCGCAGGATCTCCAGGTCCTTGGCGACCGTGCCGGTGTGGCAGTTGACGCCGACGATCTTCTTGTCGCCCTTCTCCAGCGCCTGCTGGTAGACGAAGGCCGACTCGGCGATGTGGCCGGTGAACCAGCCGTCCTCGATGCCGCGCAGGATGCCGGAGGTCATCGGGCCGATCTGGTGCGGGCCCTCCCCGCCGAGCTGCCGGATCCGGGCGAAGATCGCCTCCGCCTCGGCCTCGATCTTGTCGGTGAGCGCCTCCACGTACCACGACCCGCCGAGCGGGTCGGCCACGTTGGTCACCCCGGTCTCCTCCATCAGCACCTGCTGCGTACGCAGGGCGATCTCGGCGGACTCGTCGGTGGGCAGCGCGAGGGTCTCGTCCAGCGCGTTGGTGTGCAGGGAGTTGGTCCCGCCGAGCACCGCGGCGAGCGCCTCGACGGCCGTCCGCACGACGTTGTTGACCGGCTGCTGGGCGGTCAGCGACACCCCGGCGGTCTGGGTGTGGAACCGTAGCCAGAGCGCCTTCTCGCTGGTCGCGCCGTAGACGTCGCGCAGCCAGCGGGCCCAGATCCGGCGGGCGGCCCGGAACTTGGCGATCTCCTCGAAGAAGTCGACGTGCGAGTCGAAGAAGAAGCTCAGGCCCGGGGCGAAGACGTTGACGTCCAGCCCGCGCGAGAGCCCCAGCTCGACGTAGCCGAACCCGTCGGCGAGCGTGTACGCCAGCTCCTGCGCGGCCGTCGCGCCGGCCTCCCGGATGTGGTAGCCGGAGACCGAGAGCGGCTTGTAGCGCGGGATCTCCCGGGCGCAGTACTCCATCAGGTCGCCGATCAGGCGCAGGTGCGGCTCCGGGTCGAAGAGCCACTCCTTCTGCGCGATGTACTCCTTGAAGATGTCGGTCTGCAGCGTGCCGTCCAGCCGGGACAGGTCGGCGCCCTGCCGCTCGGCGGCCACCAGGTACATGCAGAACACGGGCACGGCCGGCCCGGAGATGGTCATCGAGGTGGTCACGCCGGCCAGGTCGATGCCGTCGAAGAGCGTCTCCATGTCGACGGCGCTGTCCACCGCGACGCCGCAGTGGCCCACCTCGCCGAGCGACTGCGGGTCGTCCGAGTCCCGGCCCATGAGGGTGGGCATGTCGAAGGCGACCGAGAGGCCGCCGCCGCCCGCGCCGAGGATCATCTTGTAGCGCTCGTTGGTCTGCCGGGCGTTGCCGAAGCCGGCGAACTGCCGGATGGTCCAGGTCCGCCCGCGGTAGCCGGTCGGGTACAGACCCCGGGTGTACGGGTACTCGCCCGGCCAGCCGATCCGCTCGAAGCCCGGGTAGGCGACGCCCTCCGGCGGCCCGTAGACCGGGTCGACGGGCATCCCGGAGAGCGTGGTGAAGTCGGCGTCCCGCTTGCGCGCGGCGTCGTAGCGGGCCTGCCAGCGTGCCCGTCCGGCTGCGATCTCGTCGGCGTTCATCCGCGGGGCTCCTCCTCGAGTCCTCGACCTGCACGTCGAGTGTAGAGCCCAGCCTGAACGATCGCTAAGGCAACTCGTACCGGCCGGTAACCTGAGCTGCCCGCACCGGTCAGGCGGTCGGCGCGGCGGGCTCCCCCAGCGTCACGTCGTCGACCCGGATGTTGATCTCGTCGACCCGCAGCCCGTACGCCTCGACCGCCTCGGTCACCTTCACCCGGACGGCGTCGGTCACCTGCGGCACCGGCCGGCCCGCCTCGATCACGATGACCAGGTTGACCACGGCCGCGCCGTTCGTGACGTGGGCCGAGCAACCCCGCCGGGCGTCGCCGACCTGGTCCAACCCGACCTTGTCGAGCACCGCGTTGAAGAACCGGGCCACGTCGCCGCCCAGCTCGGCCACCCCGGGCACCGACCGGGTGGCGGCCACCGCGATCTTCTCCACCACCTCGTCGGAGACGTGCGTGCTCCCGCCCGCCACCGCGTCCGGCGTCACCGACAGCTCCTGGGTCGCCTCGTCGCCCATCGTCCCCCCACTCGCCGCGCACCGCCCCACGGGTCCGTGGAGCGGTGCGAGCGTACTAGGTCGGCGGGAACCGGAGGGGACGCCTCAGGAGCCGAGCTGGGCGAGCAGCTCGTCGGCCGCCGCGTACGGGTCGAGGGCGCCCTCGGCCACCTTCGCGGCGAGGGCCGGCAGCTCCGTACCGTCGCGCAGGGAGCCGATCCGGGCGCGGAGCACGCCCAGCGCGATCGCCTCGATCTCGGCGGCGGCCCGCGCCTCCTGGCGGCGGCGCAGCTCGCCGTGCTCGACGAGCCAGCCGCGATGCTTGTCGATGGCGGCGGCGATGTCGTCGATCCCCTCGCCCCGCGCGGCGATCGCACGGACCACCTGCGGTCGCCAGTCGCCCGGGCCGCGCTCGCCCAGGGCGATCATGCCCTGGATGTCGCGGTAGGTGGCGTCGGCGCCGTCCCGGTCGGCCTTGTTGACCACGAAGACGTCGGCGATCTCCAGGATGCCCGCCTTGACCGCCTGGATCGCGTCACCCATGCCCGGGGCGAGCAGCACCAGCGTGGTATCGGCCAGCGAGGCGACCTCCACCTCGGCCTGCCCGACGCCGACGGTCTCCACCAGCACCACGTCGCAGCCGGCGCCCTCCAACACGCGGACCGCCTGCGGCGTGGCCGCCGACAGCCCGCCGAGGTGCCCGCGGCTGGACATCGAGCGGATGTAGACGCCCGGGTCGGTCGCGTGGTCCTGCATCCGGACCCGGTCGCCGAGGATCGCCCCGCCCGTGAACGGGCTGGACGGGTCGATCGCCAGCACGCCGACCCGGTGCCCCCGGGCGCGCAGCGCCCGGACCAGCTCGTTGGTGGTGGTGGACTTGCCCACGCCGGGCGAACCGGTCAGGCCGACCACCTGGGCCTGCCCGGCGTACGGCGCGAGCGCCGCCGCGATCCGCGGCAGCGTCTCGTCGCCCGACTCGACCAGGGTGATCAGCCGGGCCACCGCGCGGGGATCCCCCGCGCGGGCCCGCTCGACCAGCATCGGCACGTCCCGACTGCGGCGCACCGGGGGTGCGCCCGCCGCCGGGACGTCGTCGACGATCTCGCTCACTGCACCGCCTCTGTTCCCGACTGCGGGGCTCGCAAGACCGGCTCACTCCTCCCGCTCACTGTGCTGCCTTCGTTTTTTTCGGCGGCTGTACCCGATCAGCGGCGCGTCGCGCTCACTGGCCGCTCTCGCCAGGGGCCGGGACGTGGATGACCAGTGCGTCGCCCTGGCCGCCGCCACCGCAGAGCGCGGCCGCGCCGGTGCCGCCGCCGCGACGCTTGAGCTCCAGGGCCAGGGTGAGCACCAGCCGGGCGCCGGACATGCCGATCGGGTGGCCCAGCGCGATCGCGCCGCCGTTGACGTTGACCTTGTCCGGGCTGATGCCGAGGTCACGGGTGGACTGGATGCCGACCTGGGCGAACGCCTCGTTGATCTCGATGAGGTCGAGGTCCTCGACGCTCAGCCCGCCCTTCTTCAGGGCGTGCTGGATGGCGTTGGACGGCTGCGAGTGCAGGGAGTTGTCCGGCCCCGCCACGTTGCCGTGCGCGCCGATCTCGGCCAGCCAGGTCAGGCCCAGCTCCTTGGCCTTGGCCTTGCTCATCACGACCACGGCGGCGGCGCCGTCGGAGATCGGCGAGGAGCTGCCGGCGGTGATGGTGCCGTCCTTGGTGAACGAGGGCCGCAGCTTGGCCAGCACCTCGACGGTGGTGTCCGGGCGGATGCCCTCGTCCTCGCTGATCACCAGCGGGTCGCCCTTGCGCTGCGGGATGACCACCGGGGTGATCTCGTCGGCGAAGTGGCCGTTCTTCTGCGCGGCGGCGGCCCGCTGGTGGCTGGCCGCGGCGAACGCGTCCTGCTCCTCGCGGCTGATGCCGTGCTTCGCGCCGAGCCGCTCGGTCGACTCGCCCATCGAGCAGCAGTCCCAGGCGTCGGTGAGCCCGTCCAGCGCCATGTGGTCCTTGACCACGACGTCGCCGTACTTGTAGCCGCCGCGCTGACCGAGCAGCAGGTGCGGGGCGTTGGTCATCGACTCCATGCCGCCGGCCACCACGATGTCGAACTCGCCGGCCCGGATGAGCTGGTCGGCCAGGGCGATCGCGTCCAGGCCGGAGAGGCAGACCTTGTTGATGGTCAGGGCCGGCACGGACATCGGGATGCCCGCCTCGACCGCCGCCTGGCGGGCCGGGATCTGCCCGGCACCGGCCTGGAGCACCTGACCCATGATCACGTACTGGACCTGCTCGGGGGCGACGCCGGCGCGCTCCAGCGCCGCCTTGATCGCCACGCCGCCGAGCTTGGTCGCGGAGAGGTCCTTGAGGTTGCCCAGCAGGCGCCCCATGGGGGTCCGCGCGCCGCTGACGATCACCGAAGCCATTGCCTGCCTCCGAGGGGGTGCCGACCTGTACGCCTTAACGATTGTTCGGTCAGACTAGCGCCATGGCTGAGAACTCCCCCGTCGAGACCGCTGCCGACTATGTCACAGACATCGGCCTGCTCCGCATCGACCACGTCGGGGTCGCCGTGGCCGACCTGGACGCCGCGATCGACTTCTACCAGCGCACCTTCGGAATGCGCTGCGTGCACACCGAGACCAACGCCGAGCAGGGCGTACGCGAGGCGATGCTGGCCGTCGGCCCGACCACCGAGGGCGGCTGCCTGCAACTGCTGGCCCCGTTGACGCCCGAGTCGACCATCGCGAAGTTCCTGGACCGCAAGGGGCCGGGCGTGCAGCAGGTGGCGTACACGGTCGCCGACATCGACGCCGCCTGCGCGGCGCTGCGCGAGCGGGGCGTGAAGCTGCTCTACGACACCCCGAAGCGCGGCACGTCGAACTCCCGGGTCAACTTCGTCCACCCGAAGGACGCCGGCGGCGTGCTCGTCGAGCTGGTCGAGCCCGCCGCGCACTGACGCCCACGACCGGCCCCGCCACCGACCGGGGGCCGGTGACCACCGGCGTCGAGCGCGGCGCTGCGCGGTACGACCGCCGCCCGGACACCTCCACGCATCGGCCGATGCAGTTTTTCACAGAGGGCTTCCAGCCCTAGCTACCGTTCAGTAACGTCCCGCCCCAACAGGAGCTCGGCCGTGCCGGATGTGTCGGATGCCGACATGGCGGCCGGCCGCACTCACGCCGACGATGGCAGCACCCAGGCCCGCGTGCGCGGGTGCGGACGAACGGGAGGTCGACGTGCAGGACATCCTCGAAGCGATCATGGCGGCGGAGGGATCCGACCAACCGGAGCGGGAGCTCGGCGGCATCGCCGGCCTGCCGGTCCCGGAGTCGTACCGGGGCGTCGTGGTGCGCGCCGACGAGACCCGGATGTTCGACGGCCTGGCCACCCGGGACAAGGACCCGCGCAAGGCGCTGCACGTGCAGGAGGTGCCGACGCCGGAACTCGGGCCGGGCGAGGCGCTCGTCGCGGTCATGGCCAGCGCGATCAACTACAACACGGTCTGGACCAGCATCTTCGAGCCGCTGTCGACCTTCAAGTTCCTCCAGCGCTACGGCCGGCACTCCGAGCTGACCAAGCGGCACGACCTGCCGTACCACGTGGTCGGCTCGGACGCCGCCGGCGTGGTGTTGCGCACCGGGCCCGGGGTGACCCGCTGGAAGGCCGGCGACGAGGTGGTCGCGCACTGCCTCTCGGTGGAGTTGGAGGACGCGGCCGGGCACGACGACACCATGCTCGACCCGCAGCAGCGGATCTGGGGCTTCGAGACCAACTTCGGCGGCCTCGCCGAGTTGGCCGTGGTCAAGGCCAACCAGCTGATGCCCAAGCCGCGTCACCTGAGCTGGGAGGAGGCGGCCAGCCCCGGCCTGGTCAACTCGACGGCGTACCGGCAGCTCGTCTCGCACCACGGGGCGAACATGAAGCAGGGCGACGTCGTGCTGATCTGGGGCGCCTCCGGCGGCCTCGGCGGGTACGCCACCCAGATGGCGCTCAACGGCGGAGCGATCCCGGTCTGCGTGGTGTCCTCCCCCGACAAGGCGGAGCTGTGCCGCAGGATGGGCGCCGAGCTGGTGATCGACCGGGCCGCCGAGGGCTTCCGCTTCTGGAAGGACGAGGAGACCCAGGACCCGGACGAGTGGCGCCGCTTCGGCGAGCGGATCCGCGAGCTGACCGGCGGCGAGGACCCGGACATCGTCTTCGAGCACCCGGGCCGGGAGACCTTCGGCGCGAGCGTCTACGTGACCAAGCGCGGCGGCACCGTCGTCACCTGCGCATCCACGAGCGGCTACCAGCACCAGTACGACAACCGCTACCTCTGGATGCACCTGAAGCGGATCGTCGGCAGCCACTTCGCCAACTACCGCGAGGCGTGGGAGGCGAACCGGCTGGTGGCACTGGGCAAGATCCACCCGACCGTGTCCAGGACCTACGGCCTGGAGCAGACCGGCCAGGCCGCGTACGAGGTGCACCGCAACGCGCACCAGGGCAAGGTCGGCGTCCGCTGCCTCGCCCCCTCCGACGGGCTCGGCGTGCGCGACCGCGAGCTGCGCTCCCGGCACGAGGACGCGATCAACCGGTTCCGCGGCCACTGACCACACCGACGACCATTGGGGGCGAACGACGATCGTTTTCCGCCACCGACGCGGGGCGCTCATTCGAGTGCCCGGCCATGCGCGACAAAGGGCCGCGGCGATCTCCCGCGGCCCTTTTCCGTAGTCACTCTCCGTGCCGTCCGACCCGCCCGGGACCTGCCAAGATCGCCGGTTGGTCCCGCCTCCCGGGGCTCCCGCAGTTGACCATGTAAAGAGGACGCGAAAGCTCGGGACCGCTCTTGCGAAGCACCCTGGGGAGTCTGCGAGTATGTCCCAATGCCCCAGCAGTCCTCCCCTCTTGCGTTCTTCGATAACGCGAACTCCCAGCCCGATTTCACCGTCGGCCTACGCGGCTACAACACCCACCAGGTCGATGACTTCATCGGCCGGATGACGGCCGCGCTGACCCAGTCCGAGCAGGCCCGGGCCGAGGCCGAGCAGCGCATGAACGACGCCCAGCGCCGGCTCCGCCAGGCCGAACAGCGCATGAGCACGCTGGAGCAGAAACTCGCCGACACCAACAAGCAGCTCGAGGAGAACAGCCGGCCCACCCTCTCCGGCCTCGGCACCCGCGTCGAGCAGATCCTCCGGCTGGCCGAGGAGCAGGCCAACGACCACCGCAACGAGGCCAAGCGCGAGTCGGAGGGCATCCTCTCCGCCGCCCGCCTCGAGGCCCGCGAGATCACCGACAAGGCGCGCGCCGAGGCGGCGGCGATGAAGGCCACCGCCGAGCGGGAGGCCGGCAGCGTCCGCACCGCCGCCGAGCGCGAGGCCGCCGAGGTCCGTGTCCAGGCCCGGCGCGAGGCCGACACGCTGCGCGCCGACGCCGACCGCGAGACCAAGCAGCTGCGCACGGTCACCGCGCACGAGGTCGCCGAGCTGAAGTCCACCGTCGAGCGCGAGGTCGCCACGCTCCGGGCGACCGCCGAGCGGGAGATCACCCAGCAGCGGGCGAAGGCCGCCCGGGAGGCCGAGGAGAAGCGCGCCGAGGCGACCAAGCTGCTCACCGACGCGCGGGACAAGCGCGACAAGGACCTCCAGGCCCTGGAGCTCCAGCTCGCCGAGCGCCGGGAGAAGGCCGAGCGCGAGGAGTCGGAGCGGCACGCGGCGCAGGTCGCGCAGACCCAGAAGCTGGTCAGCGAGGCGGAGCAGCGGGCCCATGCGGCGCAGGAGCGGGCCAAGGAGATCGAGCAGCGCGCCGAGGCCCGCCGGGTCGAGTCGGAGCGCACCGCCAACGAGACGGTCGACAAGGCCAAGGCGCTGGCCGAGAAGACGCTCGGCGAGGCGAAGGCCGAGGCGAAGCGGCTGCTCACCGAGGCGCGCACCGAGGCCGAGCTGACCACCCAGGCGGCTCGCCGCGAGGTCGAGGACCTCACCCGGCAGAAGGACGCCGTTACCTCCCAGCTCGGCCAGATGCTCTCCGGCCTCGCCGGCATCGTGCCGGGCGTGCCGGCCACGCAGCCGGCCGCGCCGGCCAAGCCCGAGGCGAAGAAGGCCGACGGCGCGGACGAGCGGGTGGCTGCCGAGACGTCCAACTGACCGACCCGACCGGGGGCATGACGACGGCGTGGGGTGACACCGGGTGACCGGTGTGCCCCGCGCCGTATGCGTTTGCCCGCCAGGGAATTGCCCGGGCGTGGCCGCAGTGAAGTAGGTCCCATCCGGGGCGTCCGTATCGCCCCAGCAGAGCCGGATGCGTGTGAGGATGGGGGCATGTCGCACGGCGAGGAACTGTTCGCTCTCGGCGGAGACGTGACCACGGAGCCCAGCTTCGAGTCCGCTCTGCGGGGGTACGAGAAACGACAGGTCGACCGGTACGTCGCTCGTGCGGAGCACGAGATCGCGGCCCTCGCGGCCGAGCGGGAACAGGCCTACACACAGATCCACAAGCTCGCCGGCCAGGTGGAGGTGCTCCAGCGGGACCTCGCCCAGGCCCGCAAGTCGTCCGGCGCGCTGGAGAACGTCTCCTTTCGGCACCTCGGCCCGCGGGTGGAACAGATCCTCACCCTCGCCGAGGAGCAGGCCGACGCGGTCCTGGTCGCCGCCAACCAGGAGATCGAGGCGCGCCGGGCCGCCGCCGAGCACATCATCGAGGAGGCGCGCGAGCAGGCCGCCACCGCGCTCAAGGACTTCGAGATCGCGCTGGCCGCCCGCCGGGCGGAGGAGGAGCGGCACAGCGCGGCCCGTAAGGCCGAGGCGGACGCCGCGGTCCGGGCCGCCAAGGAGGAGGCCGCTCGGCTGGGCAAGGCCGCCCAGGAGGCGCTGGCGAAGGCCCAGCAGGAGGCCACCCAGCTGCGGGACGCGGCCAAGGAGATCCACCACCGGGCCCAGCAGGAGGCGACCAAGCTCCGCGAGGCCGCCAAGGAGGTCCACGCCAGGGCCCAGCAGGAGGCCACCCAGCTCCGCGAGGCCGCCAAGGAGGTCCACGCCAAGGCCCAGCAGGAGGCCAAGCGCCTGGTCGACCAGGCCACCGAGGCGGGCCGGGCCACCCACGCCAAGGCCCAGCGGGACGCCAAGCAGATCATCGACGACGCCGCCCAGGCCGGCCGGGCCACCCGCGACAAGGCCCGGCAGGAGGCGGAGCGGCTCACCACCCAGGCGGCCGAGGCGGCCAAGCGCAGCCGCGCCGAGACCGAGGCGTACGTGCAGCGAATGCGCACGGAGACCGAGGCGTACGTGCAGCAGGCCCGGGCGCAGACGCAGCAGGAGCTGGGCGCCTGGCGGGCCGGGGTGGAGCAGGAGGTCAACAGCCGCCGCGAGGCGGCGGACCGTGAGCTGACCCAGCGCCGGACGACCGCCGAGCAGGAGTTCACCAAGCGCCGCGACGACCTGGAGAAGCAGTACAAGACCCGCCTCGCCGAGCTGGAGCAGCAGCACAAGAGCCGGCACGACGAGCTGGAGACCGGGTTCGAGTCGCGCCGCGCCACGCTGGAGTCGGAGTACACCAGCCGGAAGAACGAGATCGAGCAGGGTGCCGCCGCCGTCCGGCAGGCCGCCGAACGGGACGCGCTGGCGATGCGCCGCCAGGCCGAGGAGGAGGCGGCGGCGCTGCTCGGCCGGGCCGAGTCGGAGGCGGCCGAGAAGCGCCGCAAGGCCGACGAGCACGTGGCGACCTCGCGTCGCCAGTTCGAGGAGTACGCGGCGACGACGCAGCAGCACCTGGCCACCACCCAGCAGCACCTCGCCGCCACCCAGCAGGAGGCCGCGGCGAGCCGTCAGCAGCTCGCCCAGGTGATGCTGGAGATCGCGCAGGCCCAGCAGCAGCTCGCCGACCTGCGGCAGGAGACATGGAAGTCGCGGCAGGAGTCCGACGAGCTGCAGCGGCAGGTGGCCGAGCTGCGGTTGGGGCTGGTCGGTGCGGCCGACGCACCGGGCGGGACGGCCACCGCCGCGGCGAACGGCGGGAAGGCGTCGACCGCCGCCGGGGCGGGCGAGGCGAAGAAGGAGGCCACGCCGGCCGGAGCGGCAGCGGCTCCGGCGGGTGGGGCCGGGGGCAAGGAGGCCGCCCCGGCCGCGGGCGGCAGGCCCGGCGCGGGCAAGGTCGAGCCGGCGGAGGCCGGCCAGCCGGCCAAGGGTCGGATCGAGCCGGCGGACGCCGGGCAGCCGGAGAGCGGCAAGGTCGCGTCCGTGACCACCGTCGACGGCGGCACCGCCAGCGCCGGCGTGGAGGGGGAGCCGACCGTGGCGGCGGTGCCGGGTGAGGCCGGCCGGGGCGCCACCCCGACGAAGATCACCAGCACCGGCGAGAACGGCAAGCGGCCGACGAAGCCGACCACCGACGAGCGCAGCGCCAAGCCGAGCAAGGTCGTCGTCGAGAAGGACTGACCACCCGCCCCGTCGCACGGTGGGTCGGGTGGTGTGGGCGCCGGGCGGTGGCATCCTGTGGGGTCCGGTTGTGCCCCGTCAGTGAGGGCAGCTCGACAGCGGCCGGAGCGGCATCCCGTGGGGTGGGCCGGTGGCCGGACCGACGCGACCCGGTGGACGGACGGGTCGGTCCGGCGCCCTGACGACCACTACGCTCCTGATCGGAGCCCCCGGACCTGGGGTCCCCGCGCCCGGGGGCCGGCAGGCGCCGGCGGAAGTCGATCAGGGAGGTCCGGATGGCACAGGACGGACCCGCGGCGTCGGGCGCCGACCGGGAGCCCGGAACCACCCCGGACCCGGCCGGGACGGCCGCCGAGCCGGAGCGGAAGCGGGCCGCCGAGCCGAAAGGGACGGCCGAGCCCGGGTGGGAACGGGCCGCCGAGCAGGAACGGACCGGGGCGGTGCCCGGGGGCACGGCGTCGGCTCCGGACGGCGACGAGCCGCCGGCCGTCGGGACGGGACGGTTCGGCACGCCGGGGCGACCGCTGCGGCGCAGCAGCTTCCTGGTCGGCTTCACAGGTGCGGCCGGGGTGCTGCTCGCGTACACCCTCTACCTGGGCCTGCGCAGCGCGGCCGGAATCCTCGTCCTGGTGGTCATCGCGCTCTTCCTCGCCGTGGGCCTGCACCCCGCCGTGGTCCGGCTGCGCTCCTGGGGGCTGCCGCACGGCGCGGCGGTGGCGACGGTCGCGCTGACGGTCGTGCTGCTCCTCTGCGGCGGCGTGTTCGCCCTGGTGCCGCCGATCGTCACGCAGACCGGACAGTTCGTGGACCAGTTGCCGAGCTTCCTGGACGAGTTGCGCCGCAACCGGACGGTCAACGACCTGGTGGAGCGGTACGACCTGATGGAGCGGCTGCAGAACGCGGCGAACCCGGCCACGATCGGAGGGGCGCTCGGCGGGGTGCTCGGCGGGGCCCAGATGGTCTTCGGGACGGTGTTCCGGGGGCTGACCGTGCTGGTGCTGACGATCTACTTCCTCGTCTACTTCGACCGGCTCCGCGACCTGGGGTACTCGCTGGTGCCCCGGTCCCGCCGGGAGCGGGTGCGGCTGATCGGCGACGAGATCCTGGCCAAGGTCGGCGCGTACATGGTGGGCGCGCTCAGCATCGCCGTGCTGGCCGGGGCGACCACGTTCGTCTTCGCGCTGGTCGTCGGGCTGCCGTACCCGTTCGCGCTGGCCGTGGTGGTCGCGGTGACCGACCTCGTCCCGCAGATCGGCGCCACGCTGGGCGCGGTGATCGTCAGCCTGGTCGGCTTCGCCACCGACCTGCCGGTCGGCATCGCCTGCGTGGTGTTCTTCCTGATCTACCAGCAGGTGGAGAACTACCTGATCTATCCCAAGGTCATGCGCCGGTCGGTGGCGGTCAACGAGGTGGCCGCCCTGGTCGCCGCGCTGCTCGGCGTGTCCCTGCTGGGCGTGGTGGGCGCGCTGATCGCGATCCCGGCGGTGGCCGCGTTCCAGCTCATCCTGCGGGAGGTGATCCTGCCCCGGCAGGAGTCCCGTTGACCCCGGCCGGGACCGCGACGACCACCCCGGCCCGCGGGCGGGCGGGTCAGCCGGCCTGGCCTGCGGGCGGGCGGGTCAGCCGGCCTGGCCCGCGGGCGGGCCGGGCACCGGGCGGTCGGCGAAGGAGGCCACCGTGCGGTCGGCGTACGCGCTGACGTCGCCGGTCTCCACCGGGCCGTCCCAGGTGGTCGGCAGCGGCACGGCGGCGGCCGGGTCGACCCGGCGGGCCACCTCGTCCAGCACGGTCTCGGCGTCGCCGACCCAGAGGTGCTTCGCGCCGGGCACCCCGACCACCTCGGCCTGCGGCACCGCCGCGAAGCGTTCCCGCGCCTCGTCGGGGCGCAGGTAGTCGTCGAACTCCGGCACCAGGGCGGTCAGCGGCTTGCCGGACGCCGCCCAGTGGTCGAGGTCTGCCGGGGTGGAGTAGCGCAGCGGCGGGGAGAGCAGGATCGCCCCGGTGACCGCCGGGTCGCAGCCGTACTTCAGGGTCAGGTCGGTGCCGAACGACCAGCCGAGCAGCCAGATGTTCGGCAGCTCGGCGAACTCGGCGTACTCGATGGCGGCGGCGACGTCGAAACGCTCGCCGACGGCGTTGTCGAAGGCGCCCTCGCTGGTGCCGCGCAGGCTGCTGGTGCCCCGGGTGTTGAAGCGGAGCACGGCCAGGTCGGCCAGGGCCGGCAGGCGCCACGCCGCCTTGCGGAACACGTGGCTGTCCATCATCCCGCCGTGGGTGGGCAGCGGGTGCAGGCAGACGAGGGTGCCCACCGGCTCCCGGTCCAGCGGTCGGGCCAGCTCGCCGACCAGCCGCAGTCCGTCCGCGGTGTGCAGTTCGATGTCCTCGCGACGCCCGGGCAGGATGGTGGACGCGCGGATCGGTGTGCTCACCCGTCCAGTCTCACCCGTGCGGCCGGGGACCGCCGGGCGGGGCGGAAACAGGGTGATCCAGATCGCTCAGCCGTACCGGGGGGCGCCGCGGCCGCGCTGCACGACCGGCCCGCGCCGGTCCCGGGCCCGCCAGCAGCCGCTGTGCCAGTGCCGCCGGTCCGTCAGGTCGCCCCGCCCGTCGGCCGGCCACGCCACCAGGTGCGCCACCCCGGGCCGGATCTCCTGGTCGCAGCCCGGGCAGCGGTACGTCTTGGTGGACGCCCCGCCGCTGATCCCGCGCACCTGCCACTCGCCGTCGCGCCACTGCTGCACCGAGGCGACGCCCTGGCGGACCCGGTCGGAGTCGAGGTGGGCGGTGTCATCGCGGCGGGGTCGGTTGCGACGGGGGCTCACGGTCACCAAGCGTACGGGCCGACCCGTGGGCCGGCCCGGCACGGGCGCACGACCGGTCAGTCCCAGGTCTCCGGGCGGATCGGGTCCTCGGCCACCCGCGCCCCGCCGAGTACGAGGGCGGCGTCCTGCTCGGTGAAGCCGTCGAAGGGCCAGCCGAAGTCGGCCACCAGGTGGGCCTTCGGGAATCCGAGCAGCTCCAGTTGCTCGCCCTGCGGGTAACGGTAGGCGGGCCGGCCGGCGATCGTCCGGTTCCCCTCGGTCCGGCTGCTGGCGCTACTGCTCGCGTACTCGAAGGACACGGTCATCTGCCGCTGCTCGCTCGCGGTCACCCGCAGCGACACCCGCAGCGCGTCGGGGAAGGAGTCCGCCTCGACCCGGCAGCCGGTGAGCCGGGCGCCGGTGGGCAACGTGGTCAACCGTACCGGGTCGCCGCAGCGGCGTGAGTCGCCCAGCTGAAGGGCGCGGAGCGCCACGTCGATCTCCCGGGCGGTGGCGGCGGTCACGGTGGCCCGGGCGTACAGGCCACGGGCCGGTTGCCAGAGCCGGACCCAGCTGGGCGTATCTCCCCTGCCCCGGTGCCGGCGATCGCTGCCGTCGTAGGCCTCCTCGACCGTCATACCCGACAGGTCGACCGGCAGTCCGTTGACCACACCGTGCATGAGCGCGGCGGCGGAGGAGGTCAGCTCGACGGTGACCGCCCGGCCCCCGCCGACGTCGGCCCGGACCAGCTCCACCCCCGACCAGACCTCCCAGCCCAGATAGCGGGCCCGTGCCGGGTCCAACCCGAAGTGCAGCACCTGCGGATCCGTGCCCACCAGGTCGGGCCGGCTCGCGGCCCCCGGTACGTCGTCCGCCCAGGGTGGCGTCACCGCGGAGGTTCCCGGCGCGGCGGCGTGCGGTGGACGTACCCCCTCCAGCCAGCCGACGCCGGTGCCGACGGTCAGGCCAAGCACCGCCACCAGACCCACCGCGGCCCCCGCGCCGGCCCGACGACGACGGCGGCGGGCCTTCCCGCCGGCGACGGCACGCGCCGTCAGGCGGTCGGTGTCGACCGTTCCCTCGGCGCGCTCGCGCAGCGCCCGTACGATCCGTTCGTCGAGGTCGGTCACGGCCGGCTCCCGTTCGTCGTCGGGAGGTCGCAGCGCTCCCGGAGGTGGGCGAGCGCCCGCATGGCATGGGTGCGGACGGTGACCGGCGAGCAGTCCAGGATCTGGGCGATGGTCGCGTCGTCGAGGTCCTCGTAGTAGCGCAGCACGAGCACCGCCCGCTGGCGTTCCGGCAGCCCGAGGACGAGCCGCCACATCGCGTCCCGGTCGGCGGTCTCGCCGCCGAGGTCGCCGCGCTGCGGCCGCTCGGCGAAGTCAGCCGTCGCCAGTTCCCGGTTCGTACGCCGGCGCCACCAGGAGTGGTTGGCGTTGACCAGCATCCGGCGCACGTACACGTCGGGCCGGTCCGCCCTGGCGATCCGCCGCCAGTGCACGTACGCGCGGGCGAGGACGTCCTGGGTGAGGTCCTCGGCCCGGTGCTCGTCCCCGGTCAGCAGCCGGGCCAGCCGGATCAGGGCCGGCCCGCGGCTGCTGACGTACTCCTCGAAGGTCACACCATGCAGACGCCGTCACCGGCGCCGGGCGTTGACCCGCTCAGCGACGGGTGTGGTCGCGGAAGCCGCGGCCGCTCTTGCGACCCAGGTAGCCGGCCGTGACCAGGTGCTCCAGCAGCGGGGCGGGCGCGAAGCCCGGCTCGCGCAGCTCCAGGTAGAGCTCCCGCTGGATGGCCAGCGAGACGTCCAGGCCGACCACGTCGAGCAGCTCGAACGGGCCCATCGGGTAACCGCAGCCCAGCTTCATCGCGTAGTCGATGTCGTCGGCGGTGGAGTAACTGGCCTCCAGCATCTTCACCGCGTCGTTGAGGTACGGGAAGAGCAGCGCGTTGACGACGAAGCCGGACCGGTCGCCGCAGACCACGCCCGTCTTGCCCAGCGTGGCGCAGACGGCGCGGGCGGTGGCGGTCGTCTCGGCCGAGGTCCGGATGGTCTGCACGATCTCGACCAGCGGCATGACGGGGGCCGGGTTGAAGAAGTGCAAACCGACCACGTCGGCGGGCCGCTGGGTGGCCATCGCGACGTCGATCACCGGCAGCGACGAGGTGGTGGTGGCGAGCACGACGCCCGGCTTGCAGATCTCGTCGAGGCTGGCGAAGAGGGCCTTCTTGACGCTCAGCTCCTCCACCACGGCCTCGACCACGAGGTCGACGTCCGCGAGGTGCTCCAGGGTGGCCGACCAGTTGATCCGGCCGAGCGCGGCGTCCCGGTCGGCCTCGCTGACCTTGCCGCGCACCACGCCCTTGTTGAGCGAGGTCTTGACCGCTTCGCAGACCTTCGCGGACTTCTCCGCGCCCCGGGTCACCGAGACGACCTCGTAGCCGGCCTTGGCGAAGACCTCGATGATCCCGGTGGCCATCGTCCCGGAGCCCACCACGCCCACCTTCGCGATGGCGCGCGCGCCGTCGGCCAGCGCCGGCTCCGCGGCCACGGGCGTCCGCTCGTCCGGTACGACCTTCGGGGAGCCCGGCCGCTCGTAGGTGTAGAAGCCCCGGCCGGACTTGCGGCCGAGCAGCCCGGCGGTGACCATCTGCTTGATCAGCGGCACCGGGGCGTGCCGGCGGTCCCGGCCGCCGCGCCGGTACATGGTGTCCAGGATCTCGTACGCGGTGTCCAGGCCGATCAGGTCCATCAGCGCCAGCGGGCCCATCGGCAGGCCGCAGCCGAGCTTCATGGCCGCGTCGATGTCCTCGCGGGTGGCGTAGTGCGACTCGAACATGCCGACGGCGTGGTTGAGGTAGCCGAAGAGCAGCGCGTTGGCGATGAAGCCGGCGCGGTCGTTGATGGTCACGTCGACCTTGCCGAGCCGCTCGCAGAGCGCCTCCACGTCGGCGACCACGTCGGCGGAGGTGACCACCGTCCGGACCACCTCGACGAGCTTCATGACCGGGGCCGGGTTGAAGAAGTGGATGCCGATCACCTGGTTGGGCCGGCTGGTGGCGACGGAGATCTCGGTGACGCTCAACGACGAGGTGTTGGTGGCCAGGATCGCCTCGGGCTTGCAGACCCGGTCCAGCTCGGCGAAGATCCGCTGCTTGAGGTCCAGGTGCTCGGGCACCGCCTCGATGACGAGGTCCACCGAGTGCAACGCGTCCAGCCCGACCTGCCAGTGGACCCGGCTCAGCAGCGCGTCCCGGTCCGCCTCGGCGAGCTTGCCCTTGGCCACGGCCCGGTCCGTCGAGCCGGTCAGGGTGGCCCGGCCGCGCTCCAGCGCGCCCTCGGAGATCTCGACCGCGACGACGTCGACGCCGTTGCGCGCGAATACCTCGACGATGCCGGCACCCATGGTGCCCAGACCCACAACGCCCACGCTGGTGAACTCGCGCGCCACGACCGGCCTCCCCAATGCTCCGCACAGCCGCGTGAACGGCCACTAAGGTTATGCGCGCGAGTCTGCCACGTGACGTTCGGTTGTCGAGACGCGGTGGGGTATTTCACGGACGGTGCGGCCCGTCGGGCCGCCCGTCGTCGGCCCGCCCGTCGTCAGGCCGCCCCGCCGGTCAGCCGGAGCAGCTCGGCGACGAACTCGGCCGGCCGCTCCAGGTGCGGGCTGTGCCCGCAGCCGGGCAGCAGCACCTCCCGGTACGCGCCGCCGGCCGCCGCGTAACGCTCCAGCACCGCCCGGGTCTGCCCCACCATCGGCTGCGCCGGGCAGGCATCCGCCCCCGGCCATCCCGGCACCGCGCCGAGCGAGCCCAGGTGGGCCAGGTCGAACAGCGAGGTGTCCGAGACGATCACGTCGGCGTCCCCGTGGATCCAGGTAACCGGCGGCTTGTCGGCGACGGCCACGAGTTCGTCGGCGACCCGGAAGTACGCCGGGGAGAGGGCGTTGAGCACGCCGCGCCGGCCCGGAGCGGTGCCGGGCCAGTTCGCCGAGTCCACCGCCGTGCCCGGGTAGTTGTCGTCGCCCGTCGCGGTGGTGAGGAGGGTGTCCAGCAGCAGTTCCTCGTCGTCGCCGAGCGAGGCCGGGTCCGCCACGTAGGTGGCCCGCAGCACGTTGCGCGGGCTGGCCTGGCTCTCCGTGCCCCGGTCGCCGGCGGCCAGCCGCTTGACGAACTCCTGGTTGGCCGTGCCCGCCCCGGTGCCGGCGAAGTCGGGCGTGGTGGGGGTGCCGACCAGGTCGCGCGTGCCCCCGTAGCCGTACGGCGAGACCGGCGCGGCGAGCAGCAGCGCGGCCACCCGGTCGGGGTGGTCGACCAGCAGCCGCATGGCCACTCCCCCGCCCAGCGAGTGCCCGACCACCACCGGTCGGGCACCGGGCGCGAACAGGGACGGCTCGTCCAGCAGCGCGGCGAGGTCGTCGGAGAAGTCGGTCAGCCCCCGGGTCGCGTCCACCGGGGCGGTGTCGGTGTACCCGTAGCCCCGCAGGTCGGGCGCGACCACCCGGAGGGTGTCCGGCAGCCGCCGCACCAGCGGCTCCCAGAACGCCGCGGACGAGCAGTTGCCGTGGATCAGCAGCACCGGCACGCCGTCCGGCGGCCCGGCCACCCGCACCGCCTGGGTGATCCCGTTCGCCGACACGAGCTGCTGTCCGGTCTCCATCCGCGGCATGCTGCCACGACACCCCGGGCGCGTCCATGGGTCCCCCCGCCATGTTCCCTGGTCGGGAAATGTGCGGCGACAGGTCAGAACGGGGCGGAGCCCAGCGCGCCCACCGGCAGCGGCGGCACCGCGCCGGGACCCTGGAGGGCCGGCATCGCGGCCGACAGCGGCGGCACCGGCTGGGCAGCCGGAAGGGCGGGGGTCGCGAGGGGGTCGGCGCCCGGGAGGGCCGGCGTCGCGATCGGCAGCGGCAGTGTCGGGCGGTGGTCCCGGCGCGGCTGGCCGAAGCTGAACCCCACCGGATCGGTCCGCGCCACGCCCGGGTCGAAGAGGCGCAGCTCGGTGCGTCCGACCCGGATCACGTCCCCGTCGGCCAACCGCTCCACGCCGGTGATCCGCCGGTCGTTCAGCCAGGTGCCGTTGGTCGAGCCCAGGTCCGCCAGGCAGGCGCCCTCGTCCGTCAGCCAGACCTCGGCGTGCCGGCGGCTCAGGTGCGCGTCGTGCACGACGATGTCGGCCGTCGGCACCCGGCCGATCACCTGCCGCACCGGGCCGACCCGGAAACTCAGCCCCCGCATCGCCCCACCCGCCACCGTCAGCAACGGCATCAGTTCCGGACGTTCCTCCATGGACAGTCAGCCCCCCACCCCGCACGGTCACCCCGCGCGTCAGCCTGCCACCACACGGTAGTCACCCTCGACCGCCGGGCGGTCACCTCCACGCCCCCGGCCGGACATCTCCCGTTCGCCGGTTCGGCGTCCACCGGCTGACAAAGACCGCAAACAGTCCCGGCCGGCCCGACGCCCCGACCACGTCCACGGAATCGGGCACCACCGCTTTCGACAAGGCCGGGCGGCGGCCGGAAGCTCATCCGTACGGGCGGCCCGGCGGACCGGAACGAGCAGGCTCGCCACCCTACCGGCGAGTAATCCTCAGGTCTAGACTTCCGTCATGACGGCTGTGCATGTCCCGGGAACCCCGGTCATCGAGGACGGTCGGCTGGTGTCGACGAGCCCGGCGACCGGCGCGGAGGTCGGTCGCCTGCCGGTGGCGACCGCCGAGGACGTCGCGCGGGCGGTCGACCGCGCCCGCCCTGCCGGCGAGTGGTGGGCCGGGCTCGGCTTCGCCGGGCGCAGGGAGCGGCTGCTGCGGTGGCGGGCCCTGCTCGCCCGGCGGATCGAGGAGCTGGCCGAGCTGGTGCACGCCGAGGGTGGCAAGCCGTTGGCCGACGCCGTCGTGGAGATCGTCAGCGCCGTCGAGCACGTCGACTGGGCGGCCCGCAACGCCCGCCGGGTGCTGGGCCCCCGCCGGGTCCGCTCGCGGCTCGTCCTGGCCGAGTTCTCCGCCCACCTCGAATACCAGCCGCACGGGGTGATCGGCGTGATCGGGCCGTGGAACTATCCCGTCTTCACCCCGATCGGCTCCGTCGCGTACGCGCTCGCGGCCGGGAACGCGGTGGTGCTGAAGCCCAGCGAGTACACCCCCGCCGTCGGGCAGTGGCTGGTCGACACGTTCGCCGAGGTGGTGCCGGAGCACCCGGTGTTCACCGCGGTGCACGGGCTCGGCGACGTCGGCGCCGCGCTCTGCCGCTCCGGGGTGGGCAAGGTGGCCTTCACCGGCTCGTCCGCCACCGCCAGGAAGGTGATGGCGGCCTGCGCCGAGTCGCTGACGCCCGTGCTGCTGGAGGCGGGCGGCAAGGACGCGATGATCGTCGACGCCGACGCCGACCTGGACGCCGCCGCCGAGGCGTGCGTCTGGGGCGCGCTCACCAACGCCGGCCAGACCTGCATCGGCATCGAGCGGGTCTACGCGGTCGAGCCGGTCTTCGACGCCTTCGTCGGGAAGGTGGTCGAGCGGGCCGGTCGGTTGACCGTCGGCCCCGACGACGCCGACATCGGCCCGATCACCATGCCGAGCCAGCTCGACGTGATCCGCCGGCACATCGACGACGCGCTGGCCCGGGGCGGCCGGGCGGTGCTGGGCGGCGCCGACGCGGTGCAGCCGCCGTACGTGCGCCCGACCGTGCTGGTGGACGTCCCGGAGGACTCACTCGCCGTACGCGAGGAGACCTTCGGCCCGACCCTGACCGTCAACCGGGTCCGCGACGCCGACGAGGCCGTCGCCCGGGCCAACGCCCTGTCGTACGGCCTGGGGGGTTCGGTCTTCGGCCGGCGGCGCGCGGTGGCGATCGCCCGGCGGCTGCGCTCGGGGATGGCGTCGGTCAACTCGACGCTGACCTTCGCCGGGATGTCCACGCTGCCGTTCGGCGGCGTCGGCGACTCCGGTTTCGGCCGCATCCACGGCGAGGACGGGCTGCGCGAGTTCAGCCGCGCCAAGGCGATCACCCGCCGGCGGGCCCGGTCGCTGCTGGCCTCCACGACCTTCGAGCGGACGCCGGCCGACGTCGCCCGGCTCGTCAGGGCCATCAAGACGATGTACGGCCGGTGAGCCACGGGGCGGAGGGCGTCAGAAGAGGGTGAGTTCGTCCCGCTCGATGCCGCGCAGCTTGTCGTAGTCCACGACGACGCAGCGGATGCCCCGGTCCGTGGCGAGCACCCTGGCCTGCGGCTTGATCTCCTGCGCGGCGAACACCCCGGCGACGGGCGCGAGCAGCGGGTCGCGGTTCATCAGCTCCAGGTACCGGGTGAGCTGCTCCACGCCGTCGATCTCGCCACGCCGCTTCACCTCCACCGCAACGGCGCCCTGGTTGGCGTCCCGACAGAGCAGGTCCACCGGGCCGATGGCCGTCATGTACTCCCGGCGGACCAGCGTGAACCCCTCGCCGAGCGTCTCCGGGTTGGCCGCCAGCAACTCCTGGAGGTGCGCCTCCACGCCGTCCTTGCGCAGGCCTGGATCGACGCCCAGCTCGTACGAGGTGTCCTGGAAGATCTCCTCCAGGGTGATCCGCAGCTCCTCGCCGGCCTTGTTGACGACCCGCCAGACACCCGGGGCCTCCTCCAGCCGGCAGGGCGGGCTCATCCAGTTCAGCGGCTTGTACGCCCGGTCGTCGGCGTGGATCGACACCGACCCGTCCGCCTTCACCATCAGCAACCGGGTGGCCGGCGGCAGGTGAGCCGAGAGCCGTCCGACGTAGTCCACCGAGCACTTCGCAATCACCAACCGCACCCGACGAGGGTAGCCGAGGCCCCGGCCCGCGCCACCGAGCGGCACTGGCGTGGCGGTGGGATGCTGAGACGGTGCTCGAAGTTCTCACCGGTACCGGCCTCGCCGCCTCGGCGGGGCTGAACGCCTACATCCCCCTGCTCACCATGGGGTTGCTGGCCCGCTACACCAGCCTGATCGACCTGCCCGCCGGCTGGCAGTGGCTCGGCAACGGCTGGGTGCTCGCCATCCTGGCGGTGCTGCTGGTCATCGAGGTCGTGGCCGACAAGGTGCCCGTGGTCGACCACGTCAACGACGTGGTGCAGACCGTGGTCCGGCCCACCGCCGGTGGCCTGGCCTTCGGCGCGGGCTCGTCGTCGGAGACGGTGACGGTGAGCGACCCGGGGAGCTTCTTCTCCTCCCACCAGTGGGTCCCGGTGGTGACCGGGGTGCTGATCGCCCTCGGCGTGCACCTGCTGAAGTCCGCCGCCCGACCGGTCGTCAACGCGACCACGGCCGGCGTCGGCGCCCCGGTGGCCAGCACCGCCGAGGACGCCACCAGCGTGGTCATGTCGGTGGTGGCGATCATCCTGCCGGTGCTGGTGCTGGCGTTCCTGCTCGGGCTGGTCCTCTTCGTCGTCTGGTTCGTGCGCCGCCGGTCCGACCGACGCCGCGAACGTCAGGCGGCCCGGGCCGCCGGCTTCCGCGTCTGACCCTCGTACGCACCGACGGCCGGCCACCCCGCGTGGGTGGCCGGCCGTCGGGTGGTGGGAGATGTGCCGCTGGCCGGCGCCCGTGTCGGGTGCCGGCCAGCGTTCCCCCTTGTAGTGGAAAGTCTGTCTCTGCGGGTCAGTTGTTCCAGTGCTTGGCGACGAGGTCGGCGGCCTGCTGTTCCCACTGGGCGTAGTGGTCGGGGTACGCCGACACCTGCACCGTCTGCGCGGCCTCGGTCAGGGGCATGTCCTGCCACCCGTCGACCTGCTTCAGACCCTTCAGGAACGCCATCGTCGAGTACTCGGGGTCGGTGATCTGCTCCACCGTGCCCCAACCGCTGGACGGGCGCTGCTGGAACAGGCCCTGCGAGTCGTGGTCGTTGCGGTCACCCAGATGACCCAGGTTCTCCAGCTTCGACTCCTGCAACGCCGTCGCGATCGACACCACCGCGGCCCGCTCGTCCATGCCGGCCTTCTTCGTCGCCGCGATGATCGCCTTCACGTTACCGACCTGCTCGTCCGACAGGTCGATGCGCGACTGCGCACCCTGCACACCATGCGGGATCAGCTTCGCGGTGTCCACGGCCGGCTTGTCCGCCGCCACGGCCACGGCGGTGATCGGGGTGCTCTCGACCGTCGGGGCGGCGTGAGCAGCAGCCGGACCGGCGAACACACCACCGGCGAAGGCCAGACCAGCAATACCGAGAACGCTCTTACGCATGATCGTGTTCATCAGATGCTCCATTCGGGGGTTGGCACCACACGCCGAAAGGGGGGTTCAGCGGGGCGCAAGCACCGTCCGGCGCTCAACAAACTCGGGGGATCCGGCGTCACGCGCCGGGAAGAATCAGACCGGCCATATCTGGAGACCGGGAGTGGCCCGTGCCGCGCGGGGCGAGGGGGTCGCCCCTTCACTGGCCGGGACCATGTGTAACGACGGCGGCCCACCATCATTCCGGGGCCGGCGCCGGGGCCGGGGCCGGGGCCGGGGCCGGGGCCGGGGCCGGGGTCGCATACCAACCCCTGTCGGGGCGGCGGCGTGGTCGTGCTCGGTCGTACGCATGGTGTAACGACCCCGGCCCGGCCACGATTCCGCGCCCACGATGCCCCCGGTCACACCCGAAACCGGACCCACGGGACACCGCCACCCGGACCGTCGCCTCCCGACGGCCCATTCGCCGGATAACGGACAGCCAGGCACGGACGGCGCGCGACCACCGACGGGGTGTGGCCCGCCGTGCCCGGCGCAGGGATCAAGCCTGACCGCCCGGAGCCGGGCACGGCGGG